>CAZZGE010000264.1:0-6026 GCA_964653665.1 uncultured Porifericola sp. | reverse complement strand
GTCGGGAGGGCGGCACCCGCTACGGTGGGCAGAGCGTTTACGCGGTACGTAAGGGTGATTGGAAGCTGCTGCAAAACAGCCCTTACGAGCCCTACGAGCTGTATAATTTAATAGAAGATCCGCAGGAAAAAATAACCTGATGGACAGCGAAGAAGAAAAGTATCGCGAACTGAATAAGCTGATAATGGGACACATCCAAAAAAGTGGACAGGTACCCTGGCAGGAATGATAGTTAGAGCATGTTTAAAAATTTTATTTGGAGTCATAAGGTTCAAGGCAATGATAATTCTTTTCGTTAGCTTTTAGCTTTGTTACTTTTTGTCATTGCCACAAAAAATAACCAAAAAACTCTAGCCGTCCTGGTCTGGAAAAATCCTAATGCGGGGCGTCCCACGCTTCCACGCTCATGCCTTCCGCACGCCCGCAGGATTTTCGGGCCAGCGCACTGATTAACAGTATTTTATAAACTTAAATCAGAAATTTAAACAAGCTCGTATGTTTGTGGAAGTCAAGCAGGTGCGTGATCTCAAATGTTGTTTTTGTGAGATTACCGCAAATTGGCCCTTTTAAGTGTAAAGTCAGTAATACACTTATAATCCTCTCACATTTTGGCTGTTGAAAGCTGCTTAGAAATCTATCGCCTGACTGTCTTTCCTGCTTTCTCAGGCTCTGGAGTGAACCTTAGTCTTGGCATCATATATAATTGATTGGTATCCGCCAAAGTCATCTGGACGACCATACTGCACATCATGACCTTTTTTGATTAGCTCTCGGAGAACTATATGATTTACCCGAGGATGAATCCGAAATCACCAACCTATATGCTCAGCGACTCGATATGGTGGCCATTACGGAGCAAAAACTAGTTGAGATTATGGAAAGTAAAGCTAGTAATGAGTAATCTTGGAATTATATATCAGTATTGCCTTACCTTAGTACTTTGCAATAGACATACAAACTAATTGAATAAACTAAATACAACCGCAAACATGAAACATACGATGATTAAAAATATCCCTTCTCTGATTTTTCTGTTTCTTTTGACATTACTCACCCACTGCTCGGAGAGCACTTCAGAACAGGCTGATAGTAACGAAAATATCTACGAAGCTGATGTGATCATTTACGGAGGAACGTCAGCCGCGGTAACTGCCGCCGTGCAGGTAGCCCGCATGGGCAAGTCAGTGATTATGGTATCGCCCGATGTCCACCTTGGCGGACTAAGTGCAGGAGGATTAGGCTTTTCTGATACCGGAAACAAAGAAGTGATCGGAGGGCTTTCCAGAGAATTTTACGGTAAGGTCTATCAGGAATACCAGAAGCCTGAGACCTGGGAATGGCAGAAAAAGGAAGAGTTTGGCAATAAAGGACAGGGTACCGTAGCCCTGGATGGTGAAAACCGAACCATGTGGATATTTGAACCTCATATCGCTGAGATGGCCTTTGAAGATTTTATCAAAGAGCACGACATAGAGCTGTATCGTGATGAGTGGCTGAACAGAGAAGGCGGCAGTGTAAAGATGGACAATGGACGTATTGCCAGTTTTGAAACCCTGAGCGGAAAAGTTTTTGAGGGCAAAATGTTCATTGATGCCACCTACGAAGGCGACCTGATGGCCGAAGCCGGAGTAAGTTATCATGTGGGACGAGAAGCCAATAGCGTATACGGTGAAGAGTGGAACGGTATACAAACCGGAGTGCTCCACCATGCTCACTGGTTTAAAGAAGATATTAACCCTTATGTAGTCCCCGGCGATCCCACCAGCGGACTACTGCCGCTCATCTCGGATGAAGATCCGGGGGAATACGGACAGGGAGATGATAAAATCCAGGCTTATTGTTTCCGCATGTGCCTCAGTAACCATCCTGATAACCGAGTATCTTTCCCCCGCCCCGAGAACTATGATTCCAGCCGCTACGAAATACTAGCCAGAGTGTATGAAAAAGGCTGGAGAGACACCTTTAATAAATTTGATAAAATACCGAATCGTAAAACTGACACCAATAACCACGGTCCGGTCAGTACGGATTATATAGGCATGAACTACGATTATCCGGAAGCCTCCTACGAGCGTCGCAACGAGATTATCAAAGAGCACGAAAACTACCAGAAAGGGCTGATGTATTTTACCGCCAACGATCCTAGGGTGCCCGAGGAAATACGCCACGAGATGCAGACCTGGGGACTGGCCAAAGATGAATTTACTGATAACGGCAACTGGCCGCACCAGATTTATGTACGGGAAGCCCGGCGTATGATCGGTGATTATGTTATGACAGAAAACGATATTTTAGACAAAAGAGAAACACCCAATTCTGTTGGAATGGGGTCTTACACCATGGACTCTCATAACATTCAGCGTTATGTGAAACCAGACGGCTATGTACAAAATGAAGGAGACATTGGGGTAAAAGTGCCGAAACCTTATGAAATATCCTACAACTCGCTGGTGCCAAAAAAAGAAGAATGTGAGAACCTGCTTGTACCTGTCTGTGTGTCCAGCTCCCATATTGCTTTTGGCTCAATACGCATGGAGCCGGTGTTCATGATTCTGGGTCAAAGTGCAGCTACCGCGGCTGTACTGGCAATTGAAGAAAACATTCCGGTGCAAGAGATAAAATATGATCAACTTGAAGCTCAGTTGAAAAAAGATAAGCAGGTACTGACGTTGAATGATGTATAACCTAAACCAAAAGAGAAACATACTATGAAATACCTAATCTTTATTTTTTGCTTTTTTCTGGCTTTTTCTTGTTCTGCACCAGAGCAAGAAGAAGCAACTGGCGAAACCTACGACATCGTCGTGTATGGAGGCACCTCAGGGGGAATTGCTGCGGCTATTCAAGCCTCTCGTATGGGCAAGTCGGTAGTCCTGATTGAGCCCTATTACCGACTGGGTGGTATGACTACCGGCGGTCTAGGACAAACTGATATTGGTAATAAACAGGCGATCGGTGGTATCTCCAGGGAATTTTACCGAAATATCAAAACTTACTATAATCAAACAGAGAACTGGAAATGGCAGGAAAGAGAGAGCTATATGGATGGGGGACAAACCCGCACCGAGGAAGGTGAAGATGCTATGTGGACTTTTGAACCTTCCACAGCCCTCCAGGTATATGAAGAGATGCTCGCTGCAGAAAATGTAGAGGTGGTAATGGGAGAAAAACTGGATCGTGAAGATGGAGTTCTGAAAGAGGGTAGTGAAATCCAAAAAATTACCATGGAAAGTGGAAGTACATTCCGAGGGAAAATGTTTATTGATGCCACCTATGAAGGTGACTTGTTGGCAACTGCCGGGGTGGATTATACTGTTGGAAGGGAGTCAAACGAAGTTTACGGTGAAACCTACAACGGCGTACAGCTACTGGAAGGTCACCAGTTTCCCGATGGCATAGACCCTTATGTAGAACCCGGCAATCCGGAAAGTGATCTATTATGTGGCATAAGCACTGCTTCTCTGGATGAGAGAGGTAGTGGGGATTCGTTGGTACAGGCTTATAATTTTCGGATATGCCTGACTGATAATCCTGATAATATGCTGCCTATTTCCGAGCCTGCTAACTATGATTCCTCTAATTATGAATTACTGGCCAGGCTGTTTGAAGCCCAGCCAGATATGCGAGGAATCAACCAGTATTTTATCTGGAGCCTTATGCCTAATGCCAAAACGGATATCAATAATAGAGGAGGGTTCTCCACTGATATGATCAATATGAGTCATGCATATCCTGAAGTGACCTATGAGGAACGGGAGGAGATTATCAAAGCGCATGAAGATTATACCAAAGGGCTACTGTACTTCTACACTACTGATCCCCGTGTACCGGAAGTGTTACAGGAAGAGGTGAAAAAATGGGGATATTCTAAAGATGAATACGAAGACAATGGAAACTGGTCTCCTCAATTATACGTACGCGAGGCACGCCGGATGATTGGTGAATATGTGATGACCCAGGCCAATTGCCAGGGGGATGAGGTAATTGATGACCCAGTTGGTCTGGCGGCTTACACGATGGACTCCCATAATTGTCAGAGAATCGTAGTAGATGGCCAGGTTAAAAATGAAGGCAATGTGGAAGTAGGGGGCTTTCCTCCTTATCCTATATCTTACAGATCGATTATACCCAAAAAAGAAGAGGCGACTAATCTATTAGTACCGGTAGCACTTTCGGCCAGCCATATCGCTTTTGGTTCCATCCGGATGGAGCCTGTATTTATGGTATTGGGTCAGTCAGCGGCTACTGCTGCTTCTATGGCCATTAATGGAGAAAGTAGTGTGCAGGAAATTGATTACGCTCAGTTAAGAGAAAAACTGCTGTCAGATGATCAGATATTAGAAAATAAGGTGGATCTTTAAAGAATTTGTCAGGACTAAAGTAGATACCGTTTTACTTTAGTCCTTAATTTTTTTTGTTACGATAGAAAATAATTGAGTAAAGAAGGGCGCTCACATTGAGTCAGCTTAAGCCTATTTGAGCATTAAGTATTACCATTGAACAATAGTTTCTATAGAAAAAAACAGCTTTAGCTTCTGGAATATCATTTACCAAAGTATGCCCAGTAAAAGTAAGTCAAAAAATCCTGCTTCCAATCAGCTAAGATTTCAACTGGAAGTGAAAGAAATGCCTCCTGTGGAGCAGTATCTTACCAATTTTGAGCAATCTGTCAAACTGGAAAAATTTATTGTAGATGACTTCCTGGCTTCTTCTTCATTTACCATCATTACAGGCTTCACGACACTTGATAAGATCGTTAGCTTCGTTTCCACACATCAAGATAAAAATAGCCAGTGTAGAACAGACATAGTGCTGGGTAATGAACCGATCAACTACTTAAAGGATACTACTTGTCTAAAAAAACACAAACTTGAGCTGAAAATCAAAGATTACTGGCTGGAAAAGGCATTTCGGTCACTCTCTGCTGCGGCATCATCCATCTGATTCAACTCATCAAGAGTGGTCAGGTGAATTTCAAAATTCTGGATAATCTATATGCTAAGCTTTATGTGGGGGGATCATTATGCTGTACTTGGCTCCAGTAACTTTTCCAATGCCGGGCTAAAGAATAACCTGGAGGCCAACCTGAGAAAGAAAAAAGGCAGTAAGGAATACGAGGATATTAGGTGGATAGCCAACACTTACAAAGAAAAAGCAAGGAATTACAATCAGAAGATGATCCAGTTGCTGGAAGAATTACTGCAGTTCGTCAGTTGGCAGGAGGCTCTGGCTAAGGCATTTGCTGAAATTCTGGAGAGTAAATGGCTGAAGCAGTACCCTCAAATTTTCCAGATGCTGGGCGGCTTACACCTTTGGGAAAGCCAGATCCAAGCTATTGGTCAGGCCCTGTACATTTTTGACAATTTTGGCGATGGCCTGCTGATCGCAGACCCCACCGGCTCCGGAAAAACACGCCTGGGAGCAGCCCTACAGATGGCCATCATTAACCGGCAGTGGAGCCTGGGCAAAGGCAGCCGAACCAACACCTCCATTCTCTGCCCTCCCTCCGTAATTGACAACTGGCATGAAGAATTCCTGGATTTAGGTACATACGCCCCGGCTATGATCTCACACGGGCAGATGAGCCGCTGGGGAAAGGACTCTGTAAAAATCAATGACCAGTATTTTGATAAAGCACATCTGCTTCTGGTAGATGAGGCCCATAATTTTTTAAATGCCAAATCAAATCGTAGTACAGCGATGCAGCGGCATTCTGCCGACAATGTTGTGCTGTTTACTGCCACCCCTATCAACCGTAAACTAGAAGATATTTTCCGCCTGATTGAGATCCTGGATGTGGACAACCTCTCTGATGAGAGTATCAAAGAACTGGAAAGTATTCGGCGGAACAGGTCACTGTATTCTACCAGCAGCAATGCTTTTAAGCACCTGAAAAAGCAACTGGGTAGCTTTACTATCAGGCGGACCAAGCAGGATCTTAACCAGCTGATTCAACAGCATCCAGAGAAGTATTATCGTATAATTTACCGAGACGGTAAAGAAGTAAAGATAAAATGCCGGTATCC
>CAZZGE010000263.1:0-6032 GCA_964653665.1 uncultured Porifericola sp. | reverse complement strand
GCTTTCAGGGCCTCCATCAGGGGGCGGCCCTGCTCAAACTCACCCAGGGAGGCGCAGTGAAACCAGTAGACCGGTTGCCGAGGATTCCGCACCTGTCCGAAGGCTTCTATTTTTTGAAACACATTTTTGCGTCCTTTCAAAAACTTCCTGATGGAAGCAGAAAAAGGATATACCAGCCAAAGCCCCGTGCGGACGATAGCCGAAAAAAATCTATAAAAAATCAATACTGATCAGTTAGGTTCAAATCAGGTTTACGAAATACCCTGAGTGCAGTTACCAGCCATTGACAAGCTTCACTTTCACCCGGAAGTTTTCAGCTTTTGAAAAATAACAATCACACCATTCAGCAGTATGATGACTGCTTTATTGGTGCTTGCAAAGAAAAGAAAAAAAGCCTTGCCCTGATTTCTTCCTCAAACAAAGACTTTCTGAAAATAGCTAAAAGTTTTATTACGAAATAATTCGTAGAAAAGCTTGCCTTCTTAAAAATCTCTTTCTACATTTATTTACGAACTAATTCGTAATAGATATGGTAAAGCAAAAAAATAGCAAACCCTCGGAGAGTGAACTGGCCATTTTGCAGGTACTCTGGGAACGGGGGCCTTCCACAGTCAAAGAGATTAACGAAGTGCTGAGCGAAGACAAGCCCACTGGCTATACCACCACGCTCAAGTTCATGCAGATCATGTTTGAGAAAGGCCTGATTAGCCGCACCACCGAGGGTGCCAAAGGACGCTCTCATATCTATACCGCCGAAGTGCAGGAATCACAGGTAAATAATGACCTGCTGGACCAGTTTGTCAATCGCGTCTTCAAAGGCTCTACCACTCAACTGGTGATGCGGGCTTTGGGTAGAAGAAATCCCTCTCCCGAGGAGATTGAGGAAATCAAGAAGCTACTGGATGACATAGAAAAAAATAAATGATCATGGAATTTTTAAGCTATACCCCCCAATTGCAGCGCCTGATGGAAGCGCTGGGGCTCACCCTGCTGCATTCCCTCTGGCAGGGGCTGCTCCTGATGCTCATCCTCTGGGCTTTGCTGAAGCTGATCCGGTATCAGCGGGCAAACTTACGTTTTGGACTGGCGCTGGCGGCTCTTTTCCTGCTACTGACCGCTTTTGCCGTGACTTTTTACGACCAATGGGAAAACCTTAAACCCGTTGCAGCCGTCTCCCAGGAATTGAATGCGATTGACTTTCCGTTGACTAAACCAATAGTCAGTGAAGTGGAGCCTACTTTCTGGGAGCAGATACAAAGAGAAGCTAACCGTATCTTTTTTCAGCTTTCTGAAAATGCCGTCTGGATGGCCGGGCTGTGGCTGCTGGGGAGCCTCTTCTTTTCTGCTCGCCTGGGCCTGGGTCTCTGGCAGGTGCGTCAGCTCCGGCAGCAGCGTATGCCCCTCCCCGAACACTGGCAGCAGGTCGCTGCCGACTTACAGCAAAAGCTGGGCATTCGCCGAAGGGTAAATTTTAGCAGCAGCGAGCAGGTGGAAACTCCACTGACCCTGGGCTGGCTTCGTCCGCTGATCCTGCTGCCCTCGGCCATGCTGACGGCTATGCCCACCGAGCAGTTGGAGAGCATCCTAGTACACGAACTGGCCCATATCCGCCGGCACGACTACCCGTGGAACCTGCTACAGTCGCTGGCCGAAGTGATCCTTTTCTACCACCCTACCTACTGGTACATGGCCTCCGTGCTGGAGCAGGAGCGGGAATTGGCCTGCGACGCTATTACGCTACAAGTCACCGGACGACCGCAGGTATACGCACAGGCCCTGCTGCAGGTAGCTGCTCTGCGGACCACCTTCTCGCCGGTAGCGCTTTCTGTAAAGGGTTCCGCCCGTAGCCGCTCGGGATTTGGCGAGCGTATTAAAAGAATCGTGATGCCCGATTACCAGAAGAAAAGCGTACAGCCCTTGCCCTTCCTGCTGAGCTTCTGCCTGATCGGGATGCTGCTGTTTGCCTTCACGCTAAAGAGTCCGGTGGGAGAGGAAGAGAAACAAATGGCAGATGAAATAGTAGAAAAGGACTCATTACAGGTCGGGCCCTACTTACAAATCAACGATGGCTATGGGAATGTGGAAGACATAGAAAATATGCCTTCTACCGGAGAATATTGGCAGAATGAGATCAATTATGCTCCATCTTTTGAGGAGGTTATGCAACAGGTACCTGATATTGTGCTGGATACCAGCAGCCTGACTATTGGTGAAATTTACGATCAGTACGTTAGCCTGGATCAAAGTCTTAATACGCTTCAAAAAAGCTTAAACGAAATAAAGGGACTGGATGAGGAAAAAGTTAGGATCAACTATTCTGCACCGAATGTGCTCTACCTACTAGATGGCGTAGTGGTTGATCCGAAAAAAGTTACTCGCTATGAAGTCAAAAGCATGCAGGTTTTTCCAAGCCATTCAGTAGAAGGTGTAGATACCAGTCGCTACAAAATGGTGGTGAAGGCAGAGAGCAGAAGTAAAATTTTTCCAAAAAGTCAGGGGAGCGTAAGTCCACAACCACAAAAAACGAGTGAGAAAGCTATCCAAAAAAATGTTCCGCCTCCCGACTCCTCCATTTATGATGTAATGGCCAATAAAGTCTTTATAAATATCTCAGGACAAGATGCTAAATTCTCTCAAAACGATCAGGAAGCCAATGATATTAAAAACTCAGAAAACAGGACTTATTACCACATTGATGATCCCGAAGTGTTGTTTACCCTAGATGGAGTAGCGACTGATCCGCGAACCGTCAAACAATCAGAAGTGGATAACGCCACCTTTGAAAATGAGAATGTACCTGATGGATATTTGATAGAGTTTAAAGCAACATCCAAGAAGGCAGCCGAAGCAGCCAGAAAGAAAGAAGAGAAAACCATTGTTAGGGGTACCATTAGAGATCAACAATCCGGCGAAATTCTGCCTGGAGCTAACATCAAGATAAAGGGTACTGATAAATCTACTATCGCTGATCTTTCAGGGAGATATCAGATAGACTTGCCTCAGGGAAAGGGTGAGCTGGTTTTCTCTTACGTAAGCTATCAAGATCGTACTGAACGCATTCAGAACAGTAAAATTCTGAATATAGTAATGTTTCCTGAGGATGAAGGTGAAACAAAACCATTGATGGCAAGTGGCGTGATTACCGATGCCGAAACCGGCAAACCACTTCCTGGTACCAATATCCTGATCAAAGGCACTACCACCGGAACGGTCAGCAACCGGGAAGGTGCGTTTCAAATCAACATTCCGGAAGGGGGTGAAGAACTTGTTATCGTTCACATCGGCTATGAAGACGAAGTTATTTCATTAGAGGGTAAAGAAACCATTAATGTCTCTCTAAGACCTCTTTCTGCGGAAGCGAAGCAAAAGCGGATAGAGAAATTAGAAAAAAAACGTGCAGAAAGAATAAGCAGACAACTACCTGCCCTCTCTTCATTGGACAGTACGCTGATCGTTGTGGATGGTAAAGCCAGAAAAGACGTCAATTCTTTGAGCGAGCTCAATATCCAGCCCAATGAGATTTTGACAATTAATGTCATGGGTACTGAAACAGACCTGGCCAAATATCTTGATGTTTCAGACAGAGGGCGGTACAAAAAGGTGATAAGAATATTAACCAAAGGATATGATGCCAATAAACGCCCAACGCCACCAAAGGATGGTAAGCCTCTTTTCATCGTTGATGGCCAGGTTCGTGAAGACATACAGTCTTTTGAAGATTTAGATAATAAGTATTCCATAAAGGGCCCACACAGCATCTCTGTCAGCTCTATTAGTGATGTGGTTGTACCATCTTTGAACGAGGAACAACTAAAGCAGTATGATAAAGTCATCACTATCAAAACCACCAAGACTCTTGTCCCCGGGGACATTGAAAGCAGGATACAGGGCAAGGTGGTAGATGCTGAAAGTGGAGAACCGATAGAGGGGGTGAAAATTTCCGATATTCATAAGAGAGAAGTAATGGCGGTTACTGACCCAACCGGTGAGTATCGCCTGGTGCTGGATAATCCTAAGGAAAAGGTTTTTATTATGTATGAAGCACCCGGCTACAGACGGTATGTTGTGCCAGCCTGTGCTGACTGCGTAGTTTCCTCTACCTTTCCGTCGGTGCTGGTCTTTCCCATGAAGAAAGAGACTGAGCAAAAGAGAGCATATAAACAGGAAAGTAACGTCGTTCGGGGACAAGTGGTAGATGCAGAGAGCGGCAAGCCTTTACCCGGTATCAATGTCCTTTTTAAGGGTTCAACTACTGGAACCGTCAGTAACCCAGAGGGAAAGTTCCAAATTCAAATTCCGGAAGGAGGTGAAGAACTACGTTTCTTTTTTATTGGCTATGAGGAAGAAGTTGTGGCAGTAGAGGGCAAAGAGAATATCAGTATTTCGCTGAAGCCACTTTCTGAAGAAGAGAAAAAGAAACAGCTGGATAAGTTGCGACAAGAAAGGGCACAAGAAAATGAAAATACACCATTGGCAAATAGTCCGCTGCAATCTGAAAATATTCAAGGACAAGTGGTAGACGCAGAAACCGGCCAGGAAATCCCCGGTGCCAATATCCTGATCAAGGGCACCACCATTGGTACGGTGAGTGACATGGAAGGGCGGTACAGCCTGCAATTAGCTGAAGGTGCTGAAACGCTGGTCATCTCTTTTATCGGTTATGCAAAAAAAGAGGTTTCTGTTGAGGATGCCTCGCGTATCGAGCTGCAAAGCCCAGACAGGAGCAAAATACCCAAGCAGTCCAAAACTTCGGATAGCGGCCTTAAAGTAATAGGAAAAATTACTGACAGCGAAACCGGGGAAAGTCTTAAGGGAGTGAGGGTATTCAAAGGCGATCAATTTATTGGAAGGATTACGCACCCCACCGGAATCTTTACGATGCCGGTACAAAGCTTTGACGATACCCTTACTTTCCGCAAGGATGGATATCGCAGTGTTACTGTGGCACTCAATGGCAGAAAAAAGATAGATATTGCGCTTGAGAAACCGTCACTCAATTCAGCTTTAGGAGGTAATGTTCTTTACATCGTTGATGGTACCCCGGTAGAAAACTTTGATGCTGCAAGCCTCGGTGCCGACGAAATTCGTAGCCTGGACGTAAGAAAAGACGAAGCTGCTGCCCAGTTTATGACACCTGCTCAGCGAGAAAGATATGATAGGGTGGTGATCATTACGACTAAAAGAGGTAATACCTTAGAAGAACCGACTCCAGAAAACTCATTCAAAGTCTTCCCCAATCCCGGCAATCAGGAAGTGAAAGTCCGGTTCAATTTGCAGGAAGCCGGCCAACTGGAGTTTCAACTGCTGGACAAGGAAGGGGGCTTTCTGAGAGCTATTGAGCAGGATTTCCCGAATACCGGCGAACAGGAAATCAGCATTCCGGTGGATGAGCTGCCCGCCGACACTTATTTCCTTCGCGTCAAACTCAACGGCAAGCACGAAACCCGGCGGGTGATTGTTCAATAAAGCTTATGCGTCTTTCGTTTTAGATAAGTCAAATGTACACAGCTGAGTAGGTTCAAATCTCTGAGAAAGAGAAAAATTGACAACTCCATGCAAATAAGGAAAGAAGAGCGTAAAGCTGATGAGGATAAGGAATTGATTGGTCAGACCCTTGCAGTTTTAAGCACAATTATTCTATCACCGTTCAATTTAGCACCTTAACTATCATGCTTTACGGTACGAAAATAGGAGGTGACAGTTTTATAAGAAAAACAAGGTTAATCAGATGATAATCCCAATGATATGAATAAGTTGAACCATTCCTTATTAATTATCGGTCTGCTGATCATTTCGGTAGCTGCTTCGGCCCAGGATAGCCTTTACTGTATAGACCTGGATCAGCCTGATTTTCAGTCTTTTAAATTATTAAAAGAGGATATCACAAATAAAAAAGTCATACTATTAGGGGAGAGACATAACATGGCACCTAATTCCGCTTTTCAAAAAGACTTATTAATATACTTAAACAAGGAGTTTGGAATCAGGCATTTGCTCGTTGAGTTTGGTCGGGCAGAAGCCTATCTCTACAA
>CAZZGE010000262.1:0-6034 GCA_964653665.1 uncultured Porifericola sp. | reverse complement strand
AGAGGTACAACCGAACCGCTCGCATTCTGGCCACCGTGACCATCGTGATTTCCTATATGGTGATTGCTGGCTACCAATTTAAGGGAGGAGGTCGTTTTGTCAATATCCTAACGGAAGGGGCAATAAGCATAGCAACAGGCGAATTTTTGTCTTTCGTTGTCATCGTATCACTTACACTGATGGCGGGTATGGTATCTATCGTTTCCATAGATATGATTAACGGCGTAATCATGTTAGCTGCCATGCTGATTACGCTGCCGGTAATCATTACCGGGTATGGCGGGTGGGATCAGGTTGTACAAACGATTGCTGCTAAAAATCCTGAGTATCTTTCAACTGGTTCGTTTACAACGCATAGTAATCCTAATCGTAGGTACGCTGGCATTTTTGCTGATCAGTCAGTTTGAGACCATTCTGGAAATGGCCCTGATTTCTTATACCATGATCGGTGCTTCCCTGGTTCCGGCATTCATCGTTCCGTTTTTTTGGAAAAAAGTTAGCCGTACGGCTGGCGTAGCTTCTATGATTACGGTACTTTTGATCTCCACCCTCAACAGGATCGTGGAGAAAAAAGCATACGCTAAGGGGTTTTTAGGAAAGTTCTTTCCCCTGGAAGCTGATTATATTGCTATACCTGCGCTGATAATTTCGCTAACGACCCTGCTCTCCGTGAGCCTAATGACTTCCAAACCTCCTGAGGAAATTTGGAAGCCCTCTATTGAATAACTGCCGGATTAGAGATTTTCTTTCCAGAACTTTTCCATCGTCCTGCGTAAATGCAGGGAAGTGTTTTCACGTTCCCGGATGCTGTGCGAGCGCATCGGGTAAGCCATCATGCTAAACAGCTTGTTGTGTTTGATAAGCTCATTGGCCAGCATTTCAAAGCTTTGGTAGTGTACATTGTCATCTGCCGTACCGTGCATGATCAGGAGGTCTCCCTGCAAGTTATGGGCATGGGTGATGGGTGATCCGTTTTTGTAACCTTCGGCATTATCCTTCAGCAGGCCCATATACCTTTCCTGATAGATATTGTCGTACAGCTTCTGATCCGATACGAAAGCGATGGCAATCCCGGTTTTGTAAATCTCAGGGTAACGGAACATGCAGTTCATGGTCATTTGTCCACCACCGCTCCAGCCCCACATGCCCACCCGCTCTGCATCAATAAAGTCAAACATTTCAAAAATCTTTTTGGCCGCTTTTGCCTGGTCGTGGGCTGCCAGAATTCCGATCTGACCATAAATAGATTTGCGCCAGTCACGCCCTCGGGGCACCTTGGTGCCTCGGTTGTCTATTGACATAACGATGTAGCCCTGACTGGTCAGGTAGTGATGCCATAGATCATTGGCACCCCAGTTGTCCTGTACAGTAGAACCGGCCGGCTCACCGTACACATAAAAAATCAGGGGATACTTTTTAGAAGGGTCAAAGTCAGGTGGTTTGTTCATCCAGGCATCCAATACCACTTCTCCGATATCCACTTTGATAAACTCCGGGTGGGTGATCTCCAGTGCCGCTATCTTCTCCTTGTATGCCTGGTTGGTCTGCAGGTCTTTGACCTTCTTATGGTTCTTGGAAAGGTTTACCAGCGAGATCGTACGAGGGGTGGTAGAACTCTGGTAGGTATGGATGGCCCATTTTGCGTCGTCCGATATCTGGTAAGCATGCTGGCCGGGCATTTCATCGGGACTCACTCTCTCAGCTTCTCCTTTGCCGTCCAGACGGCTTTTGTAAAGATAACGTTGTGTGTAATTATCAGGTGAAGCAATGTAGTAGACGTTTCCTCCTTTGGGGTCAATACAGTTGATACGGACCACGTCAAAATCTCCCTGAGTGATCAGATCCATTTGCTGCCCATCTCGGGAGATCTTATAAAGGTGTTTCCAGCCGTCCTGCTCGCTGGTCCAGGTGAAATACTGCTCATCGTCCAGCCACTTGAGGTTATCATGCACATCCAGCCAGGCTTCGTCTTTATCAGTAAGAATGTTAGTTAGGGACATGGTGTTGATATCCCCGATCCAGACCTTGTTGGTGTTTTGTCGGCGATTGAGTTGCTGAACCATGACCTCATCTGAGTTGGGAATAAAATCCATTCTGACGAGGTAATTATTCTTCGGGTCTCCAGGAATGTCAAACCAGTTGGTCTCACCACCCGCAGCGCTCACTACCCCTACTTTTACAGCGGAGTTATCGGTGCCTACTTTGGGGTAGGGCAGAGGAATGGGCTCTGAGTACACCGAATCAATGTTATTGATCATGTAAAAGGTACCGATCCCTTCGGTATCTGATTGCCAGTACGCGATATGATCACCATCGGGACTCCACCGGAACCCATCCCGGCAGCCAAACTCCTCTTCGTAGGCCCAGTCAAAGGTACCGTTGATGATGTTATCACCGCCATCCTTTGTGATTTGCTTAACCTCACCGCTCGCCAGATCTTCCACGAAAATGTTGAGCTCGCTCACGTAGGCAACCCTAGAGGCATCGGGAGAAAACTTAGCGAACATCATCGTCGTGCGGGGAACGGTCTTACCCAGTTGTTGCAATGCTCCGGTAGGTAAGTCCAGCACCCAGTAATCTCCCCGGGTATGGTAGCGCCATACTTTACGGGTATTGGTAAAGATGAGCAGCTTTTCGTTATCCGCGGACCATTGGTAATCTCGGATGGAGAGACTTTGGTTTTTTCCTTCGGGAATCAGTTGTTGGGCATCTACGAGGACAGATCGTTCACCGGTTTTTACCTCGTAGCGAACAATGTCTGTACCCTTAGTATTGGGGTTGACCTCCAGGGTAGAGTATCCCTCGTTATCTTTCATCCAGCGTACGGGGCCAAACCCTTCCTGCCGGTAGGTACCGTTTCGATAGATGTCTTCTAATGTTATTTGAGTGCTGCTGTCCTGACCATAGGTAGATAGGCTTAAAAAAGAAGCAAGAAAAAGAATGAGTAGATTTCGCATGATCAATGTAGGTTGGTAGTCGTATTCGTTGTTTTGGTTTTCAAATATTGGTAGGCATTAAAAAGGATCTAAAACATATACCTTTTCCGGTAGAGTATCAAACGCAAGTGTCCCATCTTTTCTTTGTTTTACTTTTACGTTTTTGCCCTCTGAAGTGACCCTGGTTTTGTCACTCATCTTGATGATACATCGCTTCCCTTTTTTTGAGAGAATCTCAACATGGTCAACTTCTCCCTCCTTCCAGTCCATGTTAAGCTCAAAGCCTCCTCGTAAACGAACCCCTTGAAAAGAACCGGTATTCCATTCGTCAGGCAATGCTGGCAAAAGCTCAAGGGCCGATTCATGAGACTGAACGAGCATTTCAGTGATGCCGGCAGTTACGCCCATCGTACCATCTATCTGCAAAGGGGTAAAACACATGGAAAAAAGCTGAGGATAACTCTGTTCCTGCAGGTATTGCTTATAAATCTTGTTTGCCCGATTGCCATCGTATAGTCTGGCCCACAAAGCCATTTTCCACCCCCGGGAAAATCCAGTTCCTCCGTCTCCTCTTTGCTCTAGTACATTGACTACGGCGTCTTTGAGTTCTGGATTGCGGTTGATTGAGATTACATTACCCGGATAAAGACCATACAGATGCGAAAAGTGACGGTGATCTTTTTCCATCTGCCCCCAGTCATCCGTCCACTCCTGTAGCCCGCCATCCTGGCCGATCAGCGGGGGTACCAGTTTGTCCCTGGCTTCCTTTACTTCTTCGGCAAAGGCGCTGTCTTTTTGTAAAATTTTGCTGGCCTCCACATAATATTTAAACAGATCTGTCAGGATTTGCATATCAATGGTAGAGCCTGCACAGATCGTGGTGCCGGGACGAAAGCTGCCCGTTATCTCTTCAAAAAACCGCTGATTGCCGGGGCTTTGAGGAAAGTTTTCAGGAGAGGTAGAGGGGTTAGTGACCAACCACTCACCATTGCGGTGCTTTACCAGAAAATCCATAAAAAACACAACTGATCCTTTGATGATGGGATATACTTCCTGAAGGTAGGCTTCATCCTGGGTGTATAAATAATGTTCCCATAAGTGGGTAGTGAGCCATGCTCCGCCCACAGTAAAGGTTCCCCATGCCGGGCCATCCATCGGCGCAGCTACGCGCCAGATATCTGTATTCTGATGAAAAACCCAGCCACCTGCGCCATAGTGTTCTCTGGCTACTTGAGCACCCTGATCGGTAAGTTCGCTGATAAGTGTCTTGAGAGGCTCGGCACATTCAGTAAGGTTAGCTGATTCTACCGCCCAGTAGTTCATCTCAAGGTTAATATTGGTTGTGTATTTAGAATCCCAGGAAGGATTCATATCCTGATTCCAGATCCCTTGAAGATTCGCCGCCTCAGTACCGGGCCGAGAAGAAGAAATAAGTAAATATCTGCCAAACTGATAGGATAATGCTGATAACTGAGGGTCAGGTGCAGACATAATGTTTGCCATGCGTTTTTCAGTAGGCAGATAACTGTTTTTGGTAACGGGCAAGGATAAAGAAACTCGCTCAAACAAATCTTTGTAGTCCTTTACTGCAGCGTCCCGGATTTGCGTATAGGACTTATCTTTTACAGCATCAAGATAGGCTTCCACAAGCTTCGTTTCATCGGCAGAGACGTCTTTATAGTTTACAAAGTTGGTAGCGGCCGCAAAATAGAGCGTAACTTCATCGGCCCCTTCTATTGATAACATTTCGTCGTCTTCCAGGAAAGTGCCCCCCTTGCTATTAGCTTTTAGCCGTGCATCATACTTCAACTGTCCTTCTACCCCCAGGTAATCAGCAGATTTTCCGGTAAGCCTGGCTTCATCATCCCCGATACGATCCATATGGAAATAATCAGTGCCGTAATTGGAGTGGGTTTGATTACGTACGCCTCTGAGATGTGCTTTGAGCGAAATACTTGCCGGCTTATCTGCGGTAATTCTAATGACGACAAGTTGGTCTGGAACTGATGTATATACATCGCGCCGGTATGTGGTACCATGTGCGGTATACTCCACACTTGTGATACCAGTTTCAAGATCCAGCCATCTTTTATAATCACTTACTTTTTCTTCATTTTCCATAAAAAGATGCAGATTGGCCAGAGATTGATACTTTTGTTGTTCCACCGGATATCCCATCAGATGTCTGCCAAAAAGCTTATGAGCCTTCTGCATTTCTCCTTCAAAAACCAGCTTTTGGATCTCGGGCAGTACTTTATGTCCCCCTTCAACTACCGTGGAGTACGGTCCACCTGACCAATAAGTCTCTTCGTTGAGTTGGATACGCTCTTCACCGGGCTTTCCAAATACCATAGCCCCCAATCGGCCGTTGCCTACTGGTAATGCCTCTTCCCATTTGGTAGCTGGCTTTTCGTACCATAGCAGCGTGGAGGGATTGAAATTGCCCTGTTCAATTCGATCAGAAATTTCTGACTCAGTGCCATTTTGGGCGCTCAGGCAAAAGCCTGAAAAGAGAAAAGCCCAGAGTAGTGTGTATTGTATAGCCATAGTAGGGGTTAGGTGACTCGTGTGAAAACTATGATTCGTCTAAGCTTATCCTGCTTAGAACTGTAAATGTAAGGTCATAAGGTACGTTAACGACTCACCTATTTTATCAATTGTAAATACTATATTGAAGAATGCTTTTTAGTTACGATCCATTAAACTTTAGTTTTTTTGACAAGACGGTAAATTATTCTCATTCGGAGCACATTATTCTTTTTGGGAAAGTGCCCACTCGGCCAGCAAAATTGTCCTTGGGTCTAAGACCACCTGTTCTGGAACTGCTTGGTAGGGGATGGCTATCTTGATTTGTTCCTGATTCAACTGAACGGTCTCAATGACTTCATCCACCCCCGATGCCCCGGAAATACTAATTTCCAGGGGCATATCAAATTTGTATTTTTCGGGCTGTAGCTGATGTAGCTCAATGATGATTTGTTTTTTTCTATTATCATAAGACCAGTTACCTTTCAGTTTGATATTTCCCCCCTGGTACAGCCATTGATCAAAAAACGGTTTCAGGTTTTGACCGGATGCCTGCTCCATTTCCTTTCTAA
>CAZZGE010000261.1:0-6040 GCA_964653665.1 uncultured Porifericola sp. | reverse complement strand
AATAGCTATTACGAGGGATTTTTATCTCTTCTTAAAAATCCTAGGGTAGTGTAATTCTATGCTTTCTTCCCGAGTCATTCGTACTTTTGTAATTCTAACTTTACCGTTGTTTTTCGTGCTGGCAACTGGTAATTCAATAGCCCAGGATATCACCCAGACAGTACGGGGTACTGTGGTAGACAGTGAGTCCAAATTTCCACTGCCCGGCGTTAACGTCGTTTTGCTTACCGACCAGGATGATGATTTTCAGGGAACCTCTACCGATGTTAACGGCCAGTTTAGGGTTGAAAATATTCCGGTAGGACGACAGGTAGTTAAGTTTACCTACACCGGCTACAAAGATGTGTTGCTCAACAACGTAATCGTTAGCTCGGCTAAGGAGGTGGTGCTAGAAGTGGAGATGGAAGAATCTGTACAACAGCTGGAAAGTGTAGAAATCAAGGCCACCCGCTCTGGAGAGGTCAACAATGAGATGGCCATGGTGAGCGCCCGTCAGTTTTCAGTGGATGAAACAGACCGCTATCCGGGGAGCCGGGGAGACCCATCCCGTATGGCCTCTAACTTTGCCGGGGTGCAGGGAGCAGATGACTCTCGTAACGACATTGTGATCCGGGGTAACTCGCCTTCTGGTGTTTTGTGGCAGGTAGAAGGCATTCCCATCCCCAATCCTAACCACTTCAACATTCCCGGTACAGCAGGGGGGCCAGTCAATATCATTAACAATAAAGTACTGGCCAACTCTGACTTTTACACCGGAGCTTTTCCTGCGGAGTTTGGAAACGGAATAGCCGGGGTGTTTGACATCCACTATCGCTCAGGAAACAACCAACAGTATGAATTCAGTAGTCAGCTGGGCTTTCTGGGGCTGGAACTGGCAGCGGAAGGCCCCATCAAAAAGGAAGAAGGCTCTAGCTTTCTGGCTACCTACCGCTATTCTACCCTTACCCTGTTTCAGGCACTGGATATCAACATCGGGGTAGATGCGGTGCCTAATTACCAGGACCTCAACTTTAAACTCAATTTTCCGCAGAAAAACGGGGCCACCTGGTCAGTGTGGGGGCTGGGCGGTACCAGTACGATTGACATTATTCTCAGTGAGGATATTGGATCCAGTACCATCTACGGCTCTTCGGATCGCGATCAGTACTTTACGACCCGCATGGGTGTATTGGGGTCGTCATACACATTACCGATTAACAAAGATACCTTTTTTAAGGTAGTAGTGGCAGCATCTCATGAGCAGATTGAAGCCAACCACGACTTGATTCTTACCCGGGATTCTACACTAAACGGTGAAACCCGCTCGGTACTGGAAGGGCTGGAACCCATCCTGGACTACAGCTTCAGTACCAATAAGCTGTCAGCACACGCTTTTGTGTTCAAAAAACTCAGCAGCCGCACCACCCTTAACTACGGCGTACAGGCCGACCGCTACGATTTTAACATGATAGATTCAGCAGTGAATATCGCCGAGCCCATAGAGTTTGACACATGGGAAACGCGTTGGAACTCGGATGAGTCGGCTTACCTGGTTCAACCCTACATACAGCTCAAGCATCGTTTTAACGAGCGGCTGGAGCTTACCAGTGGCTTACGGATGGTTTATTTCTCCCTAGGCAACAGCCTGAGTCCGGTAGAGCCTCGCCTCGGGTTGCGCTACCAACTTCGTAATCAGTCCAACCTTAGCTTCGGAATGGGGATGCATAGTCAAATACAGCAGCCCTACTTACACTTCTATTCTGATTCAGTCAATATGGCCGGGGAGCAGGTGCTCTACAATGAAGATATGGATTTTACATACAGTGGGCATCTGGTAGGAGGGTACGAAAAATGGCTGGGGGCTGCCACCCGCGTCAAACTGGAAGCGTACTATCAGCGCCTCTGGAACATCCCGGTGGAAGTACAGCCTTCATCCTTCTCGTTGATCAACCAGGGATCTGGTTTTTCCCGCTTTTTCCCCACGGATCTTACCAATGAGGGCACTGGCTTCAACTATGGGCTGGAAGTCACGCTGGAGAAGTTTTTCAGCAAGCAATTCTTCTTTCTACTAACCGGAGCACTCTTCGAAGCCAAGTATCGAGGTAGTGATGGAGTGTTGCGTGATTCAGACTTCAATGGCAATTATGCCTTTAACGCGCTGGCAGCGTATGAGCACGCTTTTACCAAGACCCAAAGTCTGACCTTGGGCTTTAATGTAACCTACGTAGGTGGGCGACGTACTGGCCCGGTAGACGGGCCAGCTTCAGCAGCACTGAACGAACTGGTGTTTGTGGACGAACTGCGTAATTCGGAGCAGTTTCCTGATTACTTTCGTCCTGACCTGCGAATATCCTACAAGTCCAATCGGCGGAGGGTAACTCACGAAATCGCCATTGACTTGACCAATTTCATAGGTCGTCAAAATGTGCTGGCCCGGAGTTATATCCGCGAAGCCCCATTTTTCCGCACGGATTATCAACTGGGCTTTTTCCCGATTTTCTACTACAAAATTGATTTTTAGCGATACAAGTGAAATTCTGATGCTGTAAACACATCCAGTAAGGATGAAAATATGCTTAATTTTTTCTATATTGAAATCTGATCGATTTTAACTTAAACCTAGACTACGATGAAGCATTTTTCCCTACTTACATTGCTTCTCTTTTTGGTAAACTTCGCTCACGCCCAGGCGGATTTTGAAAAGCAACTGCAAACCCAGTTTCTGATGGCTGAGGCCGGTGATGTAATAGAAATACCCGCCGGTACTTACCAGATCAGCCGTAGCCTGTGGCTGGACCAGGGAAAAGATGTGACAATCCGAGGGGCTGGTATGGATCAGACGATTCTGTCCTTTGCCGATCAAACTGAAGGGGCTGAAGGCATCAAAGTTACTGGCGGGTCTAATATTGTGATTGAGGACATTACGGTGCAAGACGCTATCGGTGATGCTATTAAAACCCAACATGTGGACGGTATCGTATTTCGTCGGGTGAACACTTCATGGACTGGTAAGCCTAAGAAAACGAATGGTGCTTACGGGCTGTATCCGGTACAGTGTCAGAACGTATTGATAGAGGAATGTAAGGCCGCGGGAGCTTCTGACGCCGGTATTTATGTGGGCCAGTCCAGCCACATCATCGTTAGAAATAGTGTAACGCACCATAATGTGACCGGTATTGAGATAGAAAATTCCGAGTACGCTGACGTATACAATAACCAGGCATATGAAAATGCAGGAGGCATATTGGTCTTTGATCTTCCCAACTTGATGAAGAAAAACGGTGGCCACATTCGTGTGTTTGACAATGAAGTTTATGAAAATAATCATAAGAACTTTGCACCCAAGGGAAACATTGTAGCAGGAGTGCCTTCTGGTACAGGGATCATCCTGCTGGCCGCTAACGATGTAGAAGTGTTTGATAATTGGATCGTTAATAACCGGACATCGGGTACCTCTATCATTAGTTACTTTATGACAGAGGAACCGATCACCGACGAAGCTTATGATCCTTACTCTCGTCGTATCTACTTACACAATAATTACTATGAGCGAGAGCGTGTAAGGGCTACTTCTAAAGGACGTATGGGCAAAATGTACCGCTTCAAGCTCAAATTTGGCAAAGATGTGCCCCATATTATTTACGATGGTATTCTGCCAGAAGACGGACAAGATGCCAGTGGGTTGCCCACCAGCGAGTACCAGTTGTGTATACGTAACAATGAAAACGCCACTTTTGCCAACATAGATGCTGCAGGGGATTTTGAGAATATCAGCTGGGATATCTCAGCTTATGACTGCAGCTTACCGGCTCTGGAAGCTGCTAAACTGGCCTTGGATCAGGAAAACGAATAGAAATATGCTCAAGTACCGCATTCATTTTTCATTGGCGATCTTTTTACTCTTTTCCTTGAGTGCCCTCCGCCCTTCTCATGAAACACTCAAGCTACCGGACGGTGCAAAGTATAATCTGTCGGAATATGGTTTTTTTCGAGGAAATCTGGCTGATCAACTACCCGCTGATGGGGTCATGCCTTACAAGCTGAATACCTCCCTTTTTTCTGACTATGTCAGGAAACTGCGCTTTGTAACAATCCCTGAAGGTCAGGCTGCCGACTACCGGGAAAGAGAGGTGCTGGATTTTCCGGTGGGAACAGTATTAGTCAAGACGTTCTACTACCCTGATGATATGCGTAAGCCCCAAAAAGGAAGGAGGCTACTGGAAACCCGCCTGCTGATGCATGCTGAGGATGGGTGGCACGCCCTGCCGTATGTCTGGAACGAAGAACAAACTGATGCTACGCTGGAAGTTACTGGGGGTACCAAAGTAGTGAAGTGGAGGCACACCAACGGGAAAAAACGCGAGCTGGCGTATTCTATTCCCAATATCAATCAGTGCAAAGGTTGTCATGTGAAGAACCAGTCCATCAAGCCGATTGGGCCTACCGCTCGCCAGCTAAACGGGAACTTCCATTATGCAGAAGGTGAGGCGAATCAACTGCAGTACTGGAAACAGGAAAATGTACTTACCGGACTACCACAAGCAAGTCAAATAGACCGCCTGGCTGTATGGGATGATCCCACTAGTGGGAGCCTGAGCCAGCGCGCTCGTGCGTACCTGGATATTAACTGCGCCCACTGCCACAATGAACAGGCGCCAGCTAATACTTCCGGCCTGCTATTAGATTATTACCAGGAAGACAGTACAGCGCTGGGTATACTGAAAACGCCGGTAGCTGCAGGTCGGGGCAGTGGTAGCCGTCAATATGACGTAATGCCAGGCCACCCCAAAGCCTCTATTATGTGGTATCGTATGTCTTCTACTGATCCTGGGGAAATGATGCCGGAAATTGGCAGAAAGACAGTACATGAAGAGGGCCTCGCATTGATAGAAGACTGGATAAAGTCTTTACCAACCCAGTAAAATATATATTACCTTTACCAGGTAAGTTTACGCTCTGAAGTAGAAGAGACAATGCCCTTCCTATCTTATTTTCTGCCCAGTGGAATGTGATATTTGTAAGAAAAACAACCTTTTTCAACTTTTTGAAGTATTTAACACCAAATTTTTTTCAGAAAAGCTAAATTTGATTCGTATTTATTTAATCTTTTAAGATAAAGTTAGTTTATGGAAAGATTATTTCAAAAAATATTCCATACTGGCATATTCTTACGCGTTTACTGTATCTTCAAATCATGTTTATTTACACGTACTTCTTTCATTTAAATTACCTCAAATTATTACTAAGCTACTTCATTAAGTATGGCCAAATCTAAACACAACAATTTACTGGACACAATTGGTGACCTTATTCTTCATGCCAAAAAGGAAGGACTTGTACATTTGTACACTGAAGGAGACCATTTTGACGGACGGCACATTCAGATCAAAGGACAAAGTTTGTATCATTTTGGAACGACCGGCTACCTGGGTCTGGAACAGGATCTCCGACTCAAACAAGCAGCCTGTGACGCTATCATGCGTTACGGAACACAGTTTCCTTTATCCAAAACGTATGTATCCTTCGTAATCTATAAAGAGCTGGAGGAAGCACTACAAAAAATGTATGACCGTCCCGTTGTGATTACCAAAAATAGTACGCTGGGACATGTCGGTGTAATCCCGAGTGTGGTGCGCGACGAAGATATGATGGTGCTGGATCAGCAGGTGCATGCCAGCGTACAGAATGCAGCACAACTGCTGAAGCCCCGTAACATTCCTGTGCAACTAATCAGGCATAATGAACTGAATATGCTGGAAGACTTACTGAAGGAGTCTCATACCCAATACCGTAACATTTGGTATGCTGCTGACGGTGTCTACTCTATGTACGGTGATACTGTACCTGTTCAGGAGTTGCTGGCTCTACAAAAAAAATACCCTCAGCTTCATCTGTACATTGATGATGTACACGGCATGAGCTGGGCAGGAAAAAATGGTACGGGCTACGTGATGAGCCAGTTGGAGTCTTTACCTGAGCGTGTGGTGCTGGTAGGCACGCTGAGTAAGTCGTTTGGAGCAAGTGGTAGTGTGGTAGCTTTTGGTGATGAGGAACTTTACGA
>CAZZGE010000260.1:0-6100 GCA_964653665.1 uncultured Porifericola sp. | reverse complement strand
AATTGTTTAACCTGGCGGAATCACCCGCCCACCAGGATATACTGCAGGAAATGCGGGCGGCACACGTGGCCTGGGCCGATAAAACCAAAGACATCGGGCTGATACCGGAACCCATTATCAATGCCCTGCAGCGAGGGCACGATCAGCCGATCTATACCCTGGCTAGAAATGGTGTTTTACCTATTGAAAAAATTGGACAGACTGCCCGGCTCTGGACGGAAGGAGAGCAGGCAGTTCCTCAACTTCAACAGGCGCTGGGTGATGCAGATGCTTCAGTGCGCTACTGGGCTGCTGTTGGTTTGGGAAATCAGGCAGTGCATGCCGGTGATGCACAAAAAGCTTTGGCAGCCGCACTACAAGATCCTTCTGTAACCGTAGAGATTGCTGCCGCCCGGGCACTCTGCCGAATGGGTCGCTGTGATGATGCGCTGAAAACACTGGAAGCAGGGCTCAACAGTAAGCATGAGTGGGTGCGCCTGCATGCTGTCCTGGTGCTGGATGAGATAGATAACCAGGCACATCCTGCCATCTCCGCCCTACAGTCGGTGATGGATGATGAAAACAAATACGTAGTACGGGTAGCCAACCGCGCCCTAAATCAGTTGCAGGGAACTGCGAATGTCGTTCGATGATAGCCTCTTGTTTTCAATTATTACGTCGTTTACTGCATGATAAAACCAGCCCTTACCGCCCCTTTAATATTTATCTTTTTTGCGTTACACGCCCAGCAGCCTTGGTCAATGCATGTGATTGACGATAGTTCGTTTGGCTCGGATGGTACCAGACTGTATGAGGTCAATGGCGACGGGCAGATGGATATCATTACCGGCTGGGAGCAGGGTAACGTAGCAAGGCTCTACTTCAACCCGGGAGATCCCAAAGAAAACTGGTCCTTTGTGGAAGTACCGGCTCCACAGGTAGAAGACGCCCTGGTCGCCGACCTGGATGCCGATGGTTTTGCTGATATCATCACCCTTACGGAGGGAGATAACCGGCAGATAAGTATCCACTGGGCACCTAAGGATGCAGAAAAATATTTTGAAAGCGAGCACTGGCACAGCGCTGCGATCCCGGCAGTCGCCAGTAAAACCCGCTGGATGTTTGGCGTTGCCATGGATGTAGACGGCAAGCATGGCCCCGACTTGGTGGTAGGTTCCAAAGACCCTGATGCTACACTTGGCTGGTTGGAAGCCCCGGCTGATCCGCGTAACATGGACGGCTGGCAATATCATGAAATCACTACCGCCGGCTGGATCATGTCCATCATAACCCGGGATATGGACGGGGATGGCTGGGAAGATATCCTCATTTCCGATCGCTATGGCGAAAACCGGGGCGTACGCTGGCTGCACAATCCCGGTCCGGGTGCGGCGCAAAAGCAGCACTGGGAAGATCACTTAATTGGCTTAAGTGACGGTGAACCCATGTTCCTGACGGCTGTTTCCACTGATCATATCCTGGCCCCTGACCTGAAAAAGGGACTGCTTTCTTTTCGGAAGACTACTTCCGGATACTGGCAGGCCGATACGCTGATTTATCCGGAATTTGCCGGAACCCGTGGAAAGGCCGTCGCCCAGGGCGATCTGAACGGAGATAGTACGGAGGACATCGTACTCAGTTTTGAAGGCGCTGAGGATCGGCATGGTATCATATTGCAGGATAGCGCAAGTGGTACTTTTCACCCGCTTAGCGATCAGCGAGGCATCAAATACGACCTGGTCGTGCTGCACGATATGGACGGCGATGGCGACCTGGATGTGCTCACCTCTGAAGAAAATAACAACAACGCCACTGAAGGTGGGCTGGGAGTAGTGTGGTATGAGAATCCTAAAAAATGAATAAATCCAAGCCACGACTACTTAGTGCCACCAGGAAAGCACCCTGTATTCATCATCTAGCCGAAGAAAGATTGAGTGTTTGGGTGTCAAATTTTTGGGTTTCATGATTTTTCAGGATCCATTTCTTTTTAACTGTACACTTTTTTCAGCCTGAAGAGTTAAAAAAAGCTTCCGGGTTTTTTGATAATAACGAGGAAAGATAGTAAGTCAGGCCTGATACGTAGTTGAAAGCCTTTTGTGCCAAAGTAATAGGCCCCATACGGTGTACCCGGTCAGCTCTGGCCGAAGGGTAGATGAACGCCTTATCGCGTTCCCTGATGAGCACCGGAGCAGAAGGTAAAAATGAAAGCGATAGAGAGCACGATCAATAAGTTGGCCATACGACAGGGACAGGATAGCATCGATTTGTCCAGATGGAAACCTGCCGATTTCATCTGTTTGAACATGGTCTCGATGGGGCGATTTGAACATATATCCGTGATCGTTGCTTCAATCCTTATTCTGGTGGATGTTGGGTCAGAGGTTGTGGCTCTGTCTATTTTGCTGATTATGAGTGCCATAGCCAGAAGCGGGACACGCACAAAGTGAAGAAAAACAATACGTCAAAGAGCGTTTTACCTCTCTTTTTTTGCAATTTTTCGAATACATAACCCTATCATTTACAGCCTCTCAATAAATTTGTCTCCGGATTCAACGAATACAGATGTTCCTGTAGGTGCAAGATAAGCATCTTTTCTTATATCTGGTAGCCCTGGGATAGTAGTTGTCGCCAATAATATGGTAAATATGCTGCGCCGCCTCTTGCACCCTTTTTACATCTTCACGGCTCACCGGCACCTCTACTACTTTGTGTCGGCTGCGCACATATACCAGATAGCCCTTGTTAACACTTTTGCCAAAATTTTTCTCAATCAGCCAGGCATAGCAGAACAGTTGCGTCATGTATGTTTCATAAACCCGGTCTTTGTACTCTGCAAATTTGTAATCCAGCGGGGCCATCGTATCGTCTTCCAGCAAAAGTACCTCATCCACCCTGCCCCGCAGGTAATCATTGGTCAGGTACTGGTCCAGGTGTTTGGCTTGTACGCCCAGCCGTTTACGCAGATAATCTTTGTTGCGCTCTAGTTTTTCGTCATGCACTTCCCGCCCCTTCATAGCCTTAAAACTCTTTTCTTCATGCTGCGGTATTCCCAAAACGTACTCAAAGTAGGTAAAGCTTGGGCAGTACAGGTATTCTATGATATGAGAAGGTGTCAGGCTCATCAGGATGTAGCATGTTAAAGGTTAAAAGTTGTCATGGCTTAACATTCATTATATAGTCTACCAAGTCAGGATTTGTGATTTTTCAAACCGCTGAAAAATAGGGTTCAGAAGCGTCCACAATTTCTCTTGGTGGGTATCCTTATTTAGATTTTCTAAAAGTTGAGCAATGGCTTTTTTAAAAGTAGTTTTACACGGGTAATACTGCCCTGCCAATATCTTTTTCATGTATTTCCACAATCGTTCAATCAAGTTTAAATTTGGTGAGTAACCCGGCAAAAACTCTAAAGTGATATTTAAGTCTGTAGCCACCTGTTTGATATACTTACAGTGTTGGTACCGGGCATTGTCCAGCACCACATGCAATGGTCTCTCCCGGTCACAGTATACTTGCTCACGGAGCCAATTGAGGTACGCTGCCATGAATTCAGCATTGATGTAGCTATGGTTATGCATCGAGTACACTTGGTTGGTCACCACATCATACACCCCGTACACATTGACCCGATGACGCCCGTGGCCACTTGGGGCATAGCGTATCTGCTTCCCCCAGAGGTAATTGTCAAATTTTCCGTACACAAAGTGGGCTGCATTACCAAATACCAAGTCAAGCCTGTCCTATCAAAACATCAAGCTTTGCAATAAAAGCTTCCTGCTGAGCCTGCCACTCCTCAAACTTTGCAGGGCGCCCCGGAAAAGTCCCTACTTTCCTTCGCTTGAAGCCCAACCGGTGCAGCAACTGGCGAACCGCTTCATGGCTTCGGTGGTATGATAAATGCGTGCCGAGCAGTTCTCGAGCCTCTTCCACGGTACGAAAATTGGCCGGCCCGAGCACCTGCTCGACTTGATTGTAAACTGATCTCAGTTCATGCTTAGCATAGCTGTAAGTAAGTTTTCTGACCGCATCAAGGCCACCATCATGGTACATTTTGATGAAATTGGTAATCGAGTTGGCATGACATCCGACAATACGTGCACAGTCCCCTCGCTGATAGCCCAAATGTAAAAGGTGTAGCACGTACATGCTGTCCCTGATCAGGTGGTGGGGATGTCTTTTTCTCTCGATATTTACACTATCAGCATCGGCTTGGCTGAGGTTGAAGGAGAGCATATATTTTGTAGTTAGGGTGACCACAAATATAATACTCTCCGATTTTCACAAATCCTCCCTTGGAGGACTATATTTCATGCAGGAGTGGCTCAGCGACTTTACTTATAGCATCAGTATGGAATGGTGGATGTTTGTAATCGCTGCACTGGCCAGACTGCTGATCGCCGGAGTCACAGTGAGCTTCCGTTCGTTCCGCTACAGCCAACCCGGTTAAGGCGTTGAGGAGTGAATAGGTTGCAAATTAAGAATTTGGAATTTTCAATCCACACCCTCCTCCCGTGCAAGTTTATCCTTTAGCATTTGATAGTCTTTCGGCGTGTCTACGTCTATGCCGCCTAGGGGAAAAGGAACGGCCCCAGCATCCTGACTGTATTGCTGGATGAGCTTTCGAGCTCCGGTTGTTCTGTCTAACTTTTCCAGTAGCCCAAAGTAACTATGGTGAAAGTAAGCGGGTACACCTAGAATGCCCTTGTATGTTGAAGCAATAATAGGCTTGTGTGAGCGGCGGTAGGTATGTACCAGCTTGTCCAGGTGTGAGACGTCAACATAAGGCTGGTCGCAGAGCATGATAATGGCACCCCGACAGTGACTATGTTTTTGAAGCACGCATTGTATGCCTACCCGGATTGAAGAGCCCATCCCTTCCTGCCAGTCCTCATTCATCACTCTTTCGTATTGCAGGCCTTTCAGCTCTGTCTCCATCCTATTGCCAAAGGCTCCTAGCACTACAACGAGCGGCCCTAACTGGCTATGGATAGCCTCTTCGGCAGCATGACGTAACAGCGTCTTATTCCTAACCTGCAGGAGTTGCTTAGGCTTACCCATGCGCGAAGATTCGCCGGCGGCCAGCAAGATGATAGCATTCTCTTCAGGTCCGCTCATGGATGTGGCCCTTTTTATCTTTTAGTAATCCACCTTTTCTGCCACTGCGAACCATCTGTATTTCGGATACGATAGAGAGTGCGATTTCTTCTGGAGTCTCTGCACCCAGGTCCAGACCCACCGGGCTGAAAATCCGCTGTTGATCTTCCTTGCTAATAGGCAGCCCCTGCATTGCCAGTTCGTTAAGCATTTTATGGTAGCGCTTGCGTGGTCCAAGAATACCGATATACTGCATATCAGTTAGGAGAAGTTTCGGTAGCACAGCGATATCGTATTCATAGTTGTGGGACATCAACACGGTGTAGGTATATGGAGTGATGTCAAGCTGCTCCACCACGCCTTTGCGGGGCGCGTGCAGCACCTGGCAGGCACCGGGAAAGCGCTTACTACCGGTATGGGCAATGCAGTCGTCGGTGACAGTCACCTGCCAGCCCAGTTCGCTACCCAGCCGTACGACCGGCGCGGCATCATAGCCCCCGCCAAAGATGATCAGTTCAATGCTGGGGTGCAGCACTTCTATACTTGTTTCAGCCCGCCCAGCCTCCACAGGATATACTTCCACGGTAGTCTGGCCACTGGCCAGCGCCTCGTGCATGTCGGGTCGCAGTTGGTCTCGTAGTCCTGCAATCTGCAAATTGCTGATTTCACGCCCCTGGCTGTCAATGATAAATCGCTGGCCGATACCACTTGGCATAGACTCTTCTACATTGAACACGGTTGCAATCACTGCCCTTTTCCGGTCTTGTAGAAAATCTTTAAATACCTGCATCAGGTTCATCTGCTCTTTCAGGTAGTCCATCGGTTCTATGAGAACGTCAATGATGCCGTTGCAGCCTAAACCTACGCCCAGTCGGCTGGCATTTTCATCGTCCATGGTGTCGTAGGTCACAACGCTGGGCTGATTTTTCAGGATGGCCTGGCGAGCTTTGCGCAGCGCATCTCCCTCTAGACAGCCCCCACTGATAGCGCCGGTCCAGCGGCCGTCATCGGTCATCAGCATGCGGGCACC
>CAZZGE010000259.1:0-6230 GCA_964653665.1 uncultured Porifericola sp. | reverse complement strand
ATCCTTATTGTAGATGATGATCAGGACATTCGTCTGCTTTTAGAAAAGTTTTTAAGCAAAAAAGGCTACAAAACCAATACGGCTTTTGATGGAGCATCTGCTGTAGATGTTTTGAAAAAAAACAAATTTGACTTGATCCTGTGTGACTTCAAACTTCCTGATATCAACGGGCTGGAACTCATTCAGAAAATTAAGGTCATCAACCCAGAAGCGGCGCTCCTCTTGATTACCGGCTATTCTGACGTAAAAGTGGCCGTGCAGGCTATCAAACTAGGCGCCTACGATTACGTCACCAAACCCCTGTACCCCGACGAAATTCTTATTACCGTTGAAAAAGCCCTGAACAGCAAAAAGAAGCAACGGAAAAGTAAACAACCCAAGCAAAGGAAACGCTTCATCATTGGCGACAGCCCACAGGCACAACAAATGATGAAGCATATCAAACTCATTGCTCCTACCGATATGTCGGTGATCATTCAGGGAGAAACCGGTACCGGAAAAGAGTTTGTCGCCAACGAGATTCACAACTACAGCAAGCGTAAGGCAAGTCCGTTTGTGGCGATTGACTGTGGCGCGCTACCCAAAGATCTGGCTGGAAGCGAATTGTTTGGCCATGTCAAAGGTGCTTTTACCGGCGCGCTCAACGAAAAAGAAGGTAGTTTTGAGTCGGCCAACGGTGGAACCCTTTTTCTGGACGAAATAGGAAATCTTTCCTACGAAAACCAGGTTCAGCTACTTCGCGTCATACAGGAACGTAAAATCAAAAAGATCGGAGGGACGAAAGATATCCCCATAGATGTCCGCCTCATCGTTGCTACCAACGAAAACCTGGCTGATGCTGTCAAGGAGGGTAATTTCAGAGAAGATCTTTACCATCGCTTCAATGAGTTCAGGATACACCTCTCGCCCTTACGGGAAAGAAAGTCAGATATCAAGGTATTTGCGCGTTTTTTCCTGGAAAATGCCAATAAAGAACTCGGTAAAAACGTAAAGGACTTCGATGCCGAAGTGTTGTCCCGCATGAGGGACTATTACTGGCACGGTAACCTCAGAGAGCTTTACAATGTCGTCAAACGTTCCGTTCTACTCGCGCCATCAGATACGGTAACACCTGACTGTTTACCTGAAGAAATTAAATCTCCAGTTTTCCTGGAACAGGAGGACGTCACAGAAAAACAGGATAAGTACCATAAGAGCGATGCGAATCTAAAGTCTGTGTCAAAATCAGCCGAGCGAGATGCGATAATCAGCGTGCTGGAAAAAACAGGATACAACAAGACCAAAGCGGCAAACGTTCTCAACATTGATCGCAAAACGCTTTATAATAAAATGAAATCATACAACATTGATCTTTAGATTCATAGCTAAAACCCTGGAACATTTTTTACTATAGCAAGGAGTAAACTGAGGCTGCTGTCTCGACATCAAACATGCATTTATTTAACCCTTATTTTTTGTCATGCTGGACGATCAAATCAAGGTACTAATTGCTGTTGAGGACAAAAACTCTTTTGAGCGGGTGAAAAACCAGCTTGTTCAAATCAGTACTTACCCGTTTTCCATTGAGTGGGTGTCTGACTTTGATACAGTTTTAAGGTCTGTAATCCAGCATGAATTTGACGTTTTTCTCATTGAGTACCAGCTAAGTAAAGCCAACGGTTTGCAACGCCTTCGAGAGGCCAGGACTCAAAATATTGAGGTGCCGGTCTTCATGTTGGTTAGCAGTGAGGCAAAGCAGGTAGGCACAGATGCACTACACGCGGGTTTGACTTGCTTTCTGCTTACCGAAGCCATAGATGTTCAAATTATCAAGGAATGCTTTCATCAGGTACTTTCCAACCCAAGCCATCCGTACAGGAAAAAACATTTTCAACAGGAAAAGTTAGCATTGACCTCTAACATTGCCCGCAGCATCGCCCACGATGTTCGTAACCCGCTCACCAATATCAACCTGGTACAGGAGCAGTTATCTGAAGCTATCGAGGAGGACGATACAGTGGAACTATACCTGGATATCATCAAGAGAAACACCCAAAAAATCAATCATTTCATTCATAAGATGCTCAGGTGTTCTAAGCCACCTGAACTTCACCTACAACCTCATAGGCTATATGTAATCCTGGAAAAAGCCCTGTCCAGGGCGCAAAGCCATCCCAACATCAAAGCGGTCAAAATAGAGAAACAATACAATGGAGGTATGTCAACGTTTTCTCTGGACTTCGAGCAGCTAACTCAGGCATTCTATAATGTTATTGAGAATGCTCTGGAGGCTATGAAATCTGACCAGGGAGTGCTCCGGCTGAAAATACAACAGCAGGGCCAACAACAGTCAGTGCAGATATACGACAACGGCAGAGGTATTTCTCAGGAAAATATCAATCGGCTTTTTGATGCCTTTTACACTGATAAAAATGGCAAAACCGGTCTCGGGCTTACCTTCACCCAAAATATCATTAACGCCCACGGTGGCCACATTACAGTAGAAAGTGATGCAGAATATGGAACCTGTTTTCACTTTTGCTTTGAACCTAAAAGCTAGTCAATATTTCATAAGGAGGTCTAGCATTTTCCTGTCCAGTTTGTGTCCGTACCAATCTTCGTAGACTACATCGGTACGTCCAGAGTCCATGACACCGAATGAACCACTGAATTCCCAAATACCGTAACCGATGTCCTGGGCCGTGAGAATGTCCAGTACATCTTCAAACCAGGCCAGGAAAACGTCATGGGGAGTTTTATTCCAGCAACCACACTCACCGCAATGAACTCCTACGCCCTGGTTTTTGAGGGCTATCCATGGTTCATAAAATTTTTCCAGCATAGTCCGTTCCAGTACCTGCTCCCGGACTATAGGTTCCCCCGTATCTGGATTTTCTCGTCGGTAAGTTACGGTACCGGGCCATTTAGGTGCTGGAAGGTTATCCGGATCCTCATTGGCCCAGGGCGCTTTATAATGAGAAATGATACCGGGATAGTAACCCCGGCAGCTTTGCGCGATGGCCAGATCTGTGATTTCAGGAATGACACTCGTACCCACATTATTGCCATCGGCGACGATAACACGGTCTGGGTTGACCTCACGGATCGCTTGAGAGGCGGCCAGTGCGAGTTTACGGTACAAAAGTCCTGGCACACCGCTTCTTTCAGAATGCTGGTCATTCATGTCAGCCCGCATGCTAGGTTCGTTGACCAGATCAAAACTGATCTGGTCGCGGCTCAGGTGCTGGTACCGCTTTGCCCACATGCGCCAGTGAAAACAAAATGCATCAAGGGCCTCCTGGTCAGTCCACAGGTTGTAGGGCTCCTCAAAACCCGCGTTTACGCAGTAACCTGGCGCCCGGTGAAGGTTGAGGCTTACGTGTAGGTTGTACTTGTGTGCTTTACTGACCAGGTCATCAATGCGCTCCACCATTTCCTCGTCTATTTGGTAAACTTCTTCGGGCAGTATCGGACGACTTCTATCAAAGCTCAGGTAAGCAGGATAAGCCATCGGAATTCTGACAAAATCAAAGCCCCAGTCGGCCATCCACTGGAAGTATTCTTTCTGGGTAGCCGGGCGAGCAGTTGCCGGATTGGGCGAGAAGAAATCCAGCAGATTAAAACCTCTCCAGCGAGGCAGCGGGTTAGCCGTATTGGCAACAAGAGACGACAATGGTAGTGATGCACTCAATCCTGCTCCCACGGCAGTAGCAGCACTTTTTTTAAGAAATGATCTACGGCTCTCAGTTTTTTGAACATTTGAATCGTTTGTCATTGATTGTTAATCAAGTTTTAATAGTTTCTTTTTGGCAGTAGCGTTTTTACTGGTTCATGGCAGTTTGCTTTTCACCGGGATATAAGTAACGATCTTGCTGGTTGATGCGCATATCCATGGCTTCCTGCGTATTTCGGGCACCCACCCGGCGGGCCCAGGCATCATATGTGTCCACCATCCGGCGAACTCTGTCCGGGTAAACATCAACCAGGTTGTTGAGTTCACTGCGGTCCTTTTCAAGGTTATAGAGTTCCCAGGCATCTCCACGCTGCCCTACCAGCTTCCACTTACCCTCCCGTAGGGCGCGGCTGCCCCGGTACTCCCAGAACATGGGTCGCTCTCGCTTCAGACTGTCACCCAACAAAACGGGCATCAGGCTCTTACCTTCTGGAGATAGTAGTTCGCGATCGAGGTATGCTTGGGGAAAAGAAGTTTGTGCCGCTTCCAGCAACGTTGGTAAAACATCAATGATCTGACCCGGCGTATGTACGATGGTATCAGCTCTGATTTTAGCTGGCCAGCGAACGATCATGGGAGAAGAGATTCCCCCTTCGTGAATCCATTGCTTATAATGACGAAACGGTGTGTTGGAGACCTGGGCCCATTCAGTGTCGTAGGTACGTGCCGACTCGACCGGACCTGGCGGTACGATTGGGCTGTGGTTAGCATCAAAGGGGCAGCCCCCGTTATCTGCCAGAAAGAAAATCAGGGTATTTTCGGAAATGCCCAGCCTATCCAGTTCATCCAGCACCCTACCAATCTGTTGATCCAGACGGTCAACCATACCTGCATAGGTAGCCATCAGGAGTTGCTCACGCTCCTGCTCCTCAGGCAACAGCACATCCCAGGCGGGGGCCAGACTATCGCGTTCGGACAGCGCCCAGCGAGAATCAACCACCCCCAATGTTCTCATACGAGAAATCCTTTGCCTGCGAAGACTATCCCAGCCTATTCTGTATTTTCCTCGGTATTTATCTTTCTCTTCCTTGGGTACTTGCAGGGGGAAGTGAGGTGCGTTATGTGCCAGGTAGAGAAAAAATGGCTTTTTTTCCTCCACGGAAGCGTTGATTTGTTCCAAAGCAAAGTCAGTAAAAGCATCCGTAGAATAAAAACCGTCAGGAGCCTGGTAGATTTCCCGGTTGCGACGCATGTAGTTTATATCTGAGCCGTAGTCTCTCCCGGTAAAAAAATTAATGGCTCCGGCTAGAAAGCCAAAATACTCGTCAAAACCACGATCGTTGGGAGTATTAGTTTCTGTTTTCCAGTCGCCCAGGTGCCACTTACCGCTGAGAATAGTTCGGTAGCCGGCAGGTTGGAGTGCTTCAGCAATCGTGATATTATTATCACTTCTTTTCAGGTTATTAGTCTGCTGGTGATAGAGACCGGTAAGTAGCGCAGCCCGTGTCTCAGTGCATTTGGCAGTATTGTAAAACTGGGTCATACGCATCCCTTCTGAAGCCATCCGATCCAGATTGGGCGTATTGATCTCAGAACCGTAGCAGCCCAGGTCAGCAAAACCCAGGTCATCGGCCATAACCATGATGATGTTCGGTGTTGCTTCTTGTTTCACAGAAGGTTGACAGGCAGTGATCAAAAAACCAAAGAGCAGTAGATAAAATAGGTTGATGTTCATAACCGATAATTTAAGAGTAGATTTTCAGAAAAGCAGCCCTAACGCAAAATTTTATTGCTCGGCTTACATTTCTTAGAGCTTAATGGTAGGCAATCTCACTTTTATTGCATTTTTGCTCAGACCTAAATCCTATTGTCTTTTTCTCAAGTAAAGATCCGATAAATGGTAAATTACAGGCTTCAAAGTTGGTAAACTTGCTCAGCAAGAAACGCTTAAACTGCTAGATCCGGCTCTCAGTTTTGATCTGCTTGTGCACACCTGAAGCCATCTCTGGTAGCTGAACAGAAGAGTTGCCTAACAAGCCTGAAACCATACAAACCAGTGTATTCATGCATCTAAGAGGGTTACCTTTAAGGTCTTTACCATAGATTTTGATCATAAATTCCCGTACCTTACTATAGCGATATTTTTACGGTTCGCCGCAAGATCGTTTATAGAGATCAGTTGATTTGAGTTGGCGCTTTTTATCAATTGATCTTATTTTTTTATCCCTTTTTATCAAGCTTTTTTACATCTATTTTATCCGTTGACCAAAAGTGTACAGTAAAGAACTTGACAAAATTCTTTCCTTCTTAGCAAAAACAAAAGGGAAACAAATGAGACCAATGTTTGTATTCTTGTGTTCCCGTATTGGGGGAATAATTAATGACACAACATATAGGACAGCTTTATCTAAGCAAACGAAACTCTCGGGCAAAGGAGAACAGATTCAAGAATTATTAAATAAAAAAGTGAGCCATAGCGCCATTGGCCGCATTTTAAGAGTGAACCGAATCGCCGCGAAAAAATTTGTTCAAAGTCGCAGACTCCCCTAAAACTTGTCAAATTGACTTTAAGATTTTA
>CAZZGE010000258.1:0-6246 GCA_964653665.1 uncultured Porifericola sp. | reverse complement strand
GCGGCTCTCCTACTGAGGTAACCTGGCCGGTGACTGTGTGTTGCGCAGCCATGCTGAAAGACATAATCGTCAGGCCGATCAGTATGGCAAATGAATAGTTTGAAATGTTCATCATCACGCTCCCTTCTTTTTTCGCATCAGATTTCGTTTACTTTTTTAGATAAGGAGAATACGTTCAAGAATGTTCACCCACGACGGCGTAAATCAGTGTATTACGCACCGGCTTATTCTGTGTAGTACCGGCTGATAACTTCAGAAGCAGGCTTTTCCTGTGGTGTGAAATCTGTTTCCCAGCGGTTCCAGCGGCTTTCTCGCCTTACGTAGGGATACCACTTCCACAGAAAGCCGCCCGCAAACCAGGGCTGATCCCAGAAAGTACGGTACAGTGCTTCATAGGCCCGTGCCTGGGCCTCCGGATTGCTTACCAGCTCATACTTTTTATGTTCCCAATGCCCTCGCGAAGCATAATCAGTGCTGCGGTATCCGTATTCTGTAAAGAGGATAGGCTTTCCTTCTTCCCGGCTGAGGTCTTCCAGCGATTCGGCAGTGTCTTCCCAACCGGAGACCAAAGTACTTACTGCAGGATTCTTGTCCTCGCCTACAGGAAAATACGCGTCAACGCCTACAAGGTCCAGGTCGTCCCAGAAAGCGATATTTTCGTAATTGTCCCAATTAGCCGCATAAGTGATTTGTCCCGGATACTGCTTTCTGATGTTACGAATCAGGCTGCGCCAGTACGTGGGTCTTTCCCGGGCAGGAATGCGAAATTCAGTACCGATACAAAAAAGCTCTACCTCGTAGCGGACAGCGATGTCCGTCATGATGTCCAGGTAAGCCGTATAAGACTTCTCCCAAGCCAGCCAAGCTTCCTCATTAGGCAGATCATAGTCGCCGGGCCAGCCCTGCCGAATTACCCACACGTGCGGTTTGAGCATCACTTTGAGACCCAGGTCGCGGGCATACTGTATGCATCGCTCTACACCTCTTTTTGTCTCGCCCCACCACTGCCGGGTGGTGTCGTAGTTTACCTGCGGCTCGTTTTCGTAGGAAAAAGCATAGGGTACAATCGCTACCCAGTCGGCATTGACCTGCCTGACCGTTGCCATCGCTTCGGAAGGAATAGAATCTCTGGGACCTACGAAACACACTCCGTCAATCTTGTCTCCCTGGTATTGCTGAGATACACTTTCACAACGAGCCAGCAGAAAGATCAGCAAGCCTGCGCCCGCTAAAAGCAGACTGAATGGATACGCTATTTTACTACCGCTGACTGGCACTGTACTCCTTAACGGTATCAATGAAACAACGCACCTTGTCGGGATCAATATCCGGATACACGCCGTGGCCCAGGTTGGCAATGTGCCGATAGGGGCCGAAAGCATCCAGCATCCTGCGGGTTTCCTGTCCGAGATGATCATAGTCAGCGTACAGTGCAGCTGGATCCAGGTTACCTTGGAGCACTTTGTCATCCCCAAACAACTGCCTTGCCTGAGGTATGTCCATATTCCAGTCCAGCCCTATCGTCTCGCAGGCCAGGTCTTTCATAGCTGGTAGGCTGGTAAAAGCGCCCTTCGCAAAGACAGTTATCGGTACTTCGGTAATAGCATCGCAGATTTTTCGGATGTAGTGCAGCGAAAAGCTACGGTACTGCTCGGTGGGGAGAATACCTGCCCAGGAGTCAAATACCTGCACTACGTTGGCCCCAGCTTCTACCTGCGCTTTGAGATAAGCGATGGTGCTATCCGTAATCATCTGCATCAGGTAATGCGCCAGCTCAGGTTCCTGGTAGAGCATGGCGCGGGGTTTAGAGAAAGTCTTACTGCCGGAACCCTCTACCATGTAGGCGAAGATGGTCCACGGTGCGCCGGCAAAGCCAATCACCGGCACTCTGCCGTCGAGTTCTTTCACGGTCACCCGAATGGCTTCCGGCGTGTAGGCCAGGTCACCGGAAATATCGGCCACCTTCAGGCGGTCAATATCTGTTTTAGAACTCACGGTATCGGGAAAAAGCGGACCACGCTTCTCCACCATTTCGTAGGGCAGTCCCATAGCTTCCGGGATCACCAGAATATCGGAAAAAATGATGGCAGCATCTACCCCCAGCAGGTCTACTGGCTGAATGGTCACTTCTGCTGCCCGCTCAGGATTTTTGACCAGCTCTACGAAACCCTTCATCTTTTCCCGCACCGCCCGGTATTCGGGCAAGATGCGTCCTGCCTGCCGCATCAGCCAGACGGGCGTTCTTTCCGTTTTTTCTCCGCGTATCGTTCTAAGTAATAAGTCGTTTTTCAGTTCCATATTCAAAATTACAAGATTCGCTGCTTGTAGTAACAGAATACCTGACTTTTTGTGCATTTAACCCCAATGGAATCACTAGTCTGCAAGTCTGCCACATTTTATTTACCTTTAAAACGCTCTAGAAACACTCAGTTTCTAAAAGCTGATTTTTTAATCTTAAACCTATTTTTTCATGTCCATGCAAAGTACTAATCCCCTCACCAATAAAGTCATTCGCGAATACGACGAACTCAGTGATGCCCAGATAGAAGAAGTGTTGCAAAAAGCGGATACTACCTACTACCGGTGGCGCAAAACGCGCTTTGACGAACGTAGCAAACTGATGCACACCGCTGCTGACGTGCTTCGCAAAAACAAAAACCGATATGCCCAGACCATGACCGACGAGATGGGCAAGGTGAAGAAAGAAGCCATCGCTGAAGTTGAAAAATGTGCCCTCTGCTGCGACTATTACGCAGATCATGCCGCCCGGTTTCTGGCCGATGAGCCGCTGGAAATAGACCAGGACGAAGCATACATTGCCTATGATCCCATCGGTACCGTACTGGCCGTCATGCCCTGGAATTTTCCTTTTTGGCAGGTTATCCGTTTTGCTGCTCCCAATCTGATGGCCGGTAATGTGGGTGTGCTCAAGCACGCCTCCAATGTACCGCAGTGCGCCCTGGCGCTGGAAGAGGTGTTTCGCGAAGCTGGTTTTCCCAACGGCTGCTTTCAGTCGCTGCTCATCTCCAGTAAAAAGGTAGAGGGTATACTGGGAGACCGCCGCATCCGGGCTGCAACCCTTACCGGGAGTGAACTGGCCGGAAGTAAAGTCGCTTCCAAAGCCGGGCAGGAACTGAAAAAAACCGTACTGGAACTAGGGGGCAGCGACCCTTTCATCGTGTTGGAAGACGCCGATCTCGAAAAAGCCGCTACTACTGCCGTGAAAGCCCGTATGATCAACTGCGGCCAAAGCTGCATCGCGGCTAAGCGCTTTATCGTGGTAGAAGAAGTGTACGATCAGTTTATGGATATCTTCGTAAAAACGATGGCCGCACTCAGGCAGGGCGACCCGAATGAAGCTGGGGTTGATTACGGACCCATGGCCCGCGAAGATCTGGCTGATCAGTTGCTGGAGCAGACCCAAAAATCAGTAGAAAAAGGCGCTGAGCTGGTACTGGGCGGCGATCGTCCGGCTAAGCAGGGCGCCTTTTTTAACGCTACCATCCTGGCTAACGTAAAGCCCGGCATGCCGGCTTGTGATGAAGAGCTTTTTGGTCCGGTGGCCTCAGTTTTCAGGGTCAAAGATGAGGAAGAAGCCATTCTGATCGCCAACGACTCTCCCTTCGGCCTGGGCGGTTGCGTCTGGACGCAGGATATTGAAAAGGGCAAACGTATGGTACGGCAGGTAGAGTCCGGGGCCGTGTACATCAACAAAATGACGACTTCTCATCCAGCACTGCCCTTCGGTGGTGTCAAGTTATCGGGATACGGACGAGAGCTTTCTCATCTGGGCATCCGGGAGTTTGTCAACCAAAAAACAGTGTGGATGGAACACTAAGCCTACTTTATATGAGTAGAATACCTACAAAGCAAAACTCAGCGGCTTGGTGGTTCCTTATCAAAAGCTATTTTTTCAGCTTTTACAGGCTCTTCCTCATCGCCATGGCGTAGCCCAGGTGTAATGTTTCGTGCAGGCTGTTGAAGTGAATCGCTTCTTCATTGCTACTGATTGTTACACCGAAGCTGGTGGTGTATTCATGAAATTCCCGGAACACACCCTTTTCCACATCCTGCCGAAACTGATCCACCGTTTGCGGGGCCAGTTGTTTTAAGTCATGCACTTCCTCTGCTGAGACGGTATGCTCTGTTCGTGTGCCTTTACGATATGCCTGTACCTACTCGTCGCTCACCTGTATCTCCAGGCCTGATAGGCTGAGTATATTTTTTAACCGAGTTGGCAGGCATTATTAAACGAAAGAATTTCACACACGCGAGTTCGTTCGTTTACAAGGCTTTGTGTAAGCTAACTCAACAGGAACAGGCCTCCATAACTCTACTTTTAATGATGTACTAAAAGCGAGGATACAGCACACTACCATTATCCTACTCTCAATATTGATACTCTTCTTCCAGGTTCAGTTCTTCCCGTAATGCCGGGCTGGGCCGGGGAGTCTTATCTCTTTCGGCAAAATACTCACCATACTTCCATTTCATCTCTCCCCCTACTACCCTCGGGTCCTCGGTAGCGGTTAAGTACTGATTAAGTTGCGTACTAAGCTCAGTTTTGGTTTGCGCATATGCATCCTCGTAAGCCACATTGTTAAGTTGATACGGATCTTTGCGCAGATCGTAGAGTTCCTCCTCGGGCCTTTTCTCAAATGCCAGGTCAAACAACGCTCTGACACCCGGCTTTTCCTTATGTTTTAACATGTAGACTTTCGTAGGGCTGGGATAGTGCAGCATGTGGGCGTCTACGTCGCCGTACAAAGGAGGATCACCGGCCGGCCAGTAATCGGGATTATAGTTTTTGATATAAAGAAAATCTTGGTTGATGAGAGAACGACCTCCGTATCCTTTACCACCCTCTCGTACATAGGCGTGCCGCTCCCGGGCGGTTACGATAAAATCACGGTTATATGTTTCTGGACTTACTTTTGGTAACAAAACAGGCACCAGGCTCTTGGCCGTCATTTTTTGTGGGATGTCAATGTTGGCCAGTTCCAGAAACGTGGGCGCAAGATCATTCAAGCTTACCAGCTCATCTACCACCCTGCCGCTATCCAGGTACGAAGGCATAGAAAAAATCAGCGGTATCTGCGTCCCAAATGTATACAGGTTGGCCAGGCCACGAGGCATTTGCCAGCCATTGTCACTGCAAACGACAACCAGCGTGTTATCCAGTGCTCCTTTTTCTTCTAAAGTTTGCATAAAGGCACCCACCTGTTTGTCAAAATCCTCTACCTCGGCGTAGTAATCCCTGATGTCGGCTTTCACCGTATCGTTATCCGGTAAGTAGGGAGGCACCTCAATCGCATCCAGAGCTATACTTTCTGCGATGGAATCCTGCTCAAAAGGGCGGTGGGGGTTTCTGGAGCTAAACCAATAGGTAAAGGGCTGACCTTCCTCTCTATCCTCAAAAAAAGCTTCAAAAGTCTCATAAGCATTGCCGGCTGGGTTACGGTCTCTACCTCCCGCCTCAAAATTACCGGGGGCCCAGCCTTTGCCCTGAAATCCTACCAGATAGCCCGCATCTTCCAGCAAATCGGTGTACACCTGAAACTTGGCAGGCAGGATACCCCACAGGTTGGCTCCCTCTTCCAGCCTCCAGATTTCCTGTCCGGTTAACATAGCGGCACGGGCCGGTGTACAGGAAGGAGCAGCGCAAAATGCCTGGGTAAAACGAATGCCCTGCTCGGCCAGGCGATCTAAATGGGGCGTTCTTACCACTGGATCTCCGTAGCAACCTACGTGATTATAGGAATGGTTATCACTCATCAAAATCAAAAAATTTGGTGGGCTCGTTGTTTTTGGTGATTCTGAAGTACATCCTCCCAGTACCAGTATTGCAAGAGTTAAGAGGCTGATGATGTAGTTTGACATGCTTGGGACCATTACTATATAGCTTGATTAGACGATAGGCACGAATCTACAGAATTCTGGAATAATTCAGAATTAATACACTTTTTGGAAGCGCTAAACACAAAAAAACCACAGGCAGCAACCTGTGGCTCAATAGTTTTATACCAATGCGATAGAATTACTCTACCGTTACCGACTTAGCCAGGTTACGGGGCTGGTCTACATTGCAGCCTCGCATCAAGGCTATATGATACGAGAGCAACTGTAGAGGAATCGCAGAAATCAGGGGCATCAGCAGTTGGCTACTTTCCGGTACCTCCAGCACGTGGTCAGCCATGTCAGCAATCTGCTGGTCACCTTCAGTAACAATAGCGATTACCTGTCCTT
>CAZZGE010000257.1:0-6261 GCA_964653665.1 uncultured Porifericola sp. | reverse complement strand
AGTAAAACGCTCGGCCGTTTGGGTCTGGTAAATGGGATGTGTGATTTAGAAATTGGCGCCCGTTTATCGCTATGCCCCTCTTGTGTCTACTTACGGGGGCGTGAAACAGCGTTGGTTGGTCATCTATTCACAGGCCGCCTATTCACGGGAGATCAAGACTTTGCTAAAAAACTATCAAAGGCAGAGTATACAAGAATACAGGAAAGGATTTGCCTGTCAAGCCGACGGGAAAAGCCCTCAGGGCGATGACGGGCAAGATGCAGACCTTGAGACTGGAACAGGTGGACTGACAGCAAAAAAACAGTATACCCAGAAAAGTCTCCCTACCAAAAAGAGCCAAGTAGTCTACAACTAATAGGCTTGTTTGAGGGTAAGTTGTTCTATTGCCTGTTTTCAGGCCATCCAACTTAAAACTTTGATACAGATGGGCTACCCTACCCAAAGCTGAAAGCAAAAAAATATCAAAAAAACATCGTAAGGTCAGCGCTTGAGCTTTTCCGGAACGTTTAGACTCACTTGCTTCCCTGATGTAGCTTTTTTTGAATTTGTACGATAAAGGGTTCTTGCATTATAAAATGATTCAAAGTTTGGCTGAATCAGTTTGGAGAATTGGTTCCAAGCCTGCAAGGGATTTACCAATAGCTCGGGAGGAATGTTACCCTTAGGCACGCCTAGCAAGTCAGATACATCATCACCCAGCAGATAACGCATAAGCTTAGGAGCCAGCCACTGCATCTGTGGGCCGGCATTCTCACCCACCGACTTCAACAAAGAAGACGTAAGCGTTGTGCCAGCATCCGATTGCCGGAATTGACGACCAGCAATTGCCTGTTCTAGGATGAATGCTTCTTTGGAGGTATCAGGAAGTAATATTTCATCTACGCCCATGATGAAGCTGGCGACATTCCAAAGATGTACGTATGCCATGCATGTATCTTTACTGACATCAATTCCCAATTTTCGCATACCGCGTATTGGAATAAGCGACATAGACAGATTGGTGCCTGCCATATCTTCCTGGTTCACCGGCTCACCCCACTGAGCCTGCCACTTACCACTTTTTTTGATGTGGTAACGAATCGCAGCATGAATCAGCCTGACTTTTTGAGCACTGGCAATCGCTGACCCTTTTTTACCAAAACTATTCGCCATACCTACATCGAATACATACTTCCCCGTCTCTGCCAATCGTTTATTAGCATCATAGCGAAGCCGGTCTGACATCAGGAGTACCTGTGCTCCGTTAGCAGCAGCATAATCATAAGGGAGTGACATAAGGCCCAGCATGAGTACCAGCGATGATGCGTGTTTTTTGAAAAAAGCCTGACCTTCAGAAATTTTTTTAGCATCGGCCCACTGAGGAAGCTGCCTGCTCTCGATCAGAAACGTCTGCAACTCATCCGGCCAATCCTGAGGTATGGTATAATCGTTATCTTCCAGCAGGGTTGTCAGCTCGCGAAAACGTTTTGCCTGACCTGACTCAAACATGAAAGAAATAGCCTGATCTGCCAGTGGATCAGTCGCTAGTCGTTGTTTGTCAAGATATCCGTTATTGTAAAATTTGATCTTGCGCATAAATAGTTGTTTTAAAGATAACAGCCTGACTGAAAAGAGGTTCTTATCTGGGTCAAATTATGTGGAAAAAGGGAAAGCTCATAGCTGAACCGAAATACCTGAAGGTAATCTCTCTCAATGGTGACGGTCAGCTTATCAGATCAGCGATAAAGATGTAAGAAAAAATTACTACATTATTTTTTTCATGTATGAAACACTGGACCGAATAGCTGCCAGCGGGTCACTGATGTCTTCTAGATGGATGAAAAAGTAGGGTATCTGCAATGAAATGTTACTTTCCAGAATTTCGGGAAAGTTAATAACGCCCTCACCCAGGGTTTGCTGTGTATCGGGTGGTAATGTAATAGAACGGTACGTTTGGGGCGCCTGAGCGGATTTATCAGCTAAATGCAAAGGTCCTAAAAACAAGCTATATTTTTCTAAGAAAGGAACAATTTCAAGCCCCGTCAAAGAAAGCCAAAAGGTGTTTACTTCCAGTTGAATCAGGTCTTTTTCCCATGTCTCAAGCATCACTGCCATGGGCGTAGTATTTTCCATAGGTTGGAACTCGTAAGCATAGTGATGATATGCAAGTTGAATACCTGCTTGCTGACATAGTTTACCCACTTCATTGAGTTTTGTAGCCAGACGCTTGTAGACATCTAAGCCCCCTCTGTCCTGGGGGAATATCCCAGGCATTACCAGATAACGCAAGTCGTACTTCACAGCCTGATCAACCACAGACTTAAAATCACGATTAGCAGGTATTTTCATACCCATAGAGGCAGCAGGATTCCAATTATTTGTGATATAGGGGCTGGGAAAAAAGCTGGAAGGCACCTCAAATCCTGCTCCTTTTAAAACAGGTTGTAATTTATTGAGCAGACTCACATCCTGTAATTCCAGGTAGCGAATACCCATCTGGTTTAAAGTACCTAAAATTTTCATAGGATCGCTGACCAGTAGTTCCTGAACTGATCCTAAGTGAAGCCCCAGTTTCAACCGATCCCCATCCGCTGAAAGTTCTTGCAATCGGTGAAAGAAGGCGGGTGACATACCCAGTGGTAATACTGAAGAGAAAGCTTTCAAAAAGGTCCTTCTTCCGCTATGTTGGCCCGACGTTTTAGGCATGAGATATTGTTGCAAAACAGTGTAAAAAGTAGATACAGAGTGCTACCAAGTTAAGGAAATTTCCAAAAATGGGGGAAATAAGCAGAGAGCTTACGGAGATACAGCACATGCACAGATGAAACTGTAGAGTATAGTGAGCTAATGGAGGCATTTTTGCCTATTATGATTGTAGAATTAGAGCTCAAACCATGCGCTTACTTGTATTAGTTATCACGCTTTTTATTACTCAACTTGGTTTTGCACAATACCCTTCTTTTACGCTATACCCGGTCAATCCGTTGCTGATCAACCCGGCTTTTACTGGTGTCCACGGACAGTCAGAAATATCGCTAAACCATCGCCAGCAATGGCTGGGTATTGAAAATGCTCCTTCCGTTTCTACTTTCCAGTTTGATCGAGCCTTTACACCCCAGATATCTTTAGGCTTACAGGCACGACAAGTAAGTAGAGGAGCACTGAATACTAGCCTGGGCAACATTTTGTTCGCTTACAAGGTACTGCTAGGGCAAAAAACAAGCCTAAATTTTGGACTGGCTGGTGGACTCGTATCATACGGAATAAACTCAAGGAGTCATTATAACCCTGCTGATCCTGCTGTTCAGAATCTACTGCAGGGCGGTATTAACTCGGATCTCAGGTTTGGAACCAACTATCATTTCAAAGGACTAAACTTAGGCGTCACTTTTACCGAGATGTTAAGAAACCGAGCTTCCGAGGCTTTCCTTAGCGACCAGGGAAACGTTCAGTTTTATGAAAATTACATTGTTAATTTTGACTATAAAATACACCTTAAAAGGCTGCCACTGGCAATTCAGCCTTTTGCTATTTACTACCATGATAAAGACTTGTCCAGTTATGTTGAAGGTGGCACTTTGATACATTATGATGATCTGCTTTACCTGGGAGGAAGCTACCGCCAGGGTTATGGAGCAGGGGTAGTAGCTGGTGTGTCTGTAAAGGATTTTCAACTATCCTATGGTTATGAAATAGCCTCGGCAATGGTCAATCGGGTTGGGCAGGGTTCCCATGAGATCCAGCTAAGCTTTAAATTTGGTCAAGTCAAAGAGCATAAAAAGGCTAACGAATCCCAATTTGCCCAACAGCCTGATCCAGGATCTACCGACACGCTGTCGCAGGTGGAACCACCAGCCAAATTGCCTGAAGAAGAAGACCGTGAAGAGGAAAAATCCCGGGAATCTGTGGTACATACCATTGAGGAAGCCAGTGATACTGTGTTAAACACCCCTGATACTGAGGAGCCGACTGCTCTGATAAATGCTCAGCACGCAGTATACAAGAGTGGTGATCATCCCAATGAATTACCGGTCGGCTATTACGTCGTTGCTGGCGCCTACTCTAATCTGGAAAACGCTAAAAAAGGCATCGGTGTGTTAAGCAGTCAAGGAGTATTCACTGGTACTGGGTACAACAGCGACCGTAACTTATATCTTGTATACGTATATCGCTCAGACGATCTAGCCAAAACCCGCGAGGCGAGAGATAGATACAGAAAAAAAATCATACTTAAAGAGGCATGGCTTTTACAAATAAAGTAGGATAACTTTCCTATCTTCTTCTCAAACTTTTTCCTTTTCGTAATCCCCACACATCCACAAAGAATGCGTATGCTACTGAAACACTAGCCATTGAGTGTCCAAAGCTAAAATTTTCTTCTACGGCTGTATTACCAATCTCCTGGTTCAGATTACTTCCCATAAACGAACTGCTATACATATAACGAAAGTCTATCTGCAATATGTGCCCCTGATTATTGACGGGAATAATCATCCCTGTACCGGCATTCAGACCAAACTGGAAACGGTTAGCATCTTCTGCAAAAAGCACATCATCCTGATCATCCGATGGAGTAAACCCAATGCTGTAATCTGTCGTGAGGCGGTTGGTACTACCGAAGGTTTCCATACTTTGTAATCTTCCGGTACCAAATAGCCAGAAAGCTACATGAGGACCAGCGTTAAAATATACCGATGGAGACTGTTTTTTGTCTTTGAAGCGGTGCGTAACTCTAAGCATCATAGGTACTTCCAGAAAATGATACCTAGACCGATGCATACGCATCAGGGTAGTCTCATCTGCCGTTCTCTCCTGCTTTCCTTTGTGTGAATAGTAGAGTTCGCTGTAAAAAGACAGCTGTTTGGAAACGGAAAAACTATACAGTGCGCCTAACTGAGGTGAAAAACTCAACCCTTCGGCATATTCTGGACCGTCGTAGAGTTTGGCATAACGTATCCAGGACATCTGATATCCTATTTTAGGACCAATAAGAATTTGTGCTTCCACCCTTGGCTTCATGGCTAGTATAAGTGTCAGCATGACTAATAGCATAATGGTTTTTTGTTTCATCTTCCTGCGTGAATGATTCCAGATCACATCATTTGTAACGAAAGTACAAAATGGGGTTTTTCATGCCGGAAAGAATTACCGGCAAAGCAAACAGTGTAATGTTAAGCGCCTGATAGTATTTTACTTTAAGCATTTTATGCCCAAAGTTTGCCGCTAATAGTCTTTCTGGAGGTCACTTATGAAGGCAACTTTCCTTAGTTTACTGTTTATAGCGCTGCTCTTTGCTACTGAAGCAAACGCACAGATGCAATTGTCTAACTTTTACCCCCATACTGCCTCCTATCAAGATACGGTTTACCTTGTAGGCAATGGCTTTGGAGATGCAGAGAGTGACATTCTGGTTTTATTAGGAAAGGCCGAAGCTGAAATAGCTAGTATCTCCGACCAGTCCATCAAAGTACTGGTTCCCAATACTGCTAGCATCGGACCGGTCACAGTTACTAAACTCTCAACCAATAAAATACTCTATACCCCTGTACCCTTCATTCCGGTCTTTAAGTCCAGTGGGTTTGACTTTTCACATCTTGATAATGCCAGTAAGGTCATCAGTGAAGAAGAAGGCCTCTACGATCTCTGCCACTGTGACTTTGACCAGGATGGAGACCAGGATATTGCAACCACCAACAACGCAGATGCTGCTGATCAAACTTCCGTGAATGTATTTGGAAACACCACTATTGATCCGTCATCAGTATCTTTTGCTCGGGTTCCCGGCACATATTTTAACATTAACCAACCTGCCAGAAATATCAGTTGCGGTGATCTGGATGGTGATGGAAAGCCAGAACTTATTGTAAGCCAGGGGGGTAATGCTGCCGAAAATATCTACGTTTTCAAGAATACCTCAAGTACTTCACCCGCGGTCATCAACTTCAACAGCCCGATAATTTTAAACACCAATAACGGAGGACAGACCAACGGAACACGCCGACTCTCAATTCATGATCTGGATGGAGACAACTTACCAGAAATTATTGTCAGCAACCAGACCGCACAGCAGGTGATCATCTTCAAAAACCAAAGCAGTGCTGGTTCTCTAAATTTTCCTTCATCCAAGAGAAAATTTGTTGCAGTACCAGCAAGTACGCTTGGGCTTTCTGTTAATGACATGGATGGCGATGAAAAGGCGGATATCGTTCTGTCATCCAACCTGTCTACCGACTTTTACATACTGCGCAACACAAGCAATGAGAATGCACTGGATTTTGCTGA
>CAZZGE010000256.1:0-6309 GCA_964653665.1 uncultured Porifericola sp. | reverse complement strand
TCAGCTCTCTCCACGTTACGTTTCTCAATTTCCTGCTGGTACAGTCGGGATTTCAGCATTTTCATGGCTTTCTCCCGGTTTTGCAACTGAGAGCGCTCCTGTTGGCATTCTACGACAATACCTGAAGGTGCGTGGCGAAGTCGTACCGCGGTTTCTACTTTGTTCACGTTTTGACCTCCTGCGCCCCCAGAACGAAATGTCTCCAGCGAGATATCAGCCGGATTGACTTCAATTTCAATAGAGTCGTCTACGACGGGATATGCAAAAACTGAAGCAAAAGACGTCTGCCGCTTACCATTGGCGTTGAAGGGAGAAATGCGGACCAGACGATGCACACCGTTTTCAGACTTCAGGTTTCCGTATGCAAAGTCACCATCGAATTCTAGTGTCACTCCTTTGATACCGGCCGTATCACCGGGCTGATAACTTACCTGTCGTACTTGATAGCCATTGCTCTCGCCCCACATGATGTACATGCGCATTAGCATCTCCGACCAGTCCTGACTTTCAGTGCCTCCTGCGCCAGGGTTGATTTCTAATATGGCACTGAGTTGGTCTTCTTCACCAGAAAGCATTTTTCTAAACTCAAGGTCTTCCACCACATTCAGCGTCTTCTGATATTCTTTTTCCAGGTCTTCATCACTAACTTCCTCCATCTCGTAAAAAGCAAAGAGGGTTTCCAGATCTTCGTAAGCGGTTTGGGTCTTTTCGTAGCTTTTAGTCCATACTTTTTTGGACTGGATAGATTTCATTGTAGCTTCAGCCTCCTTGGGGTTGTTCCAAAAATCTGGCTGCATGCTAATGGCTTCTTCATCCTCTATTTCGGCTTTCTTCTTATCGTAGTCAAAGATACCTCCTCAAGGCATCTACTCTTGCCTTCAAATCTTTCAGTTGATCCTTGGTCATAATGATCAAATATTATGGGTTACAAATATGATAAATGAATGAAAAGTAATTGATGCTTGGCTAAGAAATCAATCTTTGAAAAGGCTCAAATCAAACTTTCATAATCCAGCCAAAAGGATCTTCTTTTCGGCCGCGTTTGATTGCTTCCATCTCATGGAGCACTTTATTGGAAAACTCATGATCTTTTACCGGAGGAAGTTCATAATCTATCCCATCGTTACCGATCGCTGAAATGTGGGCTACTGTTGCTGCGGTCCCGGCACCAAAAGCTTCCTGAACGCGTCCGTTCTGGATGGCTTCAATAATTTCATGAACCGTTACTTTTCGTTCCTCAACGGGGTAATTCCAGTGGCGGGCGAGTTCCAGAATGCTGTCACGCGTGACACCTTCCAGTATGGTGCCACTCGTCGGTGGAGTCACCAGTTTGTTATCAATAATCAGCATGATGTTCATGGTACCGGCCTCTTCAATGAACGTTTGCGTTTTGGCATCTGTCCAAATCAGCTGATCGTAGCCCTGTTGGACCGCAAGTTGCGCGGGATAAAGTGACGCAGCGTAATTACCAGCTGTCTTGGCAGCGCCCGTTCCACCTTCAGCAGCCCGGACAAATTTGGTCTCTATTTTTACCTTAACCGGTTTGTTGTAGTAACCACCGACCGGGCTGGTAAAGATCATGAAGCGGTACGTCAGAGATGGTCGTACCCCTATATATTCGTCATAAGCAAACATAAACGGGCGCAAATACAGAGAAGTTCCTTCTTCCTGAGGAATCCAGTCGCGATCCAGTCTTACAAGTTCGGTCAAAGCGCCCGTAAACAACTCTTCAGGAATTTCGGGCATACACATACGTACTGCCGAGCGGTTAAAACGCTGTGCATTTTTATCGGGCCGAAAAATTAGTACGTTACCGTCGGGACCTCGATGGGCTTTCATACCTTCAAAGATAGATTGGCCGTAATGCAATGCTGCGTTGGCAGGACTCATGCTCAGGTGCCTGAAGGGCTCAATCCGTAAATCCTTCCATTGTCCATCCTGATAGTCAGCAATAAACATATGGTCAGAGTAAAACTCACCAAATGAAATATGTTTAAAATCTACTTCTTGAATGCGGGATTGACGAGTTTTGTTGATGGTGATATCTAGCGTTTCTGTCATGACCTGAAACTTAACGGTGGTAATAAAATAATGGCAAAGCTATTGATTTTGAGCGATTATGAAACGAGGAATCAATATCTTATGTGTAATTAATTTATCAAAAAGGGTCATCAAAATTACCCTGTTGCAAAATATGTGATGCCCAAAGGCGGTATTGTTCTGCCGATGGATGCAGCTTATCACTACAAACCAAACTTGGATGAGTAGCTGCTTGCTGCGATATTTGTGTGATATCACAATATTGGTAAGCTTGTCGATGAGCAAATGCTTTTTTGTGATAGTTATACATTGCTAATTCACTGGCAATTCTTTCACGGTCCTTGTTTTCAACAAAAGGAGTCACGCTGTAGTCCGGAATAGATAGCAGGAGCACTTGCTTGGGATGCATGATCAGCGTATTGATCTTGTCAGACAGTTGCTCAAGATCTCGTTGGAAGATCTCAAAATCTACCTGTCGGTATTGATTATTCACGCCAATCAAAAGCGTAACCCAGTTGTACTGATCTTTCAGATAGGCGTCATCTAATGCCTGCAGGAGTTCGTAGGTTTTCCACCCGGTTTGCGCGATAACTTTAGGAGTTTTCCAGTTCAGCCTTTCAGCTAATAGATAAGGCCAGGTTTCTGAGTTCTTAACGCTCTCTCCAACAGTATAAGAATCTCCCAAAGCTAGATAGGTAGCTGCTGTAGCGGACATCGTCAGGCATTTAAAGCATTGCTTAGTTTAAGTGGTAAAGCCACAATTACTTGCTCATACGAATGGTCAATAAGCTCGTTCAACAACGAGCTGTCAACTCTGCCATTCAATGCGACAGTGTTCCAGTACTTTTTGTTCATGTGATAGCCGGGCTTTATTTCTTCGTAATCTTTCTGAAGTTTGAGTGCACGCTTGGACTTACATTTCAGATTGATGCTTTTAAATGTGTCAACATTAGTCAGGGCAAATATTTTACCCATGACTTTGAAAACCAGCGTTTCCTGATCAAAGGGAGACGATTCAGTAACACCTTTCTTTTGAAGACAGTATGTCTGAAAAGGCTCAATATCCAACTAGAACAAATGTTTGATGATCAGAAAAATTACCCCCATCAGGAAAACAACAATGGAAATCTTGTTGATCCCGTGCATCATCTTGAGATTAACATTATTGGTTTTATTTTCTTCATTTTTGCGAAAGAAGTAGCCGAAAACCTCACCCATGGAGAAGAACTCCTTCCACCCTCTATTTTTGTTATTACTCATAATTACGAATCTATGTCAATTATATGAAGATAAAAGCAGTATGTACGCAATTTCGTTCCGCGATCACACACTTTCAGTTTGCTGCGGTTCAGTCCAGCGATCATCTTCTTTGATGAGTTGGATGAGTTCATCAACCGCTTTTTCCGAAGGAACGCTTCGCTTTACAACATTCTGGCCACGGTAGAGGGTAATTTTACCCTTGCCTGAGCCTACGTAGCCATAATCAGCGTCAGCCATTTCACCCGGTCCGTTCACGATACAGCCCATAATGCCGATTTTTACCCCTTTTAGGTGGTCGGTGCGCTTACGAATCATAGCAGTTGTTTCCTGCAGATCAAAGAGGGTACGACCACAGGACGGACACGAAATGTACTCGGTCTTGGACATGCGGGTGCGGCTTGCCTGCAGTATTCCAAACGATATATTATTATTGCGCGAGATCATCTCCAGTTGAGCAGTTCTGGGCTTAGCAGCTACTTTTTCAGTACTCATGAGAACCCCATCTCCAAAACCATCAATCAATAGACCTCCCATGTCAGTGGCAGCATAGAGCTGCACCTTTTCATCTTCAATATCAGGGTATTTTCGAAGTAAAATAACGGGTACCTGAATGCTCCTATGTATTAACTCATAGAAAAAGCGACGCTGTTCTGGCATAGCGTGAGCATTATCCGTATCCAGAACAACTACCAGGGTGGGATCATCCAGTAATGACTGCCACATAGCTTCGTCATCATTTTGCATGCTTAGCTGTAAGAAGTTGATCTGATCATGGGATTGACTACGGTTCTGGTACTGTTCCCATGTAAATAATGGCAGCTTGTTGAACGGGTCATCCGCCTTGAGCCAAAGGCCATAGTCACGAATTTCCTTAAGTCCGTTGGGTAGCATGAAATCCACTGGCTGACTGCCTGAATAGATGTAGTCACAACCCACCTCATTCATTGTCCATTTATCAAGTTCAGGTAAGTAAAAATGGCCGATACCTTTAAAGTCTTTGTAAACCCAATCAGTTACACCCTGCACGTCAGTAATGACCCTGGGTACATTATCGCCGCCTATGTTACCTACCTCACGGCTGAGCCGGCGCCCATAGCTGTAAGGATCTTTAGGAATGCTTTCTAGATTTTTGATGGGCTGATGGTCTGGTCGGTCTTGGTATCTTTTTACCAGGTTGTAAGCTACTGGCACTTCGTATTCAGGTTCCTCGGTGAGTGATACGCGTACTGTATCACCAAGGCCATCCTCCAGCAAAGTTCCAATTCCTATTGCTGATTTGATCCGGCCATCTTCACCATCGCCCGCTTCAGTTACGCCGAGATGCAGCGGGTACGGTTGCAAACCTTCTTCATCAAGTTGTTGAACTAGCAGTCGGTATGCCTGCACCATGACCTGGGTATTACTGGCTTTCATGGAAATGACAATATCGTAGTAGTTCATTTCCTCACATATTCGTAGAAATTCTAACGCTGATTCCACCATGCCAAGGGGCGTATCGCCATACCGGCTCATGATTCGGTCAGACAGAGAACCGTGGTTGGTGCCGATACGCATAGCAGTGCCATATTCTTTGCAAATACGGACCAGGGGCATAAATTTTTCACGAATACGTTCTATCTCGGATTGGTAGGTATCATCGGTATATTCTATAACTTCAAATTTCTTTTTATCGGCATAATTCCCTGGGTTGATCCTTACCTTCTCTACAATACGGGCCGCGAGTTCGGCCGCATTTGGCGTAAAGTGAATATCAGCAATAAGGGGCACGTCATAGCCTCTTTTGTGCAGCTCTTTTTTGATATTATCCAGATTCTGTGCATCCTTGATACTGGGAGCCGTGATGCGTACGTATTCGCAACCAGCGTCTACCATTCGTATTATCTGCTCTACTGAGCCCAGGGTATCCATGGTATCCACGGTGGTCATGGACTGCACCCGGATGGGGTTATCACCTCCCAGTGGTATATCGCCAATGTAGACTTCACGGGTTCCACGTCGCTGGTAGCTTGTCAGGCTATTACAGTAGCTTTTAAAAAGCTCAACTTTAGAGGCTGTTAGGGTCATGATCTTAATGAACGTATGTTGAAGATGCCAAGGATATAAATAACAATATTACACTTATTGAAACTTTAGTGGAAAAGAAATGTTGCAAAATCCTTTTTACAAATCACCTAATTGTGGTCTGAGTAACACCTCCTCCATTACTGCCCGGTCGGAGAGGTGGTAAGCAGCCATCACAGTATCGGCTACATCTTCTGACTTCATAAATCGGTCTTCGGGTAACTCCGTGCCTTCCCAACTGGCAGTCAGCGTAGCACCAGGCATTACAGATGTGACTCTGATATCATACGTTTTTAACTCCGCTCGCAAAACTTTGCTCATACCCAGCATAGCAAACTTGGCTATACAGTAAGAGCCTCCGTTGGTGTAGGGAATGATGCTCGCCGTGGAACACATGTTAAAAATATGCCCCTTTTTTCGTTCCATCATATTGGGTAACAACGCCCGGCTCAGGTGATAAGCACTGTAGAGGTTGGTTTCTATCATGCTTTCCAGGGCCCCCTCTTCTTCAGCGTGAATTTGACCGGGAATAAACAGCCCGCTATTGTTGATGAGCACCTCAACCGGGACGTTTGTTTCTTTCACCATACTTGCAAAGGATAAAACCTCTGCTTTTTTTGATAAATCTGCTTGGTGGAAAAAAAAGTCAATATTGGGGTAAACGGTCAGGATTTCTTTTTTTAAAGCAGTCAAGTCTTCTTCGTTTCGGGAACAGGTAACGATGGAAAATCCATCAGCAGCAAAACTTTCTACGAGCGCTCTACCAATTCCTTTGGTTCCTCCGGTAATAACAGCTAGTTTTTTCATGAATCGTCATGTTTATTTATAAATAATTGATTTTACGTCAATTAATGGTGTGTTAATGCCTATTAATTAATATCTATGCGAAGATGTTATATTATATCTTTATATGAAAAGTCTCGGAAAATACCTCTTATTTGTCGGATC
>CAZZGE010000255.1:0-6325 GCA_964653665.1 uncultured Porifericola sp. | reverse complement strand
TGATGCCTAAAATTATTCATAGTCAGTAACTTACATAAATCGTCGGGTAGAGTACGGATACCCTTTATTTGAGCAGGTAGTCCGAAATTCGTAATAAAATCCGCTTTGTTCGTTATCACCCCAAAGTAAACACCATGAAACACCCTAAATCCTATATATTGACCGTACTGTTGCTGCTATCCGTTTTTGGTACGGTCGAAGCACAGAATCATACCCATGATCCCGTCAAAAAAATAGAGGTATTCGGCAGTGCTGAAAAAGAAATTACCCCTGACGAAATTTTCTTTTCCATCACCCTTAAAGAATACCTGGACGACGACAAGCAAAAAGTAAGCATAGACAACTTGGAGCGTAAACTCTACAGTGCTATCCGTAAGATAGGCATAGAAGAGGAAGACTTTCAGATAGAAAATGTTTTTGGCTACAATTACGACTGGCAGTGGCGTGACAAGAAAAAGGAGCGTGAAGACTTCTTCGCCCAGAAGCAGTACCGCGTCAAATTTTCTAAACTGGACAAAATCAACCGCCTTTTTGCTTACTTGGATCCTAAAGGTATTCAGCGGGCCAATGTTAGCGGTTATTCCCACTCCCGTATTGAAGCTTATCGGCGCGAATTGAAGATTGAGGCTATGCGCAACGCGCGGGATAAGGCTACTTACCTGCTGGATGGCATAGACGAATCGCGGGGGGAAGTGCTGGAAGTACAAGAGGTTGACCAGAATACACCTCCACCGGTCTACTACCAGTCCAGAGGTATGGCCATGGCAGAATCCACTGATATGGCCCAGATGCAGTCTCCTGAAATTGATTTTAAAAAGATCAAGCTGAGTTCCCAGGTCAGAGTCGTTTTCCGGATTGAGTAGAACTTTTGATAGCCGCTTTTTTTGCGTTCTGTTCTTTAGGCAGAGCGCATTTTTTGTCCCGGCTTTTTGTAAGTAGCAAACCCAGCGGGCTGTTCAACATTTTACCAAACTCTCAGGCATCCGATTTGGAATGTTTCACAACAATACCTATTATTGTGTTCTACAAGTCAATAAATCCTCCTCTGTGAGAAAAATTGATTTATAAAGAAGCGTGGAGAGACAGGCTCACCGAAGCGCTAGCAACCTCCCTCCATTAGGAAAGGTGCTAAATCCTGATTCCGAAATCGGAAGAATATAAATTGATGATCAGATGAGAACAAAATACCGCCCTTCTACACCTTACTCACGACACTCCCTGACAGTTTATCCGTCTAGCGCATGCCTATACATGGAGCGTATGTGTTGTTGCTGTTGTGACTAAGCACTGATCTGTCGAGGATTCTTCTTTCGTGTCGCGACAGGGGCGGCCTGAACCGCGTTTTTTCCAATCTATTACTCACATAATGTCTAACCTGAACAAAAAATGACACAGCATCCAAGATTTGAAACCCTTCAGCTTCATGCGGGACAGGAAGCTGATCCTACTACGGGTTCACGTGCAGTCCCGGTTTACCAGACTACTTCGTACAATTTCAAGAGTGCGGAGCACGGGGCTAACCTCTTTGCGCTCAAGGAGTTTGGCAACATCTACACCCGCATTATGAACCCTACGACCGATGTATTTGAGAAGCGTATCGCCGCCCTGGAAGGCGGAGTAGCTGCGGTAGCGGTAGCTTCCGGTCAGGCCGCCCAGTTTATTGCACTCAACAACATCTGTGAAGCCGGGGATAACATTGTCTCCACCAACTATCTGTATGGCGGAACATTCAATCAGTTTAAGATCGCATTCAAACGCATCGGAATTGATGTAAAATTTGCCAAGGGTCACACGCCCGATGACTTTGAAGCGCATATTGATGACAAAACTAAGGCGATCTATATAGAGACCATCGGTAACCCAGGCTTTAATGTGCCTGATTTTGATGCCATTGCTGCGCTGGCTCATAAGCATAATATCCCGCTGGTTGTGGACAATACTTTCGGAGCCGGAGGTTACCTCTTCCGCCCCATTGAGCACGGAGCCTCAGTGGTGACCGCTTCAGCCACCAAATGGATCGGTGGACATGGCACCAGTATAGGTGGGGTCATCGTAGATTCCGGTAACTATGACTGGGGTAATGGTAAGTTCCCACAATTCTCCGAGCCCGCCGAAGGGTACCACGGCATTGTCTTCTCCGATGTGTTCGGTAAAGACAACCCGTTGGGCCTTCCCAATATCGCCTTCGCCATCCGTGCCCGGGTAGAAGGCCTGCGTGATTTTGGCCCAGCACTAAGCCCCTTCAACTCCTTCCTGCTAATTCAGGGACTGGAAACGCTTTCTCTGCGGGTAGAACGTACTGTGAACAACGCACTGGAGTTAGCACAATGGCTGGAAGCTCATGAGGAAGTAGAAAGCGTTAACTATCCAGGTCTGGAGTCCAGCCCTTATCATGAACTAGCCAAGAAGTACCTGAAGCGAGGTTTTGGGGGTGTTCTTACTTTCAAACTTAAAGGAGACCTGGAGCGAGCCAAAAAGTTTGTGGAAAGTCTGCAGATGGTAAGCCACCTGGCCAATGTAGGAGATGCCAAGACCCTCATCATCCATCCGGCTTCTACTACCCATTCCCAGCTATCGGAAGAGGAGCAGTCTAACTCGGGCGTACATCCTACGCAGTTACGCGTTTCAGTGGGTATAGAACACATTGAGGACATCAAAGACGATTTTAAACAAGCATTTAAACAAATCTCAGAAACCGTTCTGGCATAGCAATCCATGCATCAAACAGAAGATTTCATTTACAGAGATAAATTTGAGCTGGAGTCGGGCGCCTATTTGCCCGGCTTTCAGCTTCGATATACAACTTACGGTAAACTTAATGAGGCCCGGGATAATGTGATTTGGGTCTGTCATGCCCTTACTGCCAATGGCAACTTTATGGACTGGTGGCGTGGTTTATTTGGCAAGGGCCGATTGTATGATCCCGATGAATACTATATCATCTGTGCCAATATGCTGGGATCCTGTTATGGTTCTACCGGTCCTTTATCCATCAATCCAGAAACCGGAGCGCCTTTCTACCATGATTTTCCACAGCTTAATAACCGCGATATGGTGCAGGCTTTTGATTACCTGCGTCAGCACCTGGGCATAGATAAAATTCATACTGCAATAGGTGGATCGCTGGGAGGACAGCACGTGCTGGAGTGGGCCATCATGCACCCTAGCAAAATCCAGTATCTTATACAACTCTGCTCCAACGCGCAGCACTCTCCCTGGGGCATTGCTTTCAATGAGTCACAGCGAATGGCTATTGAGAATGACCCTAGTTGGCAAGAGAACCAGCCCGACGCTGGTCTGCAGGGTATGCGAACTGCACGAGCCATTGCGCTGCTATCGTACCGGCACTACAACACATATCAGCAAACGCAGTCAGAAACGACCCTCACAAAACTGGATGGCTTTCAGGCTTCTTCTTACCAGCAGTACCAGGGAGACAAACTAGCCCGCCGTTTCAATGCCTTTTCTTACTGGATACTTTCCAAAGCTATGGACTCGCACAACGTAGGAAGAGACCGTGGCACCATCATACATGCCCTCGAAAAAATACAGGCACACGCACTTTTTCTGGGCGTATCTACCGACCAACTGTTTCCCGTTAGCGAACAGGAGTTTCTGGCAAAGCACGTTGATGGCGCCCAGCTGGCAGTGATTGATTCTGATTACGGACACGATGGTTTTCTGATTGAAATCCCTGCCCTGGGGAAAAAGATCCGCCAGTTTTATGAGCAGGTGAGCATAAAGTCCGCCGTTTAGTTCTCATCTACGAGCTCTTAATCTCTCCACCCCCAAAGATTACCACCCCTCTGATGATCAGCTCTGTATCGGCATTGGCTACATAGGACTGAGGAAAAGATCGTTTATCTTCAAATCCTCCTACTATGGGCGTTACGTCCAGCCTGACGTTCCAGTCATTAGGGATGATAATGGTGCTCCCCCCAAACAGGGCAAAAACATCTATTTCGTGTCGGCCAGGCGCCAGACGGGCATTGATCAGGTTGATGTCTACACCTCCCATAATGGCGGTAAGCCTGGCCCCCCGAAAGCTCCGGGAGTATATGATTTTATTGTTGCCCCCTACGATAGCCGTAATTTCAGTATAGTCGTCAGCCGACTCGTTGGGCCGAAAACCATCCTCATCTTCAGTTTTTTTTTCACGCGAACGCCGCAGGATCAGGGCCAGACCGATAATGATAAATACCGCCGGCCAGAAAAGCCACACCTCCCGAATCAGTTCACCAAAAGTAATATTAAGGATGTCAGTCACCAGGAAAATACCTCCTACCGCGATTAGCGTGATACCTCCACCTTTGTTCTCACGCGTGGCTACAATGAGCAGTCCAATGGCGATCAGCAATGTTTTCCAGGAAAGAATATAGTCCGGTAAGGTAAAGGGTAGCAGGTCAAGGTTAACCAAAAGCAGGTAAGCTCCTACCACAACGAAGATAAAGCCTATCAAAAAGCGGCTGTCGAGTTTGCTGGATTGAGCCATAGTTAGAGTTAGTTGTTATTTGAAGCGAACTATAAAAGTGAGTAAAGGAATGAATTTAACAGGGATGTTGAGATCGGTTTGGCAAAAAAAGCATTCACGGTGCCCCATCCCGAAAAATAAGCTTCTATGCTGCCTCAACACTTCATAACCTTAAGTTTAAAAATCAAAACGAGTGCGTATTAAATTGCCGTAATAATATTATATATAACACGTTTTAGTGTCGTCCTGTGTTGCTTTAGGGCAGTGGATTATTCCTGACGAAACGAATACCCCGGGTGTCATAATAGGAAAGGCTAAATCTGTCCTTACTTTCATTGAATTCCAGCGCAAATACATCATTGGCCAGACGCTGCCCTGCTTCAACTGCCAGGCTAACCGGAGTTCCGGGGCCAGCCTTCATCATGATTTTTTCTTCTTGCAGAAAAATTTCATACATGACTTCCAATTCTTCGCCGTAAAACTTGCTGGTAATACATCTACCGGGCTTTCCTGTTCTTCAGCAGCTACAAGATTATCCTTGGTCGCAGGTGTTTGCTCTGCCAGTAGGTCCACTAGGAACACATCAGCCACCTCGTAGGCCCTGTTCAGGGGTTGTAGATTACCTACATTTTCCAGGATGATGACAGAAAACTGCTCATCTGGAAAACGCAGGTAGACCGCCCGGTACCCTCCCATAGAGCCGGTATGGTATATTGTCTTTAGGCCGCGGTATTCGCCGTTGATCATGGCAAAGGCATAATCCACTTCGGAGCCATCGTTGTAGCGTCCGTTGGTTTGTAGTTGTTGTGTCAATGCCTGTCCACTCTTTCCCAGTTGGTTATCGTAGAAGTTCTGATCCCAGTGGTAGAGGTCTTCTACCGTACTGTAAAGCCCTCCTGAACCTACCAGGTCAAACCGCATGATCAGATTACCTATGCTATCATCAGCGAGTTGCGTATATCCAAACGCTCTGTTCTTTACGATACGTCGGTTGTCGTCATTAAACTGCGAATTGTTCATGTCCAGTGGCTCAAAGATTCGCTCTTCAGCGAACGCCCGAAGTCGCTGACCACTGAATCGCTCAATGATGATGGACATCAGAAAGTAACTGGTATTGCTGTACGCGTAATCCTCGCCGGGGATAAAGTTAAGATCCTGCTGTCGGCATATCATCTCAAAGATTTCATCCTCAGGAATATCGTCAATCATACTCCTGCCACTTAGTTCCCAGAGTGTAAGGTTATCGCGCAGCCCACTGGTTTGATGTACCAGATTTCTTAAGCTGATGGTATGGCCATAGTCGGGGAGTTCGGGAATGTACTTACGGACATCATCTTCCAGAGAGAGCTTACCCTCTTCCACCAATAGGAGAAGCGCCGTAGTTACAAACTGCTTGGAAACTGAGCCGATGTAGAAGACGGATTGAGGCGAAATAGGGATATCATGCTCCAGATCTGCCATACCCTCGGCTTTAAACAATGTCTCCCTCACGAATGATCGCCAAAGCGCAACCTGGCATATCAGGCTGATCCCAGTACGAAAAGACCGCATCTACCTCATTGCTTTGCTGTAATGCTTTTTTATCGGTCTGGCATGCGTAAAGTGCTGTTCAAAAAGATGACAAATAACGGTGCTTTCATACTTACATCATATATTAAGGTGAGAGATACTGAGCTACTTTGTGTCGTGTAATATTAGGGAAACCCTCAGAACTAAATAACCCGAAAAGGAAAATAATACCTATCCTCTGTAAATGTGAGATACACGATAAAGTACAAAAACCTGTTAAATACGCCACTTATTGCTTTGTTTAAGTAAATTAATTATTAAAAAAATATAAAAATATTTAGAATT
>CAZZGE010000254.1:0-6398 GCA_964653665.1 uncultured Porifericola sp. | reverse complement strand
GGGCCAGCGCCCCCGTGATTCAGCTGGTGAACGTCAGCAATGCAGTCATCCGTAATAGTGAAGCCTCCGAGCCGGTGGCTGCTTTGATACGTGTAAGGGGTCGTAGAACGAGGAAGGTGGTAGTCAGTAATATAGACATGTTGAACCGGGCCAATCAAAAAATCGCCATATCTCCTGGTGTACCGCTGGAAGAATTGCTCCTCAAGTAACTTATTTCACCTGTAGCGAAAGCCAGCCTCTGACATCTTCTAGGCATTCCTGGTTAACTTCATGTGCCATATCGTATTCTTTATAGGTATAGTCAGCGTGAAGGGTCCTGAGGTAATCATTGGTAGCTCTACCTAAAAAGATGGGCAATACCTGATCTTGTTTACCGTGTGTCGCCAGTATTTTGAGTTTTTTGAGCTGGGGACTATAGCTTACCTGGGGAGTTACTTCACGCAGAATATAACCGCTCATAGCTACAATGCCCCTAATCTTAGTAGGCTCTGAAAAAGCCGTAGCATAGCTCATGATCGCACCCTGGCTAAAGCCCAATAGATAAATTCTTTCAGTATCGGGTTGGTAGCTCTCAATGGCCTGTTCCAGAAAAGAAGACAATAGACGCCTAGCATGAATCACCTGCTGAATGTTTGCACTGGGAATGCCGCTGGTAAGGTCAATGTTGAACCAGGCATAGCCCCCGAAACCATAGGAGACAGGCGCCTGCACGCTAAGAATCAGGTATTGGGGATCCAGAAGGGGGGCCAGAGAAAAAAGATCCTGTTCGTTGCTTCCCAGACCGTGAAGCATGATGAGTAGGGGTGGTTTTTGTTTGATGTCAGTTTTAGGATCGCGCTTTATATGTTTTAAAGAAAAAGACATAAAATTGCCTTGATAGGATTAGGGTTTTTAAAATGAAAAACTAAACAATTTTCTGATATTTCCCTAAGCCGCGCTTTAGCTGCCGGTTTTTTTCCTGACTTCCTGAATTACCTGTTTGACTACACTGGCTGAATACCGGAAGGCTTGCTGTTCTTCTTCGGAAAGCTGGGGATGCAGTAAGCGCTTTATCCCTTGTCGGCCAATCACCGCTGGCAGAGACAAGTACACATCTCGTATATCCAGGTAACCGTCAACGAGTGCACTCACGGGTATAGTCCGGTGGTTATCCAGATATATACTTTCCACGATGAGTGCGGTGGCCATGCTCACGGCGAAGTTGGAATATCCTTTCCCTTTTACTATTTCGTAGCCCAGATTGACCGATTTACGAATCAGAGAAGCAGACTCTTCGTCGTCGGTGATAGATTCTCCCCCTGCATACGCAATACTGAGCGCATGGAACTGGCTGTCACCGTGCTCTCCCAAAATATAAGCCCGGATGTCGTCGGGATGGATGCCTTTCTGCTCGGATAGACCCTTACGAAATCGGGCACTGTCAATGAGGGTGCCTACTCCCATAACTTGATCGGGCGATAAGTCACCCAAATGTTGACAGAAATAGCACAACACATCTACCGGATTGCTCACCACCAGATAGATAGCCTGGTCATTTTTCTGTTTTAGCCTGGGGATCACGGACTTGAAGAGCTGGTAATTTCCCGGTGCCAGGTCAAAGCGGCTCCTAAAGCTTACTTTATAGGGTACGGAGAGGCAGAGGATATATAAGTCAGCTTCAGGCGGATCATCCAGCGCAAAGGCAGTAATGGGTACTGACTTTTCGGTGAAGGCCTGGGAGTGCTGCAGGTCAATGGCATCGCTGCGGGCCTTTTGCAGGTTGCGGTTTACCAGGTACAAAGCATCGCCAATCCCCTGCATGATCAAAGTATAGGCAATCGTTGAACCTACGTGTCCGGTGCCCAAAATTGCGATCCTCATATGTTTTGTGATTAAAGCATGAATCTATATTTTCACAGGTAAATAACCTGATTCAAACGACAACCTATGAAAACTTTACAACTAGGTATCCTTTCGGTTTCGGGATTTTTCCAAAAAAAAATTGCCATTCCCGTAGCCAAGTCTCCACTGATTGACATCGCAGCGATTGCTTCTCGATCTCAGGAAAAAGCTGATGCAGCCGCAGCCCGATTTAACATCCCCAAGGCTTATGGTTCCTATGATGCACTACTGGGTGATAAAAACCTGGATGCGGTTTACATACCATTGCCTAATCATCTTCACGATGAATATATTAAGAAAGCAGCAGATGCCGGAAAGCACGTTATTTGCGAAAAACCTATCGCGCTTAATGCGCAAAGAGCAGAAGATAGCATTTCTTATGCTGCCAACCAAGGAGTAAAGGTCATGGAAGCTTTTATGTATCGCTTTCACCCTCAGTGGCAGCATACCTGTGAACTCATTCGTATGAAAGAGATTGGTCAACTGCAGTCGGTACAGACTGCTTTCTCATTCAATAACACTGATCCAAAAAACATACGGAACCGCCCGGATGCTGGAGGGGGCGCTTTACTAGATATCGGTTGTTATGCTGTATCTGTGAGTCGTTTCCTGACCGGTAAGGAACCTAAAAGGGCTTTGAGTCTGATGCAAAAAGACCCGAACTTTGGTACCGATACACTGCTGAGTGGAATGTTGGACTTTGGGGGTGGACAGAGAGCATCGTTTACAGTTGGTACTAAGACCTTTCCTTACCAGCGAGTGACCGCCATAGGTAGTAGTGGTATGATTGTCATTGAAATCCCCTTCAATATACCATCGGACGTTGATACCCGCATTTTTGTCACCAACAGCATTGGTACCAGAGAAGTCATCATCCCTCCGGAAGATCAGTACATCCTAGAATTTGAAGCTTTTGCTAAAGCGATTCTGGAAGGTCATGAAGTGCCTACCCCGCCTCAGGATGCAATCCAGAACATGAAAGTACTGGATGCCCTCAGGATTTCCTCCGAAAACAATAGCTGGGTTGAAATAAATTAGACTTTGGTTCTGTTGAACCTATCTGACAAACAGTGTCAACCGTAGAAAAACTGCGAAAAAACCAGTTGATCAGCTGAGTTACCAGACAGCCTTCAGTCCTTTCTCCATAGCTTCCTGATAGCCTTTTTTATCAAACATGTACAAATAGGGAGCTTTGTGGGCACCACCCTTACGCTGCTCATCCAACTTCTTCAGGATACCGTAAGACAGCATTTTGCGCTGGAAGTTTCTTCTGTCAAGTTTTTGATCAAGGATGGTTTCGTACAGCGCCTGCAACTCAGGCATGGTGAATTTTTTAGGTAATAAATTGATACCTACCGGATAATATTTCAATTCTAATCTCAATGTAGATAGTGCGTTATGTATGATTTCCTGGTGATCTAATACCAGCTTGGGTAAATCATGGGGACTAAACCATTGGCACTGATCGGCAAAGTCATCAGGCTCAGCATTCACTTTTGAATATTCTACCAGAGCAAAATATCCCACAGTAGAAAATCTTTGTGACATCCATTCGTAGGCTTCTTGGTCTATGAGATTTTTTTTGAGTAGGCTCATTGAAAAATCGATACTGTTACGACTCGCTTTTCCAAAGAAACTGAACTGCTTTAGAAAAATATTGCTCAGTTGTGTTCTTTCCCGCAACATCCGATGAGCTGCGTCATCAGTGTCTTCATCCCTAAAAATGAAACCACCGGGGAGTGTCCACTGGTTAAGTCCTTTGGTTTTAAGAAGTAGTACTTTCAGCTGATTTTCATGAAATCCAAATACTACACAATCAATTGAAATTCCATGGACGTACAATACGGGATCAAATGACAAAGTAGGCTAGGATTAGTTAATTAAGTATCCGATAATATCGTCAAAAAAAGAAAATTCAAAAAGTTTATTGAGTGTCGGTACAACTTTTCTAGCGGATGATCACCGGTTTAGTACAATTAGCTAAGTAAAAAATTTTAAAAGCCAAATTGTACACTCTGAAAGAATTTCAAGCGCCTTTTATTCACGGTCACCCTGCTTAATACGGATTTTAGCCACATCTTCTGTCTTGATAGCATCGTAATCGTTGCCAAAATTCTGGCGGACGTAGGTAAGCACGCTCGCTATTTCGTCGTCCTTCAAAAAACTATGTTGGGGCATGATATTATTATAATTCCGACCATTAACGACGATCTCACCTTCCATACCATTGAGTACCAGGGAAATAAGCCGATTTTTATCACCGCCTACCCATTCTTCATTGACCAGTGAGGGAAAGCGTCCCCCATCACCTTTTCCGTTACGCTGATGACACGTACCACAGTAGGTATTGTAGATTTTAGCACCGGGTAGTGTAATTATTCTTTGTAAGTTATCCTTCACCTTATCAGGAGTACTGATATGAGCCATCAACTTCCGATCCTCCATTTTTTCCAGCGATTTATCAGAAAAATCATCAAGGTTGCCTGTGTACATGATGCGCCAAATTTTTCCTTTCTCCGTATCCGATATGTAGAGCGAGCCATCCGGCCCGGTAGCAATGCCCATTGGACGATAACGAGCATCACGGGTGTTTTCAATGGTATCTATTCCGGCAAAGCCATCTGCAAAAATTTCCCAGTCTCCGGTTACTCTCCCGTCCTGGAAAGGCACATAACCAATGAAATAGCCACTCTGCGGATATGGGGCCCGGTTGGTGGAGCCATGAAAGGCAATGAAAGCTCCATTGCGGTACCTATCAGGGAATTGTTCGCCCCGGTAAAAGAGTAGTTCGTTTGGAGCCCAATGTCCGGGAAAACCCATCTCCGGTTTCTCAAACGTATCGCAGCGGCCTACTTTTTGACCATCGCCACCATATTCGGGATTAAGCACTTTTTTCCCCTGCATCTTATCATAGTAGCAGTAGGGCCAGCCGAAGTTAGCCCCTTCGGTGACCCTGATAAACTCTTCTGAAGGCAAAAGGGCACTTTCCCAGGGAGAAAAACGATCCGCAAAAAGGCGAAGTAAATCATCACGTCCATGCACCACCGCGTAGAGTTTATCATCCTGTTGATTCCAATCCATGCCCACAATGCTACGAATACCGGTAGCGTATTGCTCACCATCTTCTCTCCTCAAGTTCATTTTGCCTTCTTCAAAACGCCAGATTCCCGCATGCTTTTCCAACTGTGGGCAGGGGTCCAGCCCCGGCTCACCGGGGGTTCGTTTAGGATCCTGACAGCAATTGGAGGGTGCACCGAAAGGTACATACATGTAGCCTTTATCATCAAAGGAGATGGGCTTGGCCATGTGCTCTCGCCTACGATTTGGGAAATTATCATCCAGCACCAGTTCCATTTCACTTTGTGGCACCAGATCATCGCTTTCCAGCTTTTGTCTGAATACCCGGGACTGTGAACTGTAGTACAGATAATCTCCGCGGATTTTCATGGCGGTTCCGTAGTTGCCATCATTTTCGTAATTTCCAAACCTTTGTATGGTGTCAGCTTTCCCGTCTCCATTAAGATCACGCAGTACTGCGTTTCCGCCGTCCTCCTGCACAAATCTTAACTTAACGAAAATATCCCCATTATCTCTGACGCTCAGATGCCTGGCGGCCCCTTGAAGACTATCCACCACTACGACTGCAGAGAAACCCTCCGGCAATACCAGACCACCATTATCTGGGTCGGGCGCTGGCTGATCCATTGAGGAGGTACATCTTAGGAATAACAATGTTAAAATAAATAGTGAAAACCGATAAGACGAAGGGCGGTAAAAATGCAGACCATCAGACAGTCTCATTCTTAATGAAAGCATAGGTTCAGGAAATGTTATAGTGAAACATTAAATTACAAAAAAACTTCCTTTTTAACACGGTCTGCCTAACTGATGTTCTATTAGCTATTCTTTTGATAACCTGTAGCCAGTAAAACTGCTCCAAACTCACGAAGCAAAGTCATGAAGAGCCCATCAGCTGTGATTGGTGTCTGAAAGATTCATTGTATATAGATTACCACGATCACCAATGAGGCGTAACCATACATGATGACCAAGAATGTTTTGAAAAGATCATTTTAGACGGAGTACAGGTGAGAATTAGGGGGTAAGTATACTTTTCAAAAGAAACATCATCGCTGAGCCTACGATCAACGAGATTTAAAGAAGATCGCTCATTGTACGAAAGCAGACTTCCACAGGTTGATGACATCATCATTGATATCAAAATGGAGAAGCGGTTATCATTGATTCCGCAGGTGCAGATTTTGATGCTAAAGCTATTTTTTGGACCAACATTGTAACTCGTTGATCCTGAATTATTTAACTGAAGACCTGGTGAGTGAAGGTAAATACCATGAAGCATCTATTATTAATTCAAGTTGCGGAAAATGATTTACTGCAAGTAAAAGCAAAGATGAACAGTACGACCTTGAGCAGAAACCCCTCTGGGGTTACGGCATGGATTTTAGCTGGAAAATGAGCAGTGATTTCACTAAAGGTGGTTTCTATTCTTTTCCGAT
>CAZZGE010000253.1:0-6515 GCA_964653665.1 uncultured Porifericola sp. | reverse complement strand
GCATGCCGCGCATTGCATGCCGCGCTATATCGCTCATTTATTTTTCTGCTTTACTCAATTCACCTTATCAAAATCTTACCACAGTACCTATACATCGTAAGCGTTCAAGGCATCATCTTTGGTCACTACGATCATCTCTTCCTCCATACCCTGTGCAATAATCAGGCGATCAAAAGGGTCACGATGGTGGTAAGGTAAAATCTTTACCCTTTCAAGATGTTCAAAGTTGATATTCAACATCTGAAAACCATTTTGATCAATAAGTAATTTAAGCCGAGAAAAATCAGTATTTAGCTCAAGTTTTCCCAGGCTTACCTTTATTGCAATTTCCCAAAGGCTGACAGTACTCACAAAAGAAAAATTATATTGATTTTCAATACTGGTTCTAATCACTAGTGGTAATTTCGGATCTCCCTCAATAAACCAGATAAAAGTATGTGTATCAAGCAGCAATGTTTGATTCATTCCATGTATTCCTTAAAATCATCCAAAGGCTCGTCAAAATCCGGCATCATCTTAAAAGTGCCTTTGCCACTTCCAAACTTTGGGGTTGCTCTTTTTTTGTACTTTTGTTCTAAAAACTCAATAAAATCCAGCACTTCATCCTGCTGCGCTGGTTTCAGTTTTTTTACTTTTTATAGTATTAACTTATCTTTCATGTTGTTCCAGGTATTGTAATTCTATAAAGCTGTTTTGAAACGATATGCTGGATTTTTAGTCTTTTTTCCCTAAAATCTCGCGGGCTGTCACAAAATTATCCCAGCCTTTTCTTTTTAAGCCCTTGATCAACTTACCATCTCCGCTCCAAAGCTTTGCGTCCATAGACATACTTAAAGCCACAAATTCAGTATCATCAACATCTACATCTTCAGTGAGCAGTAAGGCTGCCCTATAATGATGATGGGGAATAAGCTGTCGATCAATAAATCGGATTTTACCGGCAAATAATGAATAGATTTTTCTAAATTCTTGCTCAGTGTATCCAGATAAAGACATCATTTTATCCGAATGTCGCTCTATTTCAATCCTAAGCTGCTCAGTTGAATAATACTCATGTTCATTCTTTGGACGTAAAAGAGTGGTGGCTATTTGGCTGTTTGTATTCAGCATTCCACTAAAAACTATGTTGGTGTCTACCACCACCTTCATAAGCCCAGCCTATTTTTGGTTTCTTTCCAGCGTCCTTTTTTAACTGTCTTTACAAGTTTATCAACGTCTTTTTGACTCGCTTTAGAACCACTGGCAACTACTCTGAACTCCAACAGGTCAAAAATATCCTGCAAGTCTTCCAGATTTATATCACCAGAAACCCTGAAAATCACTTCATTATCAACTCTTTCTATTTTCATTTTTTCTTCATTTAAGTATCAACTAACTAAGCTTGGATCATGATCTTTAACATTCCGTATATTCTTATTAATCATCTAAAGGCTTATCAAAATCCGGCATCATCTGAAAAGTGCCTTTGCCACTTCCAAACTTTGGGCCGGGCCTTGATTCGTACTTTTGCGCCAGAAACTCAATAAATCCAGCACTTCATCCTGCTGGGCAGGCTACAGGTTTTTAAGCTTTTCTACTATCAACTGATCTTTCATGGTTTAATTTTCATCAATCAGTTCCAGGGCTTTTCGCAATACTTCTGCTTTAGCATACTTTTGCTCCAGTTCGGCTTCCTGGTAAATACCTTCAAAAGTTTCTTCAGCGGCTTTGGCCAAAGCCAGGGGATAAGCATCCTCTAAAATTGCTTCTAAGATAGCAGTATCGGCATATCTGCCTCCTGCTTTTCTGCGGTTGTTGGTTTTTTTTATTTCACGTACGGTAAAATTAATGGAGTTGGTCCAGGAGCGAGTGGTACGATTTTCAGCCGCTTGCTTGATCAGATGGATCAACAAAATGGTAGCATAACTATCAATTTTATTGAGCTTATCCTCTTTACGCATCTCTTCCAGTTCGTTGACCAACAGCAACGCGTCCTCATATTTTCCTGCTTCCAGGTAAGATCGTAAAGTGCTGAGTTCTTCCATCTCACTTTATATTTGATGTTCAAATATCAATTGTAAAGCTTCCTGCCGGATGCTTGTATCATCTATCTGGGCTTGCAGCTGTTTTTCGTCCAGTATTCCCTCTTTGACTTCCAGCGAAGCACGCAAAATAGCATCGGGCAACACCTCCGCCAGGGCTTCATCCAGTTCACTTGCTGAGAGGTAATACCCTCCTGATTTTCTACGCTTATTGACCCGATTGATTTGGCGTAACGATTCTTTAATAGAAACTTCCCAGGAGCGGGTAGTACGCTGCTCTACATGTTTTTTGATCAGATGAATGAATAATACGCGCATGTAACTTTCCACTTTGTGGATCTTATCATCACGGCTCATCTCGTCAAGTTCGTCTATGAGTTGTAAAGCATCGGCATACCTGCCTTCTTTGATATAGGTTCTTAAAGTTTCTATTTCTTCCATGGTTGCCTTGTTTAAGATTAGACGATATCCGCCATTAAGTGGTCACACATATTTATTTTCAGTATTTAATCAATCCCCCACCCCCAACTCCTTTGCGGCCTCCGCCAAGGAGGAGTTCATTTCCCCCTTTTTAGAAGCCGCGGTGGAACCGGGGGTTAGGGGGATTTAAGGCTGTTTGCCCAGCATGGCCATATTTTTTTTATTGGCTATATAAATATGTCGCAGTACTTACCCTTTCTACCCGCTTAAAATAAAACAATCCGGTGATAAATATCATCACCAACTTACAGGTTTAAATGCTTTTCAATCTTTTCCAAACGCTTACTATGATCAGCAATCGCTGCCACTGCATGAGCCATAAAATCTCCCATTTCGGTCTGGAAGTCATTAAACTCCTTCTGAAAACCATCCAGTCCCGCACGCATATCAGAAAGCTTCGCACCCAAATTCGTCATGCGTCTTTCAATTTTTGATATAAACGCTTCAAATTTATTGCTATCCATCTGCACTAGATTAGTTACCCCTACAAATTACATAATATTCGCCATCACCGCTCTATGTGTTAAAATAAAACAATACGCAGAGAAAATCATTGCCAACTGTGGAGAAGAAAGATAGCCCACCTGGCGTACCTAAGGCACGCTAAACATTCCTGTACGTATTCATTCTACCAACATTAGGTTCCTACGGGACGGTTTTGCAGGTGCATAATTTCACAGCCCCAAATCCAACTATTCCGAAGATGCCTGCTGGGTAGCCAATTGTTTGCGCTGATCAAGCTATCCTGTCCCGCCAGGGACTACACATCGGTAGAAACATGGAACAAACAAAGATTTTTGTGCCGTCAGGTACAAGATATGGAAATGCCAATTGATTCTGCCTATGCATCAAATACACGCTGCCATGGATTAATATGACATATACCATCAAACCAACCTCATCATTTAATCTTGCGGGCGGGGACACCGGCGTAGATACCGGGCTCGCTCAGGTCTTCCAACACCACACCGCCCATACCTACCAGAATACCATCGGCAATCTTGACCTCCTGCCGCAGGGCCGAGCGACTACCGATCAACACCTCATCGCCCAACGCACAGGCGCCGTTGAGAATAGCCGCGGTAGATAGATGACAATGCGCCCCGGTACGGGCCTCGTGTTCTACCAGTGCCCGGGAATTGATGATGTTGTTCACCCCGATAACTGCCCCGGCGTTGACGCAGGCCTGGTGCATCACCACCGTGCCTTCTCCCAGGCGGGCATGCGGGGACACGTATGCGGTAGGCGATACGATCACCGGCAGCTGTGCTCCGGCCGCTTTTAGCTGGTGGTACAACCGGGACCGCAACTGCGCACTGCCGACCTGACCGATGGTAATCAGGCAATGGGGTGTGTCTTTTAGAAGTTTGGGTAGGTCATCCTCTGTACCAATAATGTCGTAACCCATCCGTTGCTGGCCCACTTTTTCAGCTACATCCAGGATCCCTTTAACCTGGTAGCTTCCTTCCTGCTCTATCACATCAATAACGGAGGAGCAGTGCCCCCCTCCTCCAATGAGTAAGATATCTTTTGCCATTTTGATTTGCTGTTTGTTTTACTCCCATGAATATAAGAAGGCTGGTATTGGTGAGGAAATTTTATGCATGCGATATAAGGCTGGGCAGCAGGGCGATATGGCGGGCGGCCCATTGCGCACTGGGGAGTTCGGCGCTTAGACAGTCACGATACACTGGCAAATCGGACATGAGCGTCCAGGCCGGACGGCAGTCAATTGCCTGCCGACGGGTAGCAGCCAGGAAAGCTTCTCGGGCTTCAGGCTTATCAAATACTACTGCCTGCTGCCAGTAGTTGGACTGGGTGGCGAAAGGAGCCTGTACTACAGACAGACCATATTCGTGAAAAAAGTCTCGGTAAGCGTGCGCCAGTTGCTGCAGAGCTTGTACCCGGGCTGGCAGCCGGGGAAATTGGCCCAGTCCCAGGGCGGCGTTGAGGGCGGGCATACGATAATTGTAGCCTAGCGCATCGTAGGTCAGGTACATGCCTTCCTGCCGACGCGCCTGCTGCGACAGGTGGCGGGCCCGATCGGCCAGGGCCGCATCGTGGGTAAGCAGCATCCCGCCGCCTCCACAGGTGATGATCTTATTGCCGTTGAAGCTAAGTACCGAGCTCTTGCCCCAGGCCGCCGCGGGTTTGTCCCGGTACACACTGCCCAGGGCTTCCGCCGCATCTACGATCATGCCCAGTTGGTACGCATCACAAATATCGGCCAGCCAGTCCAGTACCGGAGGATGCCCGAAAGCACATACCGGCAGGCACAGCCGAATACGCCGCCCGCTCGCCCGGTGGTAGCAGCCATCCTCTCTTGGTTCAGTCGCTGTTTCCAGCAACGACAGCAGTGCTTCGGGACAGAGTCCCAGGCTGTTACGTTCTATGTCTACAAACAGCGGTTCGGCCCCGCAGTAGCGGATGGCATGGCAGCTAGCCACGAAGGTAAAGGGGGTGGTGATGACCAGTTCACCGGCCTGCAGACCGCAGGATACTAAGGCCAGGTGCAGTGCTGCCGTCCCGCTGGAGGTCGCTACGGCGTAGGGGATCTGTAAGTTTTCGGCTATCTGGTTTTCAAAGGAAGTCACCAGAGGCCCCACCGAAGAGAGTTGCCCCGAAGCCAGGCAGGCCTGCAACTGTTGCAACTCCTCCTCCCCAGTACGGGCTTCGTGCAACGGTACCGGTCCATTGGGTCTCTGAAAATACTCACGTACGAACTGGATGAATGCAGTGTGCATATGATAATCAAAAAGCGTAAAGATATAGCTTAAAAATTGTTTACTTCAATGACTTCATTATAAATCACAATTGGTTTGTTCACTTTTACACAAAAGGTAAAGTTACGATTGGTAAAGCCAATCAAAATGCAGAAATGCCACGACTTAAATTCTTACAACAAGACAAACAGCATACACCTGTGTCTGCGTCTGGATAAAATCTTAGAATAACAATCTATTCTTTTCCTATTTTTGCCTGCATGAAGCAGCGGCTTATCTTTTTTTTATGTCCCTATCCCCTGGGTGGCGCCCCTAGCCAGCGTTTTCGTTTTGAGCAGTACCTGGATATCCTGCAAAAAGGGGGCTACCGTTATGAGGTACATGGCTTCCTGGATGAGGCGACCAACCGCATCCTTTACCAGCCGGGACAAACGCTGGCCAAAGTGCTGGGTGTACTGCGAGGTTTTCTTCGTCGACTGGGCCTGATACCCAGATTGAGCCGGGCTGACTTTGTGTTCATCCACCGGGAAGCTACGCCTGTCGGCCTGCCCTGGCTGGAGTGGATCATCGCCCGGGTGCTACAGAAAAAGATCATTTACGATTTTGATGATGCCATCTGGCTCAAAGATACCTCCGGCGTGAATGACTTTATGTCACGGCTCAAGTGGCAGCAGAAGGTGCTGAAGATCTGTCGCTGGAGCTACCGCATCAGTGCCGGCAATGCTTACCTGGCCGACTTTGGCCGACAGCATAACGCCCGGGTGGTGGTAAACCCTACTACGCTGGACACCCGGCATTCTCACTTTGGGCTGAAAAATCAGCAGGAAGCACCCCTCAGCATTGGCTGGACCGGTTCACACTCCACCATGAAATACCTTTACCCCTTAGAGCCGGTACTGCAGGAATTGGCCCAAAAGTTTATTTTTCGCTTGGTGGTAATCTCCAACCGCCCTCCGGAGATGCAACTCCCGAATTTACACTATATACCCTGGAGTCAGGCCCGGGAGGTGGCCGATCTGCGGGAGATGCATATTGGCATCATGCCCCTGCCCGATGATCCCTGGGCACAGGGTAAGTGTGGCTTCAAAGCCCTGCAGTACCTTTCGCTGGGCATCCCCGCCCTGGTTTCGCCGGTAGGGGTCAATACCGAGATCGTGCATCACGGTGAAAATGGCTTTCATTGCGCTACGGACGCAGACTGGCAGCATTATTTATCTCAATTGTTACAGGATACTGATATGAGAAAACGCCTGGGTGTGGCAGGGCGTAAGACGGTGGAGTCGCGCTATTC
>CAZZGE010000252.1:3470-6520 GCA_964653665.1 uncultured Porifericola sp. | reverse complement strand
CGCCGCCAAACCTACTACCAGTATGACGATCAGGGATCTGATAAACACCTGCTTGCTGAAGTAGATGGAACAAAGAAACACAATGCCCTGGATCAGGAAATAGAGATAAATAAAATATTCCAGAATATCTGTTGGAATAGCAATATATCTTCTAGAGCCTTCGGGTATTGAAGCATTCGCGGCCTCAGTAATCCACATGTGAAGGTTAAAAAAAATCAACACGATAGTCACCATAAAAATAACATGCAAGGCAAAAACCAGTAGAAATTTTTCCAACTGAGAAGCCGGTAGCATGATGGAGGATATTCCTTTTTCCCGGCTGTTGTAGTGATTAAATGCGGTGCTGGTAAACAGGCTGCCTCCCAGCATCACCGTCCCGAAAAGCGCAAAGGCATGCAATACATATAAAATATCATGATACCCTCGCGTGAAAAGGATCGGCAGTATAAGCAGCAGTGAAATGCTGACGACCAAGCCGAAAGAACTGAGATAAATTTTTCCCCGCTCAGTGGCGAACACACGGAAAAGAAGCTGCAAACGGTGTAAAGATATTTGTTGGTTCATGACTTACCGGTTTGTTGTCCCAGGAGTTGTTGCATACGCTCAGGATTTTCCAGCGTAGCCTGGAAGAGTTGTTCCAGGTTGATTTTACTTTCTTGATTAGTAACATTTTCCATCACTACCGAATAGCCCTGCAAACCTGCTTCGGCATACAATACCTGCTCATTACCTTCAGTAGTGCTAAGGTTCCCGAAGTGTAGTTTCTGAGCAATCGTATCCAGGTTTTGGTGCCATACTATCCGGCTTTCTTCCAGGATGATCAGGCTATCTATCAGGTTTTCCAGGTCCTGCACCTGATGGGTTGAAACCAGGATCAGCTTATCGTCTGTAGTGACAGAAGCCAACATCTTTTTGAACTTACTTTTAGAGGGAATATCCAGCCCGTTGGTAGGTTCATCCATGAGCAGCAGCCTCGTATTGCAGGACAGTCCAAAGGCGATCAGCACTTTCTTTTTTTGTCCAAAAGACAAGTCGGAAAGTCGGGCCTGGGCATCTACATTGAACTCATTCAGGTAGTAGCGAAACTGCTCAGGATTGTACTTTGGATAAAATGGCGCGTAGGTTTTTTCGTAACGACTGATACTGACCTCCGGCAGGTAGATTTCTTCCGGGATGAAAAAGAGCTGTTGTAGAAATTCCGGTTTCCGCCTGGCGGGTATCAGACCTGCTACTGTTACGCTGCCACTATCGGGAAACAGCAGCCCGCAGATAAGCCGCAGCAGGCTGGATTTACCTGCTCCGTTTCTACCCAGCAAGCCGTAAATGGGGCCAGCTTTAAGTTCAAGCTCCAGATCGGAGAACAAATCAGCCTTTTTCTGATACCCGAAATACAGTTCCTCAACTTGAATCATAGTGTATTAGTTAAATAGTACACTATAAATGTATTAATATAATACTTTATTACCAAGAAATCTCCCATTTTTTTAGTGTAGATTAAACGAATAGCGAAGCAGCATGGAAAAAAAGGAATGATTAAAACGAATAAAGCAGGCTATTACGCAAGTACTTAACAGGGTGTATTTGGGCTTTTTATAAGTAGTAATAACTGGTACTTACAGAATCTTTTTAAATCAGAAACACAACTCTGCATTAAACCATGCTAACAACGATGAAAAAGCTATCAATGCTCCCGATGCTATTGTTTTGTTTGAACGTGAGCGCACAAACATTAAACGCCAACTGGCAGGAAAATCTTGATAAGAGCCTGGAAGGTTTTGTCAAGTGTACAAAAACGGCTGAGTCTGCTGCACTTTGCTACCGATTTTCGGGTGAATCGGTTCAAAAAGTCTACGGCATCAATGATTTCTTTGATAAAAGTAAGCAAAGGTACATGCTTATTAATGAGATCTACGCCTACCTACAGTCCAACAGCGAATGGACACTTCTGGGCAAAGGTTATGATCAGGATGCACTTCGGAAAAGCCAGGAGCGTGCTAATGCTGGTAAAGCTGTAATAGCGATCAAAATGCGTGAAGGTGAAGAATACGGACACATGGCCATTATCCTGCCCGGCGAACTTGGCCCTTCTGGCTCATGGGGACTCAGGGTTCCTAACTCAGCTTCTTTCTTCACCCACCAGCCAGATAGATCATTTGTTAACAAAACTATCTCTTATGCTTTCTCCGCTAGTGACCGGGGATACGTGATGTTGTACGGTCACAAATAGCAGATTGATGATTGATCAGATAACTGCCGACTTCCTGGTTTTGGGTAAAATCAATTCCTAGGATTGTCGGCTTTTTCACGTTTTAACTGGTAGTCATGCTAATTACACCAGCATTTGCAACAGTGATTTTTTGTTCTGAGACTTAAAGGCAGTTTCAAACTGGATAAGCCGTTTTTTTTGTATTTTAGTTACCAATAAACCTAAATCATGAGAAGCCTAACCTGTACTCTTTTAGTAATATTATTTTTTGCAGAATTATCTCTGGCACAGAAGCCTAATTTGCCGGATGACTTCCTACCGATGGACTTTCACTGTGAGCGGCGGGAAACACTCAGAGAAAAAATGCCGCCTAATTCGGTAGCCGTCCTCTTTTCCAACCCAGTCCATAACCGAGCCAATGACGTCAACTACGTCTACCACCAGGACCCTAACTTTTATTACCTTACCGGGAACCGCATTCGGTGCTTCTGATTTTCAAAGAAGAGCAACAAATAAGCGAGGAAAACTTTGACGAGGTAATTTTTGTGCGAGCCCACGATGCCTTAAAAGAACTATAAGACGGGCCCCGCCTGGGCCAAGAAGGTGCCCAAAAAATGCTGGAGATGGAAATAGCATTTGAGACGCCTGACTTCAAAGAATTTCCCATTGACTTCAGCCAGTATGACAAAGTCCTCTTTTATGACTTCCATAACGACGTGCGTAATACCAAAGAGGAGGGCGACCTGTATGATCTGATTGCTGCCTTCAAGCAAAAGGTAAACTACCCGGCCACACAGGAACTGACTGTTGAGATTGAGCCTCAGCAGCACAACCTGGATACCAA
>CAZZGE010000252.1:0-3370 GCA_964653665.1 uncultured Porifericola sp. | reverse complement strand
GTATACGAGGCCCAGGAAGCGGCAATGGCGATCGCCAAAGAGGGTATCACCTTCAAGGAAATTTACAACGCTACCGCAGAAGTAGTCAACCAGGGACTGCTGGAACTGGGTATTTTTGAAAGCCTGGAGAAAGAGGATATGATCAACCCGGAGACCGGGCGCAATCGCTATTATCCGCACGGCTGCTGCCACCATATTGGCTTGGATGTACACGACCTGGGTGAGTACGATACGCTGCAGGCCGGCATGGTCATCACCATAGAGCCGGGTATTTATATCCCGGAAGGTAACCCCTGTGACCCTAAGTGGTGGGATATCCCGGTACGCATTGAGGATGATTTCCTGATTACCAAAGATGGCTACGAACTACTATCCGACCTGGCCCCTCGCAAATCGGAAGAGGTAGAAGCTCTGATACAGGAAAAAAGTGCTTTTGAGCAGTTTGATCTGCTTAAGTTAGAAGAATAGGAGTATCTTCTATCCTACGCGTACCTATAGTTGGGGAAAAGGGCATACAATTCCACTGCGTTGGGAAAAGTATTCCACAAAATATAATGCAAAATACCAAAATGAGGGGAATAAGTCTTTTGGCAAAGCCTTTGCGCTACATATAGTAAATTTTTTAGACTTATATATTATAATTTTTTAGACTTTTTTTCTCATAGTTTAGGTAGTGTAGGTAGAAGGTTTGCCGAGAGGCAAGCCTTTCTTTTTTTAATCAAAGATATCCTGCAGCTAAGTAGCTATGCCTACTCTAATCCCAAAGTCCCGGTAGGTATCACAGTCAAAGTTGGCCACTGATTCTACCCTCATAAATCGGAATATATTATCCAGACTGTACCCCAGTTCCGTATAATGTGGAGATCCTGGTGTTTTCAGATAGTTAAACAACAAGTTTTCTTTGATGCCCAACAGTTGTACATCAAAAATCTGGATCAGCAGGAAGCGCCGAAACTGATACCGGAGATGTCCGCTGAGATATTGCAGATCGGTACTACAGCGGTAGTAGTCCAGCGAACGGTAACTTCCCACCGGATCATCCAGCTGTAGTACCGTACGATTACCCATAAAATGCTAAAAATCCATGAAATACAGCGATTGATTATTGAGAAATGAACCAGCATCAATGCGGTAGTCTAGTTTACCCCTTACGCCAATTTTAAACTGATGCTGTACGCTTAATTCCAGCACATCAAAATCAACCTGGCTGTTCAGCACGTCCAGTATGCCTTTTTGGTAGCTAAGGACAAACTGCGGACTTTTCTCGTTGATAATACTTTTCGTTTCTGACCCTGTACTTCAAAAACGGCTACCAACGAGCTTCCAGGGAAGTGATGACCGCATCGTGTCTTGTAAAGTCCGTATCTTCCAGCGTGATAATGACGGGAGCGTTCGGTGTGTAGACCTCTATCTTCCTGATCAATCCAGATATGTGTTGTGTTGTTGAAGAGAGGCTGCCGCTCTGACCAACCCAGGTTTGCTTGCAGTGTAAACTCATCAGTCCACTGCGGGTCATGTCGTAAAGGACGATCGTCAACCTGCTTTTAAATACTGCTGGGTAGGTTCAAAGGCGATCTGCTCAATTTCTTCTTTAAGTTGGTCATTAAGCTTATCCATAAAACGATAAACAGGGTTGACTTTTAACTCAATGCCCTGGTAGCGGTAAAGATATTCTGTTGTTTTGAGTTTACTGAGAGGAAATGCCAGGTACGCTAGAACCAAATGACGAAATAGGTCTTCATTGATCTGCCCAAAACCAATGTGGTCATAGCGTTTTCCAAAAATCAGTTCAGGACCTCTCGTCCTGACACTGGCATTGGACAGACTTTCCATAGCCTGTTCCACTAATATATCCTGATCCGAAGTAAAGATCTTCGCCTGAGCAGAAAGTCGTTCCATCTCTTGTTTGCCCCGGTGCCAAAGCTTTTGAATTTCCTGCTCACTATGGCCGCTGCCTAGGGTCTTGACAACCTTGTATTTACTATGTGCTTTGGATATGATCTGAGCGGAGGTGCTACCAGAACGATTTGCTTTTTTCCGTAAAAACATCCCTTAAATTAGCCGTGACATTACCAGCAAAACCCGTTAAATTTGCACGTATGGGTCGTTCTAATGATACTGGCAAAAACAGGAGACAATCCTGTTTAACCTTAGTGGCCACGGCAACTTTGACATGGCCGCTACGAAAACTATCTGTCGGATAACCTGGTGGAACATGAACTGATCCAGGAAGAAATTTCTTCCTCTCTGTCAAAACTGGATACCCCGGAAGTCAACTAGTCTCGAGATACACTCAAGAATTAGGGTATGGTTCATCGGCCTTCCCCGGGCTGTACAGTATTCCTCCCTCATATTATTCAAACAATGTGGCCGAAAGTTACCGAATATGAGCACCCGATCCCTAGGGTGAGAGATATGGATCAAAAGCTGAGTAAAGCGCCGGGTAGACAGCTTTTGTTTAACCGAAAATAGTAAGGCCAAAGGCATTTGTAAGCTTACCAAATCTTATTAATTTAAGGCCTGAGTACATGCCCTTTAACTACTTAAATGAAAGCACCTACCGAAACCGAAATTATCTACAGCTGGGATCATAATGCCCGGGGCTGGAAAAAACTTATTGACCAAGAAAAAATTGAAAGTCGCCGCCTGGCCACCAATGATGCCATTGTCAAGGTACTTACCGCACTGCCACTGAAAAATATGCTGGACCTGGGCTGTGGTGAAGGCTGGCTCGTCCGGCGGATGGAAGCCCTGGGGCTATCCTGCTACGGTGTAGACGGCAGCCCCACTATGATCCGCCTGGCCCAAATGAAAGGCGAAGGGCACTACCAGTGCCTGAGCTACAGTGAAATAACTGAGGGCGCTCGCCTTGAGGGTAGTCCTTTTGATGCCATTGTGCTCAATTTTGCCCTCTTTGATAAAGATAGTGCGGCGCCATTGCTGGTAGGCCTGCAGCAATACCTAACACCCCGGGGAAAGCTGATCATCCAGAGCTTGCATCCCAATGCTATTCATGCTTTTGAGCCCAGTCACTGGAAACCGAATGTCTGGGAAGGTCTGCCGGGAGACTTTAGCGATACACATCCCTGGTACCATCGCAGTATGGCTGACTGGAAGGTACTCTTTTCAGGATCAGGTTTACATATCTCAGCTATGCATGAGCCCGAGCATCCGCGTACCCAGCAACCCGCCTCGGTGATTTTTGTACTGGAATGGGCTGAAAAAGTTGATTCATGATGCAGTTGTAGAAATATTCACGTCGAAGAGGCTGCTCTCATGCATCCTCATTTGAAACGACCATCATCAAGGCGAGCACTAAGTAAAGAGGACTATGCAAACGAGAAAAAACAATAGACGAGTTGTCAATGGG
>CAZZGE010000251.1:0-6582 GCA_964653665.1 uncultured Porifericola sp. | reverse complement strand
AAACCGGCTGGCTGGCCCCGGTGGGTGACGAAATTCATGCCCTGGGCTACGACCAAATGTTTACCGACATGTTCAATGCCCTGGATCAGCAGCGCACCCCCATGGAAACCTTTTACGATGCTTACATTGTCAATGCCATCATGGACGCCTGCTATGCTTCAGCCAAGAGCAAGAAGTGGGAACCAGTGCAGTTACCCGTTTGGCGGGGCAGCAACGAAAAAAGTAAGCCGCTGGGTGCCAAAGAGTACGACCTGGACCACTGGCTCATCAAAGAAGAACACCTGCCCGACGGTCGTAAAAAAGTCATTCTCAAAGTGAAATCCAGCGGCGACGTTATAGAACGCGAACTCGCTGCCGAAGCCTGAATACCAAAAATTCTTACAATCAGAACCCAAACACCATGCAATACCCATCTTTCACGCAAGAACATCTCGCTGACTTTAAACGGGATGGCTATGTCATCATCCAAAATTTTTTTACAAACGAGGAAGTTGATCTCATCTACAAAACCTCGGTAGAAGATCAGGTCATCCAGCAGAATTCTTTTGATTTTAACGACAGCTCCGGCCTGCGCACCAAACTGGCGCTCTGGTATTCGCCCCAGGACGATGTATACGGTCTCTACAGCCGCTCGGCCCGCATGGTCAATGCTGCCGAGACAATACTGGGCGGTAGCGTGGGGCATTACCATTCTAAGCTGATGCAGAAGGAGCCCAAAAAAGGTGGTGCCTGGGAGTGGCATCAGGATTATGGCTATTGGTATAACAACGGCTTCCTCTACCCCGACATGGTAAGCATCATGCTGGCCCTGACACGGGCTAATAAGGAAAACGGCTGCCTGCAGGTGCTTAAAGGCTCTCATAAAATGGGCCGGGTAGAACACGACAAAACCGGAGAACAGGTAGGCGCCAGTATGGAAAAGGTAGAAGAAGCGATGAAGCACCATGAACTGGTCTATGTAGAACTGGAGCCGGGCGATGCGCTAATTTTCCACTGCAACCTGCTACACCGCTCCAACAGCAACGACAGCGAGCACTCCCGCTGGTCGCTGATCTCGGTATACAATAAAGTGAGCAATAAGCCTTACAAAGACGAGCCAGCATCCTGTTACACTCCGATTGACAAAGTAGCTGACGATGCGCTACTGAAAAACGGAGCTGGAGGCATCGCCGCCAATGCCGACTTTCTGGACAGCGAGAAGGACAAAAAATTCAAGGAAAAAATAGAGTAAATATGCATTCTTCAAGCTTGTGTAGACCTTTTTGATCAATTATTAATTATGACGTTTCAGAAACTATGAACGAAAACCGCCGCAAATTTATCAAAAAGCTGGGAGCCTCGGCCACGGGCATCAGCGCTCTTCCCGCCATCGCAGCTCGTAGCCAGTCTGAGACTTTCCACATTCTTAAAAGAAAACAGAAGCACGCTGCCAACGAACGCATCAACATCGCCTGTATCGGCACCGGAAGTATGGGCTTCGGCGACACAGATGCTGCCCTCAAATGTGGGGAAGGAGCCGAATTGATCGCCGCCGCCGACTGTTACGATGACCGACTCGTCCGGGTGAAAGAGGTGTTCGGGCAGCAGGTGCAAACAACCCGCGACTACCGCGAAATCTTAGACAACAAAGATGTTGACGCTGTGATCATTGCCACACCCGATCACTGGCATAAGCAAATTGCGATAGAAGCTATGCAGAAAGGCAAAACGGTATACTGTGAAAAACCCATGGTGCAGCATATCTCTGAAGGACACGAACTGATCAAAGCCTACGATACAAGTAAAGTTCCTCTCCAGGTAGGCAGTCAGTTTGTTAGCTCACTGACCTACGAGAAAGCCGGAGAGCTTTATCGGGCCGGGGAAATCGGCGAACTCAACTTTGCCGAAGCCTACTTTGACCGGCATAGTGCCATCGGGGCCTGGCAGTATTCTATTCCACCCAACCTGGACCCCAGGCAAATTGACTGGGAGGGCTTCCTGGGTCATGCACCCCAACGACCTTTTGACGCTAAGCGCTTCTTTCGCTGGCGCAATTACCAGGACTACGGAACCGGCATTCCTGGTGACCTGTTTGTCCACCTTTTTTCTATGCTCCATTTTATCACCGGCTCAAGCGGTCCTGAGCGTATCATGACTACCGGTGGACTGCGCTATTGGGAAGACGGCCGTGACGTAGCCGACGTGATGCTTGGTATGTTTGATTATGCAGAAACCGTTAACCATCCGGCCTTCAACTTTGCGCTCCGGGTTAATTTTGTGGACGGCTCTGGCGGCAGAACAGGGATTCGTATGGTGGGTTCCGAAGGAGAAATGGCCCTCGATTGGAATGCGGTCACCGTACGACGCAAAAAGCTACCATCAGCCCCCGGCAAGAGTATTGGTACTTTCTCCGAAGAGACGCAGACTGAGTTTAACGAGTGGTACAATAAAGAGTATGGTAATATCCGTCCTCAGATGCAAGAGCCTGAAGAAATGACCTATTCGGTTCCACCGGAGTATGGCTATAACGGCATGCGGCAGGATCATTTTGCCGACCTTTTCCAGGCGATGCGTAAGGGAAAAAAAGCGACCGTGGAGGATCCTTACTTCGGATTACGTGCTGCCGGTCCAGCCCTGGCGGCCAACATCAGCCACTACGAAAAACGTATGATTCACTGGGACCCGGAAAGCATGAATATCAAATCAGTTTAAGCGGCTAAATCCTCGTCTTCGGGCAGGGTTTTTTTAGCCAAAATTTAAATTTTAAGCGATCATAAGCGTCCACATATGAACAGATTTTGTACGGCTTAGGACATTCATTTACCTTTAAATGGCACTTACAGCATCAAAACGCGATGGCATAATGCTTGAACTCCTCCTAAAAGTTAAAGAATTAATACTGATATGCTAAAGAACTGCCTACTGATCGCCTATCGAAACTCCATCAAAAATAAATTGCACGCCAGTATCAATATCGCTGGTCTCTCCATAGGCTTGGCATGTTGCATCTTTATCTACCTGCATGTAGCCGAAGAAATGAGCTACGACAGCTTCCAGGAAAAGGGTGACCGAATTTACCGGGTGATACGCAAAAGTATGATTGACGGTGATGAAAATCGGGTGGGGGTTACCTCAGCTAATTATGGCCCAACTCTGGCTAGTGATTTTGAGGGACTGGTGGCAGAAAGCTGCCGGGTAGGTCCCAGCCAGGCATTGGTAAACTACCAGGACCACAGCTTTATGGAAGACCAGTTTTACCTGACCGATGCCAATTTTCTGAACATATTTTCACTAGAACTGGAAAGAGGAAATTTTAAAACAGCGCTGGCCAAGCCCAATAGCCTGGTGCTTACGCAGGAGGCAGCCGTTAAATATTTTGGGCAGGCTAACCCGATCGGCAAAACGGTTACCGTAGATGCTGAGGAAGAATATATGATCACAGGAGTACTCAAGCCCCTTCCTGCCAAAATGCACCTGGAATTTACCATGCTTGGCTCCATAGTTACCTACCAGGAAAAAGAATGGTTCGGCAGTTGGTCAGATAACTGGCTGCACACTTATATTTTGCTGGAAGAAAACGCCCGTAAGACCGACCTGGAAGCCCGCCTCCCTACCTTCACAGATAAATACATCAGCGACAATACCCGACGTCCGGATCAGCGGATGGACCTGGAACTCCAGTCCCTGAATGATATTTACTTTGCAACGGGCGTCGCGTACGACATAGGTATCAAGCACGGCAACCTGAACTTCATCTACATTCTTTCTGCCATCGGCACTTTTATCCTGCTGATTGCCTGTATCAATTTCATGAACCTGGCCACGGCTCGGGCTACCCGCCGCGCTCGTGAGGTAGGCATAAGAAAGTCGCTGGGCGCGTTGAAGTTCCAGTTGATAGGGCAATTAATCGGGGAGTCCGTCATTTTAACCCTGGCCTCCCTGCTGCTAGCCATCGCCTTGGTGATCATGATACTACCTGTTTTCAGTGATTTCCTGGAGCTTAATTTCAGCCTGGCTGAACAACCCTGGTATATCTACACTACCCTGATCGGCCTGACTTTCCTACTAGCGATGCTTACCGGTCTTTATCCGGCTTTCATTATTTCTTCCTTCAAGCCGGCGGTGGCGCTCAAGGGCGAAACCCGTTATTCAGGGGGCACGTTGTTGCGTAAGGGGCTGGTTGTCTTTCAATTCCTGATCTCTTCTACCCTTATTGTGTCTACACTCACCGTAGGTCAGCAACTTGACTTTTTGCAATCCAAGGACCTGGGCTACGAGCAGGAACGACTTATCATACTGCCCATAGCTTTTAATGAAGTTGAGCAAGAAAAGCATAACCTAAAGAACCGGTTACTCCAGCAGAAAGATGTATCACAGGTGTCAATAGTATCCGGTAAACCCGGCGGCTTCCATGATCGCCATGCCTTCAGGATAGAAGAGAGTGAAACCATTTTTCCTATGCGTACGATCTTTACTGATCACGATTACCTTAAAACCTTTGGTGTTACACTCGTGGCCGGTCGCGACTTCTCCCGTGATTACTCTACCGACCCACAGGAAGCCCTGATCATTAATAAAGAAGCGGCAGCTTACCTGGGATGGAGTGCTGAAGAAGCTGTCGGCCAGGATATTTACGTCGTAAACGACAGCATAACCCGTAAAGTGATCGGGGTTGTAGAAGATTTTCATTACATCTCCCTGCACAATAAAATTGAACCTCTCGCTATCTCCATGAAAGACGATCACCGCCTGATAGCGGTCAAGCTCTCGTCTGAAGAAATGTCTTCGGCGCTGGTCAATATAGAAGATACTTGGAATGAGGTCGCTCGCAATTATCCATTTACTTACGAATTTCTGGACCAGAGTTATGCGGAACTCTACAAAGCTGAGCAGCAACAGGAACAATTGTTTTCCCTGTTTTCCGGTCTGGCCATCTTCATTGCCTGCATCGGGCTGTTTGGTTTGGCCACCTTCAGTGCGGAAAGGAGAACCAAGGAAATAGGCATCCGCAAGGTATTGGGTGCGTCGGTTACCCAACTAGTCACGCTCATATCCCGTGACTTCACCATACTGGTATTGGTTGCTTTTGCATTGGCTGCGCCGACGGCTTACTTCCTGATGGAGCAGTGGCTGGCCTCTTTTGCTTACCGTATTGATATATCCTGGTGGATTTTTATACTGGCCGGTGGCTTCTCCCTGTCTATTGCCTGGATCACCATTAGCTACCAGTCAATGAGAGCCGCAACTGCTAACCCAACTCAATCTATTCACAGCGAGTAATCAGTAACTCCACACATGACATTTCCCTCATTTCTGCTAACTTGCAGCAGCCTTCTACAAGTCGGCTGTTCTATTTATTAAACGGACTCAGTGACGCAGGAAGAAATCATCCGGGGGCTTCAGGGCCGAGATAAAAACGCACTATATTATCTGTACGACCATTAAGCAGATGCCCTGCTGGGGGTGATTAGCCGTATCGTGCAGGACCAAGATGTGGCCGAAGAGGTATTGCAGGATGCATTTATGCGTTACTGGGACAAGATAGATCAGTATAATACTGACAAAGGGCGGCTTTTTAGCTGGATGATGCGGATTACCCGTAACCTGGCATTAGACAAACTTCGCTCCCGAGGTATGAAACAGCAAAGTAAATCCGATTCCATCAGTGTCAACGTATATACGCTGGAACCTCAGGGTGACAGCGAATCTCCCACTCTGGATGCGATGTACGTGCTGGGTGAGGTGTAGCCTTTTCAATCACCCAAGGCTCATGTCCTGACGGGTAGGTTCATTAGCAAATGATTTTCTTGCAGAATCATCCGCCGTCCTGATCGTTGATGCTCTTCTGAAAAATTATTTCATTTTTTTATTCTTACCCAATCCAGTCACTGGGTTCACTTCGTAAGTCTTTTGTCACATCCAAAAACGGATATACGAGCAAAACTTAATTATTAAACCAAAAGACTTATGAGAAGCTATTTTTCTGACACTTTTTTGAAATTCTTTGTTTATCTGACTATGGCCGTGCTGACCATACTTACGGTGAGTTGCGAGGAAGAAAAGGGTTCCATGATGCCCCAAATGCCTGAGCCAACTGGCAGCTCTATGAGCTACGACCTGATGTCGGTATCTGACCCATCTATTAGTGGTACGGCTACATTTACTGAACTGGACAACAGTAGTATCCGGGTGATACTTGATCTCAATGGAACTACCGGAGGAACCCATCCAGCGCACATTCATATGAACACCGCTGCTGAAGGTGGCGATATTGCCGTTTCCCTGACACCGGTGGATGGCAGCACCGGAATAAGTGAAACCATTATTGAAACTTTAGACGATGGTACTGCCATAAGCTATGAGCAGTTACTGGACTATAACGGCTATGTCAATGTACACCTAAGCAGCAGCGACCTGACTACCCTGATTGCGCAAGGAGATATTGGACAAAATGCCCTGACCGGTGAAAGCAAGAGCTATTCCCTGATGGAAAGAGACGTAGAAGGCATCATGGATACGGTAACATTCGCCGAAAGGATGAACGGCAATACCCTGGCCACCATTATGCTGGAAGGTACACCGATGAACGGTATGCATCCTACC
>CAZZGE010000250.1:0-6584 GCA_964653665.1 uncultured Porifericola sp. | reverse complement strand
TTAACTCTTTCGGCAGTGATCCATTCTTTGATCAGGCTGACCTGCTCGGAGCTAAGGTTAGCCTCGCTATGAATCCATGTGTAGGCGGGTAGGGGCATGTGGCCTTCTTCCAACTCTTCGGCAGTTTCTTCTAGTTTATGGTACATTCTTTTGACATCGTACTGGGCAAAACCATAAAAACTCAGCTCGCTTTTACCTTCCTCAATATGATTGTTGAACCACCAGCCCACCGGGTCCACTTCAGCACACCAGGGATACTCAGTCCGGTTGAAGTGGCAATCGTAGCAGGAGCTTTAGAGTACGGTCATAACATTGCTGGGTACGTCTGCGAAGTGGGTCACGTCCATGTCTGTTTCCGCTACTCCCACCCCCACACTTCTTTCAGGGCGAATAAATTGTGTAGCTATATGGCTAGTAGAATAGCCAAAAGCCGCTACCAAAGAGGTGTTTCATGAGTTGATATCTGATTGATTACAGTCTGCAATGAAAGAACTCTTTTGATATATTTTCAAGTAAAGCCCGAATAAAGTCAAAGTAGAGTGCCATTGGCTTTCTCTTATGCCAGGATATCCCGGATCACATGCCCGTGCACATCGGTCAGGCGGATGTCCCGCCCGCTAAAGTGGAAAGTAAGCTTTTCGTGGTTGATGCCCAGCAGGTGCATCATGGTAGCGTGCAGATCGTGTATGCTAACCTTGTTCTCCACTACCCGATAACCATACTCGTCGGTCTGGCCGAAGATCATCCCACCTTTAATCCCTGCTCCGGCCATCCACATGCTGAAGGCAGAAGGGTTGTGATCGCGTCCGTTGGTACCCTGAGCGAAAGGGGTACGGCCAAACTCCCCGGTCCAGACCACCAGGGTTTCGTCCAGCAGCCCGCGCCCTTTGAGGTCTTTGAGCAGCCCAGCGATGGGCTGGTCTACGGCGTGGGCATTGCGCTCGTGTCCACCTACCAGGTTATTATGCTGATCCCAGCGGTCAGCTTCCACACTCGGACACGTGAGTTCAATGAAGCGAACACCCCGCTCTACCAGCCGGCGGGCCAGCAGGCACTGGGCTGCATAGCCACGCGTATGCGGATCGTCTGACTCAAAGCCGTAAAGCTTACGGGTAGCTTTGCTTTCCGAGTCAAACTCGGTCAGTTCTGGTACCGAAGCCTGCATCCGGTAAGCTAGCTCGTAGTTAGAGACAGCCGATTCTACCGCATCAGCATTTCCCAGTTTACCAATCAGGCTCTGATCCATCTGCTGAATGTAAGCCAGCTTCTGGTCCTGCAGGCTTTGATCCTCCTGGGGCTGAATATTAGCCAAGGGTACTTTTTGCCCCTTAAGTATAGAGGCCTGATATGATGCTGGCAGGAAGCCACTGTTGAAATTATCCAGTCCGCCGGGTGGTACCAATCCGCCGTCCAGCACCACATAGCCGGGCAGGTTGTCATTTTCGCTGCCCAGGCCGTAGGTTACCCAGGCACCCATGCTGGGGCGCCCCTGCAGACCACTACCAGTATGCAGGAAGTAGTTAGCATTGGTATGCTCAGGAAACTCAGACGTCATGGAGCGAATGAGGGCAAGGTCGTCCACGCAGGTGGCAATGTGGGGGAACAGTTCGCTGACCGGCATGCCGCACTCTCCGTACTGCTTAAAGTCCCAAGGGCTTTTCAGGATTCTGCCAATGTTGTCAAACTGAGTATTGTCTACCTTAAACTTTTTGTAAGGATCTTCTCCATTCTCTTTCGCCAGACGAGGCTTGGGATCAAAAGAATCTACCTGTGAAACCCCACCGTCCATGTACAAAAATATCACATGTTTGGCCTTGGGGATATAGTGCGGCTGTGCACCGGCCATGACGGCCGATAACTTTTCTGCCTCAGAACAGGCTGTCCCTATACCTCCAAAGAGGCTGGCGAAGGCTAGTGAGCCAAAGCCGGTTCGGCAGGTGGCCAGCATCTCACGGCGAGTTATAGGACGGTGGATGATATGTTTTTTGCTTCTCATAGCTTAGATCAGGTAAATAAACTCCTTCATGTTAAAAATCGTATGGCAGTAATCCTTCCAGACAGCTACCGAGTCTGGTATTTCTCCGGGAGAAACTTCGTGAGCCTTCGCCTGCTGATGCAAAAATGCCTGGGCCTGCTGTACTTCTTCCGGGCGGACTTCCCGTGCAAATGCTCGCTGGTATACCCACTGAATGCGTGCTTCTTCGTCCAGACTCGGTAGCGCTGTCAACTGCTTTGCCATCATCTCCGCCTGCTGGTCTACAAAAGGATCGTTCATCAAAAAGAGCGACTGCGCCGGTACGTTAGTCTCGTTGCGCTTGCCGAAGGTGGTAAATGGAATAGGGCGGTCGAAGGTGAGCATCATGGGTGAGAGAAAGTTGCGCCTTACCTCCAAGTAGATACTGCGGCGTCCGTTGCCGTCTAGTGGCCCAGACTCTCGGGGACGACCCCGACCCTGCATAAAGTCGGTTAGGTGAACCGGTACTGAAGGACCGTATATAGCAGAATCCAGGCGGCTGGAGACGGCCAGCATGGCATCCCGGATAGCTTCAGCTTCCAGGCGACGTAGCGGAAAGCCGGAGAGTAGAAGGTTTTCAGGGTCATCTTCAGGCAGGTCTGCTCCGGTGATCACCTCCCGGCAGAACGTGTTTGACATAACCATGTATCTGAGCATCTGCTTGATAGACCAGCCCTCTTTCCGAAACTTAATCGCCAGGTGATCCAGCAGTTCGGGATGCGTAGGCAGTTTGCCCTGTAGCCCAAAGTTATCCACCGTCTCTACGATGCCCCGGCCAAAGAGATAGTGCCAGAGGCGGTTGACCATCACCCGGGCGGTGAGTGGGTTGTTCGGATTAAGGATGGCCTCGGCCAGTTCGTCTCGGCTGCTGCCGGAAGAAGTGAAAACGGCACCTTCGGGTGATAAGCTGCTTAGAAAACGGTGGGGTACTTTCTTATCAGACAGCGTTTTGGGGTTACCCCGCAAAAATACCGGACTATTGATGCCAAAACCCTCAGTGATACCGGCGAAGAAAGCAGTATCCCGGAACTGCCTAGTCAATTGCTGCTCCTGCTGATGCAGCTGCTGGATTTCTGCCGACAGGTTTTTGAGAGACTTCTTCTGAATAGACTGATTAATCAGCCGGATATCTTCTGCACTGCTCTGACCATTGACCCACCTGCGGACAGACTGTGGAAGGGAACTTTCGGATACGTTTTGGGGCAGAGGCTGCTCCGGCCAGGTATCTTCGTAAGCCAGGGCGTAGGCAACATCCACATACGCATCTTCGGGCAGCTGGTAGTGATGTCGCTGAAAATAGCCGGGAATCACCTCAATATAGGCGGTATGACCTTTCCAGGGGGAGAGGTCCACCGAATAGTTTTGCCAACTTTCATTGTCTATCCGCATTTCCAGTTCGCCGTAGATGGGGTTTTGGATGAGCTGGAAATTATCAATGATGATACGGATAGAAGCATTTTTTCCCAGGGCGCGTACACCAAGAAAGTCTTTTGTAATGGTAAAGTTAGGTGAACGCAAAGCGCCGACTACGCCAGTGTTAAGCTGACGGCTGGAAGCCCTGCCTTCGGAAAGGTGGATAAGTTGGGTAGTATTGTGATTAAAAACCGGAGCACCCAAAGTCGTGCTTTCTCCGAAGGCTTTGCCTACGCTCTGCCAGTTATCCAAGCTGGAACCGCTGAAATTACCCAAAACTTCAAAGCTACTTTCGGTTTCTTCTTTTACTGCCTCACACATAGCAGCCTGCTGTACCGGCAGGCCGGACTGGTCAGTGATTTCTTCGGCCAACAGTTCTTTGAGACCCTGGCGTATTTCGTTCAATTCTTCAATATTCTCCGCTTCCTCCAGGCCAAAGTCCGCATCCCGCATGCTAAAGCGGCTGCTCTTGACCATGCCATAGAGCGCGTAGTAGTCGGTGGTAGGAATAGGGTCAAACTTATGGTCGTGGCAGCGGGCACAGGATACCGTCAGGGCCTGAAAAGTTTTGGTGGTAACGTCTATGATATTGTCCACCCGCTCTGATTCGTCAATCACAAGGTCAACCGGGCTGTGCTTACCTTCGCTCATGGTGTAGAAGATGGTGCCCAGCGCTGATTCATTACGACCGCTTTCCGGATCAAAGCGAGGCTCGGCCAGCAGGTCGCCGGCCAGTTGCTCCCGCACCAGTTGCGAATAAGGAATATCCTGGTTGAAAGCCCGGATCAGGTAGTCGCGGTACTGCCAGGCACCCTCTACTGGGTAGTCAAATTCATGGCCCTTGGTTTCCGCATAGCGCACCAGGTCCATCCAGTGCCTTGCCCAGCGCTCGCCAAAATGCGGACTGTCCAGGTATTGGTCTACCACTTTCTCGTACGCTTCGGGACTGTCATCGTTTACAAACTGCTGCACATCATCGGGGTGAGGTGGCAGGCCAGTGAGTAGGTAGGACAGACGACGGATGAGTGTCTGCCGGGAAGCCAGCGGCGCAGGGGCAATCCCTTGTGCTTCCAGCTTTTGTAAGACGAAAGCATCAATTTCATTGGCGACCTCTTCTTCAGCTTTTACTTCAGGAACCGCTGCTTTTTCCGGCGGGATAAAGGCCCAGTGGGGTTTCCACTCGGCACCCTGGGCAATCCACTTTTCCAGCAGGGCTTTCTCCTGCTCGCTCAGACTGAGATTACTTTCGGGCGGAGGCATCACTTCGCTAGGGTCGCTGGCCAGGATACGGCGGATCATCTCGCTATCATCGGGGTGACCGGGCAGCACCGCGTGTTTGCCGTCTTCACGTTGTGCCGTAGCATCTTTAAAGGTATCCAGACGTAGCTCAGCCTTACGGCTGCTGGGGTCAGGCCCGTGGCAGAGGTAGCAGTTTTTGACCAGGATAGGCCGGATGTGGAAGTTAAAATCAACCTTCTTGGGCAAAGAGGCTGTCCTGCTATCCGTACACTGCTGGCTAAGGATCGCTGCAAAAAACAGCAGAATAGCGGGTAGAATAAATGGAGTGCCCTTGAATCTCATAAGATAGCTTTTGCTGACAGGCCTACAGTCCTGTAGATTTTTAATGAACCCGAACAATATACTGAGATTAGGTTTGATCATCAAGTACAGGTGTCATCCGGGGTGAAAAAATGATACCAATGAAATAAATCATTCTTTAACTACCGGTAATAATTATACGGGCTTCCCTGCAGGTAAATCCAAAGATCATTTCTTGGGTAACGATTGGTATTTGATCATACCGAAAAGGTTTGTTCCTGACTAAACTATAATCATCGATATCCAACACTTGCCGGTAGTAGTGGGTTGGAAGGTGTGTGCTACAGGTTATTTTTGAGATTCCTGTATCTTGACTTTGAGCCCTTCGTTAGAAAAAATGTAAATTGCGAACGGATTTTTTTATCGTAACCAAATAATCTTCTAATATGTCTACTGGATTTTATCAAGTCCCTACTCCTGCCAATGAGCCGGTTTACAGCTACGCGCCGGGTACGCCCGAACGCGAAGCGCTGAAAGCCGCACTCAAAGAAATGAAAGCTGAACCGGTAGAGGTACCGCTCTACATCGGTGCCGACCAGATCAAAACCGGTAACAAAAAAAGGCTTTCTTCTCCGCACAACCATAAATTTACCCTGGGCCACTACCATGAGGGAGATGCCTCCCACGTAGAACAGGCCATAGATTCGGCCCTCAACGTGAAAGAAAGCTGGGAGAATATACCCTGGGAGCAGCGGGCCAGTATTTTCCTGAAAACGGCTGACCTGATCTCCGGCCCTTACCGCTACAAGATGAACGCTGCTACCATGCTGGGGCAGTCTAAAACAGCGCATCAGTCGGAGATAGACGCGGTATGTGAGCTAATAGATTTTCTGCGTTTTAATGTGCACTACATGGCACAGGTGTACGAGCAGCAGCCCCCTATCTCGCCTAAGGGCATCTGGAACCGCCTGGAGCAACGTCCGCTGGAGGGCTTCATTCTGGCCATAACGCCCTTCAATTTTACCGCCATTGCGGGCAACCTGCCCACTTCCGCGGCTATGATGGGCAACGTGGTACTCTGGAAGCCGGCTGAAACACAAGTATACGCAGCCAACCTGCTGATGCAGATTTTCCGCGAAGCCGGTCTGCCCGACGGTGTGATCAACTTAATCAATATAGAAGGGCCGGTTGTGGGCGACATTGTTTTCAAGCATCCCGAGTTTGCCGGGCTGCACTTTACCGGTAGTACCAAAGTCTTCAAAGAACTCTGGAAGACCATTGGTAACAATATTGACCACTACCGCTCCTATCCGCGTATCGTAGGCGAAACGGGGGGTAAGGACTTCATTATGGCGCATAAATCGGCCGATCCAAAGGCGCTGGCAACGGCCATGCTCCGGGGCACTTTTGAATTCCAGGGTCAGAAGTGCTCAGCGGTATCCCGCGTTTACGTTCCCAACAACCTGTGGGAAGAGGTAAAAGGCTACCTGATGGAAGATATCCGTCAGCTGAAGGTGGGCGATGTGGAGGACTTCCGCAACTTTATGGGGGCCGTGATCAGCGAAACTGCTTTTGATAAGATCACCAAATACATAGATGACGCTCGGGAGGCCGACCT
>CAZZGE010000249.1:2524-6722 GCA_964653665.1 uncultured Porifericola sp. | reverse complement strand
AGGGAATCATGTTGTTCGAGAAGACGAGGATAAGCCTTTCTCAAGCGCTCACTATACACGCGCGCGCCTAAGACCGTATTTTTGTTGTATGTTGTGTATGTCTGTATGCTGGTACTGTTGTGTTGCTGTGCGGGGAGAGTTGATGGTGTACAACAAAAGTTAGTCACGCACGCGCGCACACACCACACTTGCATACATACGTGCTTCTTACACATGAGCACAACATGCGCGCGCACCACATGCATACAAAATATACGGCAGCGTATAGTGAGTGTAAAAATTCGTATATACACAATCCTGTAGAGTAGAGGAACCTTTAATAAATATAGGTACACATGACTATAATTTTAAAAAGAAAGGCAAAAATAAGAAAAATAATAATGAGAATTAATTGTGGTATGTGATGTTATAATAAAAGACAAATAGTAAAGTGCATGTGTGGTGGTGATTGATACCGTGTCGTATGTTGTTGTTGTTGTTGCTGCTCATGCGCACAGCACGCACACACATACACACGCACGCACACACACATTAAACAACGCACAGCAGCAGCAGGTATACACATACTGCTACCCTGCATTCCTTGGTGTATAACCTTGTGTTGGCGCTGTGTCACGTTCTGTGTACAGCACTAAAAACGCACATAACGATATATCTGTTGATGGGAATGAGCCACAGGCAGCAGTACTGTTGTTGTTGTTGTTGTTGTGTCACTGCGCGGCGCACGCGAGTACCACTAGTACCAGCACGCACACACACGCACACACACACACAGAGCAGCACTACTATTATATCTGTATATAAATGAAAAAAGATACCTGGTTGATCCTGCCAGTATTATATGCTTGTCTTAAAGATTAAGCCATGCAAATGTAAGAACCGATATATATTAATTATCAATCTGTGAACGGCTCATTAAAAGAGTTATAAACTTAGCCACTAGGAAAATTTAAAAGGATAACACCGTCAAATGCAGCGCTAATACTTGAAAGAATAATAATACTTCATTGAAATGATATTATTATAAAAGCTGTTCATGCTTCGGGATGAATAGTATATTGACCATTGGTCTAAAGGTACTGTAATTTGAGAGTGTAATAAACTTGTGAGTGAAAGTGCTTTGTTTCTGGTGGCCTAGTAGAAGTGTTTCTTACCTATCAGCTTAAGTTGTTTATGTAAAGGATAAACAAGGCTTTAACGGGTACGGGGAATTAGTGTTTGATTCCGGAGAGGGAGCCTTAAAAATCGCTACCACATCTAAGGACGGCAGCAGGCGCGAAAATTACCCAATTTTAATACAAAGAGGTAGTGACAAGTTATAATGACTTTGCACTTTTAAAGTGTGAAGGTACCGTCTCTTTTGATGGTTTATCATGATTTAGGTCTAAAAATTCTTTTGAGAAGCAATTGGAGGAAAAGTCTGGTGCCAGCACCCGCGGTAATACCAGCTCCAATAGTGTATATTAATACTGCTGTAGTTAAAACGCCCGTAATCGATCTAAGAATTCGCTGTATGAAAACTTGGTAGATTACTGTTTGATGGTGTCGGGTTTATTATCTGATTAACTTGATAATGAGGCTACTATTTTGCTAGTCTCTTTTAGAGATAGGCAGTTGTCATGTAGTGAATTCGAACCTCTCCAAGTTTTTAATTTGGAGTGGCCATTGTATATTAATGGAGCAACTGTGAGTAAATCATAATGATTAAAGTAGGCTATGTTTAAATTGCCTGTATGTAAAAGCATGGGATTGTATTATAACTGTTCTCACTTGGCTTTATACCTACTGGTGTAATGTTTAGGTGTGGATGGTGTTTGTAATGAGGTTCTGGGAGAGGTTCCTAGTACCATGTAGATAGGGGTGAAATCCAATTACCTACATGTGTCTATCTGATGCGAAAGCTGTAGTGAGCCACCACGAACCTATCGATGAGGGACGAAAGTTAGGGGATCGAAGATGATTAGATACCGTCGTAGTCCTGACCATAAACGATACCGACATAGAATTGGATATGAAACCTTTATGCAGATCTCTTCAGAACTAAAGAGAAATTGAGTCTTTGGGTTCTGGGGGGAGTATGGTCGCAAGTCTGAAACTTAAAGGAATTGACGGAAAGGCACCACCAGGAGTGGAGTTTGCGGTTTAATTCGACTCAACGCGGGAAAACTCACCAGATCAGGACAAATGTATGATTGACAGGTTAAAAGTCCTTTCTTGATTATTTGGAAGGTGGTGCATGGCCGTTTGCAGTTCGTGGAGTGATCTGTCTAGTTAATTCTGATAACGAACGAGATTCAAACTTTTAACTAGCTGTATTTGTTTCATTCGTGAAATAATACAAAATAAGCTTATTAAAAGGACTAAAGTCACCTTAGACTAAGGAAGTTTTGGGTTATAACAGGTCTGTGATGCTCTTAGATGTTCTGGGCCACACGCGTACTACAATAATAGTAGCAATAAGCTTAGTAAATATTTTTAATGTTTACTCCTTTATTTCTAACAGGTATGGGGAAACTTTTAAGCAATATTATGACTGGGATAAAACTTTGTAAAAAGTTTTTGAACGAGGAATTCCTAGTAATCACGAGTCATCATCTCGTATTGATTACGTCCCTGCCTTTTGTACACACCGCCCGTCGCTCCTACCGATTGAATGAAGAGATGAATCTGATGGACTCTGATCTTTATGTTGTAAGATGTTTATATTCTGGGAAATTAGCTGAATCCCTTTGTTTGTAGGAAGGAAAAGTCGTAACAAGGTCTTCGTAGGTGAACCTGCGTAGGGATCATTTTTTGGTATTTTTTTTATCAAGGGTGATACCTTGCGCACCAAAGTCTAACTAGTGGATTACTAGGCTCAGATAACGATGAAGCACGCAACAAACAGCGATATTACATGAGATTCGTTTGTCACGAGAATCATTACTGCTTGTGAATTTTTGGTCTAATTTTAATTGGGTGTTTATTTGAAAGTGCTGATAATAAATTACTTTTTATCACTTACTAATCACACGCGAATAATATATAATAACACACTGTGTGTGTGTATAATGTGAGTGTTGTTGTTGTTGTATGAGCGCGCCATATACACTCTCACTCTACATGATGTACAACCAAGCGCACACGAGTAGTAGTTACACTTATACACTAAGTATGAGATTGGTGTAGGTTTTTAACCATTAAACATTATTGATGTAATAATTGTGTTGTTGTACACTAAAAAAAGGTACGAAAATTAACACGAAAAATATATATCACATTCGGCCTTTCATATGAACGATTACTCCCTGGATTTAAGCATATTAATAAGGGAAGGAAAAGAAAGCAACAGCGATATTCCCAGTACCTGCGAGGGAAGAGAATAATGTCCATCCCAAATCTTGAGCTTGTAACAAGTTGGGAATTGTAGGGTTAAAGTGCTGCTCTTTTGAATATTTGATTTTAAAATTTCACTAATATTGTGAATTCGTAAAAAGAAATCATAGAAGGTTAATATCCTGTTGATAATTAAATACGATTATAAAGAGTACTTACTGTAGAGTAGGACTGTTTGGTAGTACAGTCTGAATATGGGAGATAATTGTCTCTCAAGGCTAAATATAATATCTGAAACCGATAGAAAATAAGTACTGTAAAGGAACGTTGAAAAGCACTCTGTTAAGAGGGTGAAAAGCGTATGAAACTAGTTAGGTTTAAGCGTAATCCGCTAATCCAATATTTATATTGGTGCATTTCATAAGGAATATATTAACACGGGAAAATGTTCTATATGACAACATATAGTGTCAATTTATGGTTATTGGTGAAACTAAATAATTATGTCAAGCTATTACGCTGCTAATATTTATTATTAGTTAGTGGTTGCTAACATTTAGTGAATCCATTGAAAGCCATCCAATTGGCAAGTGTGTTTTAGCGGGGTATGTCCCGTCTTGAAACACGGGCTAAGGAGTCTTGCATATTTGCAAGTCAATATAATAAAATGAAATTAAAAAGGCACAATGAAAGTGAAGAATAAAAACTTTATCAATCGGTATTTTAATACTGAATTATAGCAAATATGCTAGTACCCGAAAGATGGTGAACTATACTTGACTTGGTTGAAGTCAGAAGAAATTCTGATGGAGGATCTCCGCGGTGTTGACGTGCAAATCGCTCGTCTGAATTGAGTATTGGAGCGAAAGACTCATCGAACCAT
>CAZZGE010000249.1:0-2424 GCA_964653665.1 uncultured Porifericola sp. | reverse complement strand
CTAGTAGCTGGTTCCTATCGAAATTTCCCTAAGGATAGCTTAGAAAAAATACAAGTTATGGGTGGTAAAGCTAATGATTAGAGGTATTGGATTCTTAAGGTTTTCAACCTATTCTCAAACTTTAAACTCTCATGTAAAGTATGTCATTTAATTAGACATGTTTAAAAATTGTTTTCTAAAGTGGGCTGTGATTTGGTAAGCAGATCAAGCAAAGTGGATTCAACCGTTCGTCACGATAAGGTGTCGAATATAAATTTAGTAGAGTGAAAAGGTATTAATTCATGAAGACAGCAGGGCGGTGGCCATGGAAGTCGGAATCCGCTAAGAAGTGTGTAACAACTTACCTGCCGAATGAATTAGTCCTGAAAATGGATGACGCGAAAATTTTTAACCGATTCGTGACCACTCTCTTATAAAATAGAGTGAGTAGGTAGGTCTAACATTTGCAATGAAATTTTTGTGGTAACCGGAAATGGAGCAATTGTTAGGACAGATCTTAGCAGTAGTAGCAACTATTCTTACAAAATATATATAATAGATTTGAAGGTCGTAGAGGATGAGGTTTCCTTACCAATAGCAATTAAGTAAGGGTTAGTCGGTTTTGACTCATTTGGCGAAGAGCCTAGTATGTAGAGGAAAAAGAATGTGGTTAATATTCCACAACTGTGAATGAGTACGTCTGGTCCTTGTGATCAGTTGTAATAGGTGGTGACACCTAGTCGATAATTACGTCGTGTACATGCGTGCCCGGAAGAGTATCGCTTCTCCTTAAAGAAAATGTTTTGATTAGGATGCTTTTGTTGAATAACAAAATGATGGTGTCTCGTTAGAAGCTTAATGTTGAGATCGAGGTAGACTTGTTTCTCAAGGGCAAATCTTTATGATTTGTGTGGAATATTCGGTGTACACAAATTAAAAGTAATTATGACTAGTTTTCGCTTATTCATCAACCGTACCACAATCCGCAACAGGTGTCCAAGGTTAATAGCCTTTGACTAATTAGGGCAATGTAAGTAAGGGAAGTCGGCAAAATAGATTTGTTTCTTCGGCGTAAAGATTAGCTCTTGTAGTGAGTGATTGAATGGGTGACTTGTAAGGTGTAGTGGATTGAGCTTGGAAAAGTTTACGCTTTGAAGAGTAATTGAAATTGCACTGGAGTCATCAAGAAATACTAGTCACGACTGGTAACTTCTGTATATTCTTTCAATAAAATCACGATACGGGAACTCTTAGAAATTGGGGGGATCCAACTGTTTAATTAAAACAAAGCAGAACGATAAATAGAAAATGTGTATTATGCTCTGTGATTTCTGCCCAGTGCTCTGAATGTCAAATTGAAGAGATTCGCTCAAGCACGGGTTAACGGCGGGAGTAACTATGACTCTCTTGGAAGAACGATGTTATCTCGAGAGAGATAGGTGGGTACTGTTTGAGAGTATTATGCCACCTAGTCCAAGTCTAATTATAGCGCGCTACAGGTGCCTGACTTATTCGTTAACACGACGACGCGGTAAGTTTAGACTGGGCGACACTACCTGGTACGGGGAAGGCTTTCTCTTTGGAGAGAGTTAATCCCGTGGCGAGTCTTTTTAAAGGTAACTTTGTTGAAGACCGTCGTAACGCGCGGTAAGGAGTGGGTCTACTACAATACAACAACAAAACTGTATGTAGGCTTAAGGTACGTGCTAAACCCTATCAACTCTGTGTTGTAGCGCGCATACACACACTAGGGGAGATAGTCATATATTGGAGCTCCTGTAGAGCAAAGGTATATGAGGTCGTTTTATGAGGAAATGCTTAAAACAATGACTGGTATAATTGAAGGTAACCAAATGCCTCGTCATTTAATTTGTGACGCGCATGAATGGAACAATGAGATCCCTACTGTCCCTACTTACTTTCTAGCGAAACTACAGCTAAGGGAACGGGCTTAGGAAAGTTAGCGGGGAAAGAAGACCCTGTTGAGTTTGACTCTAGTTTAATATTGTAGAATAACGAAAGAGGTATAGTATAGGTGGGAGACTTCGGTCAACAATGTAATACCACTACTTTTTCCTGTTATTCTGCTAACTATGTAAAAAGAAAAAATTTTAGAATAAAAGTTTATAACTGATTTAATATATAGAACATTATTAGGCGGGGAGTTTGGCTGGGGCGGCACATCTGTTAAAAGATAACGCAGGTGCACAATGGTCATTACAAAAAGGTCAGAAACCTCTTGTAGCGAGTAAGGTTATTAAATGGCTTAACTATTTTATCCAGTAAATAAAATAGATGCGAAAGCATGTCCTAGCGATCCTCTAACATGTACTTTTTAGTACGAATCTCAACAATTGAGGCTAGAGGTGTCAGAAAAATTACCATAGGGATAACTGGCTTGTGGCTGCCAAGCGTTCATAGCGACGTAGCTTTTTGATCCTTCGA
>CAZZGE010000248.1:0-6798 GCA_964653665.1 uncultured Porifericola sp. | reverse complement strand
GGCGTTGTCTTTCAAAAGCCTCACTTCGTCCTGGATGTCCTGCTCCAGGGCATCCCAATCTGCCAGCATTTTCTCTGCCCAGTGTTGCAATAATACTATTCGGAGAGGCTAGTATCGTGGTTTTATACACACCAGATTAACTCAACAAGTCGACATCATACTTAAGAATCCTACCAAGCGTCGGCCGCCGAGAATTTCATCCCGCCAGGGTGGCCCGTTTGTGTAGACGAGCCCAATTTTGAAATGATAGAGCACTTCCTGTTGAGTAGCAATGGGGATAACGGCTTTTCTTAAAGATATGAACCGTTAGCTTGAGGAGCAACTTAATATCAGATTGCCCATCAGTTTTTTATACTCTCCAAAGCCTGGGAAATTGTAGCAACTGATAGGTTCAGAGCCCTGGCTAAGTCCTTAATTGTTGTCTTTCACTGCTCTATCTGCACTGATAAAAATCATAGAACCAGAAAGAGAAAAAACAGGCTAGGAATAGATAAACGGTAGTTATTTTATTGTTAAACTTTTAGAACTGTCTTTAATTATTTAAAACCACTGGTCAAATTCAGAATCAATTTGAAATTCACTGACCCCACTTTCTTTTAACCAGTCAATGTCTTCCTTTGCTTCTTCCATCATGTCTTCTTCATTGCGATAGTGAAATTTATTCACGGACGGAACAATAGTAATTTTTTGATTTTGAGCCCATCTCACAGTTTTTTTATCTAGTTCATTGCCGTGCTCAAAGAGAAAATATAGTTGACTTACTTTTTCTTGTTGGCTAAGCGCTTTTTTGATATACGACCGTGGTACACCCACTTTAGCCTTGCCCTTGAAGTAGGTCCTGGATTCGGGTGTTCCTATAATATAAGCAGTTGTAAGCAGATCAAATTTTGACAGGGAGGCTTCTATATTTTCTAAAAAAGAAGTTGAATGAGGGGCTTTGGTATCCAGCATGATCTTTAAACCATACTGCTTACACAATTTTAGCATTTCCTCTAAATTAAGTGGTACCGCTCCATCTAACTTGGATTGTAGCTGCTTAATTTCTTCCATACTCATATCCTCAACCCTGCGACTATCCTGGTAGTATCTTTCAAAGTTGGCATCATGTTGGACTACAGCCTGACCATCTCTAGTTTGCCTTATATCAATTTCCACCATCCAATAACCTTTTCTGGCTGCCTGTTCAATAGCCTGAGCACTATTTTCCGTGAAACTGCTTCCCACAACACCTCCCCGGTGGGCAATAAGCTTGTATTTTTCTTTCTCATTGTGATCTAGCAATAAAAAGCTAATAAACAGGATAAGGATACTAAACTTCATAGTTCTCTATTTTGATGAGGTTATTGGCTGTTCAATGGATTGATAAGGTCCGAATACACCAGTGATTTCCCTTTTTGGGTTGTTGTCATTCAGAGTATAGATCATATATTCTTCTCCCTCTTGCAGCACTCTTACCACAATGTGGCCCTCAGTGCTTTGATAGGAGTTTTCAAGAGAAGGTCCGATCACTTGCTTGTTAGCTTCCAGGATGTTAGTAGCAAACAAATCTCTTTCACCCGGATAGAGGTAACGGGAGGTGATGCGCCTTAAGATTTCGTGACCAGGATGGTCTGATGACCAGGTTTGCTGGATCCATACCCTTGGCTGTAGGTTTTTGATGAAAAACTCATTACAGCAATCACGATTTCCATGATGATTAACGGCGACAATATCTACCGGACCTACTGCTTTGGCAGTGGGAGTCTCCAGGTCTAACCAGGCTGGTTTTCCCAGGTCTGCAATGCCTGGAATGTCACCTCCGGTAAAATAGTCAAAATCCCCGTAGCTGATCCGGACTGCGTTACTTAAAGGATTCTCGCCCGGCCGCTCCTGCACGGGAGTATTGCTGAAATCGGGGAAGAATTCGTAAGTTTCTTCACCTTCACCGGTCCAGAAAGTACCATTTGACTTGATATTTCTCACCTCAAAGCCAGGATAGCTCGCCTGGTCATATTTTAGCCGAATTTGCTGTCTGCTGCCAGCTTTCAATGCTTCAGCTTGCATGCCGCTAGTTTGCTTGTGATATTCAATAAATTGTTGATAATTATCAAAGGTCTCCAACCATTTCTGCAGGGGAAGATTGAAAGCCACTAATTGTCTTACATCAGAACCTTTCAGCGGAGTAGGATAGCGATAGTTGGGATAGCCCCTGTCCAGCATCATTCTGATCGGGATCATATCACCCACTTCGGTGATACCGGTGAGTTTATAGTCGCCGTTTTTGGCCTCTTTGGAATCCCGGTGCAAATCACCATAGTGATCTGCATGAAAATGGGTGATCAGCGCGTAATCAATAACTGCATCTTTGCCATCCGGAGAAAACTGCCAGATATAATCAGCAATCCACTGAGGAGCAGTTTTACTGCTGTCCGGATGCATGCTAGTATTGCGGGGAGTTCCGATTCGGCTTCCGTACGGGTTCATTTCTCCTGCATCTACCAGAAGGGTAGTACCATCTGGAAATATGAAATATGCGGCATCTCCCCTTCCGGTATTAATATGGTGAATATCTAGCCATCCAGGCTGCCATGCCTCCAGGGCTTCTCCCTTCTGCTGGGCAACAAGCTGAGATAGGCACAGGAAACAGCAAACGAATAAAACAAGCGTTCTTCTATTCATAAAATATACGTAGTAAGAAAAGTAAACTGCCGGATTGACCGGCAGGTCTACACTAAAATTCATATTTAACTCCTAATTGTACATTGAATGGCGTGCCATTTCTTCTTTCTGTTCCTGCATTGGCATTAATGTCATAAACAAAACTGTTTGTTCCATTGTCAAAACCAGCTACATTGTAAAGCCTAGTGTTGATAACCTCGCGATATCCTCCCCATTCGTAATTGAAAAGATTAAGAACGTTGAAAATATCAGCTCTTAGGATAAGTCTCTGATCCTGAAAGGTGTTAATCTCCTTAGAAATACTCATGTTCCAGGTATGCCTCCAGGGCATTAAACCTCCGTTCCAAGCAGCAAAGCTTCCCATATTAGCTTGCAGGTACTCGCGGTAGGCATCACTGGTGTTGTTTAAAAGATCTGCCATGCCTTGTCTTATATTTTCCGGGGTAGTAGGGTCATTAGGGTCAAAGACATAGGCTAGATCAGTGCTGTTGCCATCCCCGTTAATATCACGGTTAACACCTGCACTAAAGCGATTCCACTGAAATAAAATTAGATTAGTACTAACATTGAAGCCGTAAAAGGTCGGTGAAACTCCGCTTATCACGATTTTATGCCGCATATCTTCATTATCATACCAGCCTGATGCCCGGTTGCCATATCTCCAGTAAGAGTCAGCTACTGCAAAATTATCATTGGCGTTTCCTGAATTATAAGTAGGACCTCCTTTTGACGCTCCTCTGGTGTAAGAAAAGTTAAGTGAGCCATCTCTAATTTTCATAGCCCCTTCAAAAGTAAAGGCTAGATAGGTATTATTCCAATCTGCATTGGTATATTGAAGTACTTCCGTAAAATTATTAGACCGCCTGGCGTTGTTATAATCTGCCCGATCTTCGCCTTCTAAACTTTCGGCCGGAACATATATTTCCCGGTTTCCTTCGTTGCTAAGTGTGAAGTAAGGATCTCTTACCAGGTTCTGATTAACGTAGTAAAAATTATCTTGGGTATTATTATAATAGACCCCTACTCCTGCTCTGAACCAGTCCGTTAAGTAGCGGTGAAAACTAATATTTGAGCGGAAAGTCATGGGTGTCTCTAAATTCTCATCCAAGGCTACAACAAATGCAGGAGGGGTTTCAAGATCCAAGGAATTGAGATAGTCTTCACCGGGGACTTCTTCAAAGTTTTCAAAGTATTGAGGCCAGTTTGGTGTAGGAACATCCTCTCCCCTTACATCAACTTCTTTAAAGCTGATCCCATCATCAATATGAGACATAGTAAAGGCTTGTGTAGTAAACTGAGAAACAAACCATCCTGCCCCAGCCTTAAAAATATTCTTGCCGTCACCGCTAACATCCCAGCTTAGGTTTAGCCTGGGTTGGATATTATCCGCATCAAAAGGGATCACATCATTCTCAATACCCAACTCTTCTTCCAACAACTGATTCTCATTAGGCGCAGATGGTAGAACAGTAGCATCCCATCTAAGACCAGCTGTAAGGCGAAGATTATCTGTCAGATCGGTTTCTAGTTGTCCATATAACCCTAATTCTAGCATCTGAGGAAAAACCCTTCCTCCGGCATTACCTACCGGTATTTTTCGGGTAAATCTCCAGGGTGTGTTATTTTGTAAATCTTCCAGGGACCGGTAATAAAACTGACCTTGCTGACGATGTGTTAGCTGGTCTTTGATCTGTGTGAAAATATTATCAGTACCAAAGGTAAAGAGATACTTTCCAGTTCTAAGTGTAGCAGTATTTACCAGTTGAAAAGAAGAGGAGGCGATAGTTTCAGGAACCCAGTTTTGATTACCGAAACCTACTGTTTGTATATTGTTGGTCCCATCATCAAAAATAGATTCAATTTCTACGAAGCCTTCCGGTGCTCTAGGATAGATCAACTGGTTGAGCCGCTCATTGTCCATAAAGCTAAATTTGAAGTCATTGAAAAAGCGCTCTGATACCTGGCTTTTCAAGGCAAGCAATACACTATGATCTCTTTCAAAACCTCTGTATTGGGTGGATAGTAGACCGTTCCTTCTTTTCTTTGCCGGGTTATCGTAGCTTTGGTAATTGTATCTTAAAGTCAGGTTGTTAAAGCGGTTCAGCTTCCAGTCCAACCTTCCAAAGAAGTTGTTTGTCACTCTTGCAATCTGTATTTCACCAAATTGCTGCACCTGGGGTATTCCATAATCGCTCTCTAATATAGAGATCACCTGTTCAAGATTATTCCGAGTAATGCCCAGATTCTTTTCAGCTTCAGGTAACGTTGCACCTTCATAATTAAAATCAAAAGCCCGGTAAGGAAAGGTGCTCTGATATTCATCATAAGATACAAAAAAATGTAGTTTATCTTTAATGATGGGCCCGCTAAGACTGGCGCCAAACTGGGTAGTAGTAAAATCGTTCCTGATTTGGTTACCGTTGATATCCTGACTTCCACTTAAGAAATCACCAGAATAATATCCCCAGGCAGATCCGTGGAAATCATTGTTGCCAGATTTGGTCACCGCCTTGATGACCCCTCCTGAGCCGCGGCCGTTGGTTACATCATATGAATTGGTGACAATCTCAAATTCCCTGATGGTTTCCATAGAGATGGAGAATGCTCCACCAGCTGGTTGGCCAAATACAGCTCTGCGGTTCGTAACTCCATCCAACATATAACCTTGGGTGCCTGATTTGTTTCCCCCTATTGCGCTTCCCCGGGTATGAGGAGAAAGCGCGGCCAGATCGGTGTAATCCCTAGATTGCGTCGGTAACTTCTGCATCTCTCTACTGGAGATGGCAGTAGCACTCCCTAATCTATCCCTTCTATTTTGAAAAGAGTTACTATTTACAGTAACTTCTTTCAAGACTGTTTCTCCCTCACTAAGTACTACCTCATCCAATACGATACGATCACCCAGGTTGAGCTGGTAGCCGGAGAAGCTTACTGGCTGATAGCCAACAAAATTAATACTTACTTTATAGGGCCCTCCCAACGGAAGTTCTTTCAAAAGAAATTTACCTTTGATATCGGTAGTAGTCCCAATAACGAAGCCGGTAGATTGGTTTTCTACCAGTACGGTAGCTCCTGGTAAAGGACCGTTGTTCTCAGCCTCAACAACCTATCCTGAAATGGATGCGTCGGTTCCCTGGCCAAAAGCCTTTGCATGAAATATTGATAATATGCAGAGCAATAAAATTCGTGTAAACTTTATCGTTTTCATAAAGCTATTATTTTGATAGTTAGAAAAAATAAGCCAATCAGCTTAATAAAGCTGTTAAAAAAAAATCTAGGAGGTATTAAGACAGTGTTAGGTTTCGGTGAATTTTATGTGAGCATTTACTTTCTGAACGTGCGGCATTGGGTTAGTCAGTATAACCGGTAGTATTTTACGGTAGAAACAGTTTAATCAGTTCACTATCAGTTACTTATAAATGAGTCTAAGTACAGAGAAAAATCAAGCATCTTTGGTAGATCAATATGATTTTCCGTGCTACCGCGCCTTTTTTAATGTACAATGTCGGGTAAGAGCACGATGTTGCCATCGTACTGTGTCACAGCGGCCCTCCCCTAAGAACCGCTCGTGCCAGTTTCCCGGTAAACGGCCGCGACGCGTAGTCTCAAGCAAATGAAAGTTTCGCTCCGAGGAACCCATAGAGATTAGATTAGGAATTTCAGGGAATTGGGTTAGTCTTTTACTTTTTCCAATTTGAGGGCAGAAGTTGGTGCAGGTCTTTTTGCTTAAAGCTCTGGATTCTTTCAAACACATCCTTGAGCCATTCAAGTTCATTGATGTTGTTCTTCTTGCAGTGGGCCGTAAAGGAGTATATTCCTGCTGCCATCTCCGCGACCTGATGTGATCCTGCGAACAAAAATGCCTTTCTCCCCACCGCAAGTGGGCGTACCGCATTTTATATCAGATTATTACGGTTCGCTGCCGATCTATTTCCATCTGGCCATGGAGTTCGTACGCACTCAATCCCGCCCATTTGGGCAGTGTGTAGTCAATGGCTTCTCCCATCGGACTTTTGAGTCTATACTTGTATTGGTTCTCTTTGAGCCATTTCTCCAGTCGTTCCAGAACTGGACGTGCGTGTTTCTTTCTTTCCTCTGTCCGTTGCTCCCAATCCATTTCCTGCTCCCTCATCCGCTGCT
>CAZZGE010000247.1:0-6837 GCA_964653665.1 uncultured Porifericola sp. | reverse complement strand
GAACTTTGATTTTTGGTTCGCACTTAAAAGATAAGTACGACCAATGGCTTTTCTGAATTTCACCGCAAAGCGTTATAGTCAGTAAAAATAAATGCTTTGTGCAATAAGACGTAGTGCAAGTTTATGAATATTATGGATACTTGATACTGCCGTTACAGCATGATAATACCGGTAAATAATGTTCAAAAATTGTAATCCATTTGCAAAAATAGTATTATACTACATTCTTTTTTTAGCTGAAGTAACTTTTCCGTAACAACTACTTAACCTAATGGCGAGTATTAACTTTACACAAATTGAAGAAAACTCTCGTATCCCGAAATATCGGCAAATTATCAACCTTGTCAAGTCTGATATTGAAAACGGAATTTTTAAGAAAGGCGAGCGTATTCCTTCCATCAATGATACCAGCGAGGATTTTCTCGTCTCCCGAGACACGGTAGAAAAAGCATATGCCAGGCTGAGAGAGCAGGGCATCATCAAATCTGTACCGGGCAAAGGTTTTTACATCAACTGTGAAACACCTAACGACCGATTGAGGGTACTGCTGATCATTAATAAAATCAGTGCACACAAAAAAAAGATTGTGCATGCTTTTGTAAATACGTTGGGGGAGCGTGCAGTCGTAGAAACCTGCGTGCACCATTACAGTACCGAAAAGCTGGAACGTGTCTTAGACGAAAACCAAGGCAATTACAACTACTATGCAATCATTCCCTGCTTTAAAGATTTTTCTGACAAGACGTTGGAAGTGCTCAGCAAGGTACCCCAGGATAAACTCCTGCTGATTGACAAGAATGTAGAGAGCCTGCCGGGAAATCATCAAGTAGTCTGCGAAAACTTTGAGGATGATATCTACCAGACACTCAAGTCGGGAATAGATCGTCTGGCCCGGTACCGTCGTATCTTTTTGATTTTCCCGGATGGCAACCATCATGTAACTGATATCATGGCTGGTTTCAAAAAGTTTTGTACGGATTATCACTACGAATACTGCATTACCAATGCTTTCTCTGCTGCTTGTGTAAAGCCGGGTAACCTGTATATTGTCATTGAAGAGGATGACCTGGTGGATGTGATCAAATACTGTAAAAATAATCAGCTAAAAATTGGCCAGGATGTTGGCATCATTTCTTATAATGACACTCCTATCAAAGAAGTACTGCACGATGGCATCGCGGTCATTTCTACTGATTTTCAGAAAATGGGTGAAACAGCGGCGAACATGTTACTCGGCAAATGTGATATTGATAAAGTGTATAACCCCTTTTACCTGATTCGTCGGCCTTCTTTTTAACCTAAACCTCTATTTTCAACTTATGTACCTACGCAAGCGACTGCTGGTTGTTCTCTTCCTAACTTTTGCTATTCATCACCTTCAAGCCCAGAATCAGCCCAATATTATCTGGCTGATGGCTGAAGATATCAGCAATGATCTGACTTGCTACGGCACGGCCGGGGTACAGACACCCAACCTGGATCGCCTAGCTGCCGAGGGGGCTCGCTATACCCATGCTTTCAGTACTAACCCGATCTGTTCACCCAATCGCTCGGCTATGATGGTAGGTGTACACCAGAACAAGTCCAACACGCATCAGCACCGCAGCAACCGTAACATCCCGCTGGCAGAACCCTACCGGCCCATCACCTACTGGCTGCGGGAAGCCGGTTATACCTGTGTGCTTGGCCATGAGCAGGTCAGGGGGCGAGGCCGTAAAACGGATGTGAACTTCAAACACGAGAATATCGGCCCTTACGATGGTGAGACGCAGTTTGGGCTTTTTGACCAATACGATGAGATCAGTGCTGATAACCAACCTTTCTTCAGCCAGATACAACTGGCAGTGACCCACCGGGGCGACTGGTGGAACGAAATCAGAGCACAATCAACCGACCCGGTAGATACTGCCGAGATAGAACTGCCGCCCTACCTGGCTGATCATCCGGTGGTAAAAGAAGACTGGGCTCGCTATCTGGATCAGATGGAGTACATGGACTACGAAGTAGGGCTTATCCTGGACGACCTGGAAGCTAAGGGAGTTATTGACAATACGATCATCATCTTTATCGGGGATAATGGTCGCTGTAATTTACGAGGAAAAGGCTATCTGCACGATAGTGGTCTGCGTATTCCACTGATCGTTTGGGGATCGGGTGTAAGGGGCGGTAGGATAGAAAATGCTTTGGTAGACGTGACTGATATTTCGGCTAGTATTCTGAAACTAGCCGGCGCTAATTTACCTGATTACCTGACCGGTACGCCCTTCATTAATACCCGGCATCAGGAAAAGGAGTATATCTACGCCGCCCGTGATCTGTGGGACGAGGTGATGGAAAAGTCCCGTGCGATCATCGGCAAACGTTACAAATATATCCGCCACGATCACCCACGGATTCCCTTTGACGCCGGACAAGCCTACCTGGAATTTTACCGCCCGGCCCTGCACGTGATGCGGCAGTTGCAGAAAGAAGGTGAATTGACTCCTGAGCAAGCTTTTTTCCTGGCGCCGCATAAGCCTGAAGAAGAATTATACGACTTACAAAATGATCCACACGAACTGGTCAATCTGGCTAAATCTGAAGATCATCAGGAGCTTTTACAGCAAATGAGGGCTGAGCTGAGGCGCCTGGAGCAGCAGATGCAAAGTGAAGGCCCTGCCGAACTGGTGTGGCCGGGTGCAGTAGACGTACTGGCATGGACCATGCAAAACCGTCCTGATCTGTACCAGCAAATGCTGGAAGGAGTGGAAATTGGCTTTTCCCGAATGGCCCGTGCTTACCGCGAAGCCATGCAGGAAGAGTAAGGTCTACTGCCCCCACTCCTTACAGCGCGGGGCGATGCCATTGACATACTTACGAATTGCGTCAATTTCTTCAACGACCTGATCACCATCAAAGCCGCCCAGGTCGTCGTAGCCGATCTTTTCGTTGTACTGATCCAGGAACTGGATGGCCAGTGGCAAGTAGCTCCAGTGCCATTTCTCCTCGTTATAGCCATAGGGGCGGTCCCTGCCCCTGGCGGTATAAACCTGGCAGAATCCGTATTCGTGGGCATGGGCCAGTAACCAGTCGTAGATTTTTTTGCCTTCGCCGGAAGCAAAATAGCGGTTGTTCAGGGCATTCAGGTCTATATCGGTACCCCAGTGATGCCGCGAGGTACCCGGCATAGAACTGTATTCTAAAATCTTGAGAGCGCGCTCTTCAGGGTCGTTCATGGCCTGACTGAGATCCATACCGTCAACTTTGCGCTGGCCATTCCATTTGGCTTCCCATATCCTTTTTTGGGCGGCGAAGTTGCGGGTAGCTGAAATAATTTGCAGCGATATACCCTCCGCTGCGGCGGCGGTTTTCATGTGTATAAAATCCTGATATGCCCGCTTACGAAGATAAATCGCATCTTTATTGGTGAACTGGGCGGCGATGCGCGTAAAACCGGTGTCCTGCGCCGGAGCGATTTTACCCAATAGTGCTTCCGGACTCAGCACCATGTTCCATGGGGGGGAATTCGTAGGATCAGTTTCGGGCTGGGCAGCAGAGACGGATTGAGACAGTGATTCCGTTGATGTTTGTTGTTCCGTTTTGAGCTGACATGCGGTAACCAGAGTGAAAAAAATGAAAATATAAAACTTCATTGGGTCAATGTCTTTATGGTCTTAGTTGAGTTTGATGCAAAGCATCAAAACAAAGAAACAAGATTTACCTATTTTCGGACATTAATTTAGTACATATTTCACATTCCTGGGGCTAAAAAAATGCTGTAACCCGCGTTCTCATCAAACGAGTCGATGCAGCAAAGTCGTCTTAGTTTAAAGTTGAGATAACATTTTTTTGAAACGATTGCGGTAGTTGCGGCTCACCCTGAATTGCTTACCATTGGTAAGTAGAATCTCATCACCTACCTCATTGGTCAGGTGTTCCACCTTGTGTAGGTTAACGATGCTAGACTTGTGCATTCTTACGAACTGTTTCTTCGGTAGGTTGCTTTCCATACCAGGTAAAAGCGCTCTTTGGTATGGATTTTCACATAGTAGTGTAGACGTCTACCCACATAATTTGCTCTTAAGGGAGCAGATGTGCGCGTCTAGCAAAGCTCAATGCCTCCCGGTATAGAAACGCTCATCAGAAAGGGCTGCCTGTAAATGTTTTTCCCTGAACTGTTTCCAGAAATGAAGTGCGGTCAGGATGACCCAGTATACCGCTACGGCCAGGCTGACGTCAAACCAGGTGGCTTGCCAGAGCGCAACCTATGCTCTCCAGTCAATAGACTCCTTGGGTAAAAAAGCCTTTCCAGCAGCAGGCCACTTTCGTACGACAAAGACTTATACACTAGTCCGAAAAGCAGGCTAACCGGGATGTGTAGCTGTAGAAAACGGCGACAGTCCTAGTTTCTGCTGACCGGAAAAAGTTCCATGACGTCGTAGCTCATAGCCTAGTACATCAGGCAGGTAGAGTAGATAGATAAGGGGTCGCGGATCAGGCTTTGCCAGCGAAACTTCTGCCCAAAGCAGACAGCATAGCTGTAGTGCTGTACGGCCAGCAAGGTCCAGGCCAGGGCGTTGTACCCGAAGAGCCTCCTGATTTGCAATACACCCTCTATCACTTTCATACCTGAGGTAATACAGAGAAAAGAAGGAAGAGCCCGTGGAAGAAAATGATAAAGCACTGACGCACACCATACTGCTTAATAATTGCCATGAAACAGGAAAATAGCAGGAGTTATTCGTATCATTACTTTTCCGAAGAGTATCGATCGGTGGAAGTTTTTTTACTTTTGCGAATCAACCTGTCGTACAAATCGTTACATCTGTTAACTTAATAATTTATTCACTAACAAATCCTTCATGGGTAGATCACAAGAATCCTTTAGTAAAAGGGAAAAAGAGAAAAAGAAACAGAAAAAGAAGCAGGAGAAAATGCAGAAAAGGGAAGAGCGTCAGGCGGAAAGCACAGACTCTTCACTGGAAAGTATGATGGCTTATGTCGACGAGTACGGGAATATCGTGGATACTCCCCCCGATAAAGACGAAAAAGAAGAAGTGAAAGCTGAAGATATCGTCGTGGGGGTCCCTAAGAGGGATGAGTATGATGTGCCAGCTGATGTGCATGAAGGGAAAATTGAGTATTTCAACGATGCCAAAGGTTTTGGCTTTATTCGGGAAGACGGCACCAACGAAAAGATATTTGTGCACGTCACTGAGTTACAGGATGAGGTTACGGAAGACGACAGAGTCACCTATGACGTAGTGCGTAATCCTAAAGGGCTTAACGCTGTGAAGGTAAAGAAGCTATAGTTTATCATCTGTTCAATGAGAGTGACCCAGTGGTGTGCCTTCACTACCGGGTTTTTTTTTACCCTTTTTTTCTGTTGGATCAGTCATCCTTCAAGAGATCACCGTAAAGATGCTTAATTTTGGACTTTATTGATCACAATAATTTTCAAGCTATGAACGCTATCAAATTGCGCCAACTACAGCAACCTCTCAAAAGTAAGTATAAAAAAACAACCTGAAGCAGCCTTGGCTACGCTGACTGCCAAATCAACCTTAGGTGACGGAATCAGCTGTAAAGTAGATATCGGTAAGGCTATCGCCGAAGCAGGTTTGCACCCAGCCACCGGTGGCGATGGTACGGCCCTCTGTTCCGGTGATATGCTGCTGGAAGCGCTGGTAGGATTTAAGCGCATTCGTCTGAGAATGAACCTTACGACAAGTGAATACCAATAGCGAGTAGCCTTCCTTATGAAGATCACCGAGCGGTATTGCGTAGTATATCAGACTCTCAAGCAGGCAAATGAAATCTCGATGTTCGTACCTGAACGAAATTTAATACTCTAAGTGATCCCGATGACTACCGTAAGAGAATTGAAAATAAGCTGTCGCCAGCGTCTCGCTGGCGACATATATCTCACGCGGCCTCCGGCTCTGTAGCCGGAACAAGGCAGTTCAATCCCAGGCAGGAGCAAAGTCTGGATTGATCAATCTTTCGTTACCTCGCTTGGCGAAAATGGTTTGCATCTCGTCCTCAGTAAGCTCAAAGTCAAACACATCTAGGTTTTGCTTCCTGCGCTCACTATTGCTGGAGCGAGGAATGGCCGCGACGTCATCTTGCTGCATATGCCAACGCAAAGTGACCTGGGCAGGGGACTTGCCATACTTTTCACCGATAGCTTTGATCTTCGGGTCGTCCATCACTTTGCCTTTTCCGATCGGGCTGTAAGCGGTAAGCTTCATGCCGTGGGTACGCACTGTGTCCAGCAAACGGCTTTGGTCTAAATAAGGATGGTACTCTACCTGGTTACAAACAACCGGTGCGATGCGAGCCGCTTCTTCCACCATTTTCATGGTGAAATTACTGACGCCAATAAGTTTGGTCTTCCCCTGTTCCTGCAGTTCCATCAAAGCTTCCAGGGATTCCTGTAACGGAACATCATCATTGGGCCAGTGAATGAGTAGCAAGTCAACGTAGCCCATCTTCAGCTTCTGAAGACTGGCGTGGGCCGTCTTGATAAAATCATCTTTCTTCAGGTGGGTATGCCAGACTTTGGTAGTGACAAACAGTTCCTCGCGGGCAATGCCGTTATCTTTGATACCCTGGCCGACTTCTGCTTCGTTCTTATACATCTCGGCAGTGTCTATGTGTCGGTAACCCATAGCAATGGCATCATTTACGCCACTGACACAGGCTTGTCCGGTAAGCGAAAAAGTACCCAGTCCCAGAGCAGGCATTTTTGTGCCTTTGAAGTCAATAAATTTCATGAGTGTGAGATTGATTCGGTTAAACGATAATACGAATAAGAAACATTCACGTTTGTGAGTTGTTCGCGAAGTTTGCTAATTT
>CAZZGE010000246.1:0-6864 GCA_964653665.1 uncultured Porifericola sp. | reverse complement strand
GGCCATATGAAAAAAACTATGTCCACACACTTGATTAATCCGTAGAAATCGGCGCCCCAACTTAGGTAATGAAGTCTGCCGCAGCGTAGTACCTCTCAACCTGGAGATTGGGAATTCTGTATCCCGTTCAAAGAGAAACCACAACTGACCAGCAGTATAGACCGAGAAGAGTGGGTCTACCAGCATGGCGGCTTTGGGCTTTATGAGCGTTTCAGCATTGCGAGAGGTAAGGTCAATGCCTGAAGCCATGCGGCCGGTGTTCATACCCACAATCTGCACCTGCGCTGCTTCAGCAACTTCCTGCATATCAGCCTGCACTTCTTCAGTAGTTTGCTGATTTCTTCCGATCAGCACGATCAGGCTGCCTCGTGGATAGTCCCGGAAGCCGTCATTGAAGGGTTTGATAGCCGTACGCATCTGGTAATCTTTGTCCCACAGCATGGCCAGGGCTTTGGGCGCATAACGCTGCTGCCAGTCTATGACGAAAGCGTAAGTTGCGTTCGGGTTGCTTACCCCGCTGGGGTGGGCCGGAACTTCTTCCAGGGTTTCGGTGGTTACATCGACTGATTAGTAGCGTAAGTTTCCAGGTCGTAGGCCAGGGGTGCTGACCAGGTTGCCATGTCGTACATCACCGAGTCTTCAATTTCCAGCTGTTGCTACATGATGGAGTTGATAAAGAGGTACCGGGATTGATCAGTCGAGATGACGAAATCTCCGGCAGAAAAATTCTGCTGCAACGTATTACCGTAGCGATACTCCTGCGCACTACGTATAGCTAGTTGCTCAAAGCTTGTTTTATTTCATGTGAAGGTTTCTTTCAGACCCCTTCATTTCACCACAGAATTTTCTCCTTGGCGACAAATGTTGCGCATTTGTTATTTATGATTGCACCCAAAAAATCTGAGCATGGTACGTAAAATTTCCCTAGCACTCGCTCTGAGCTTTGCCGTACAAAGCGCCTTCGCCTGGGGGCAGATTGGGCATCGGGTGATCGGACAGATCGCTGAGTGGCACCTGAGCAAGAAAGCCGCTAAAAACATAAAAAAAATATTAGGCCCTGACACCCTGGCCATGGTCAGCACCTGGATGGACGAAATTCGTTCCGATGATGCCTACGACTACACCAATACCTGGCACTGGGTAACCATACCCGATGACACCAAATACAATTCCGAAATACAGGAAGAAGCCGGTGATGCTTACGGCATGACGCTGGAGATGATCGCTGCTCTCAAAACTGATACCCTCACCCAGAAAGAGGAGGAAGAATACCTGATGATGCTGGTCCACCTGGTGGGCGACATTCATCAGCCCCTGCACGTAGGTAACGGCGAAGACCGCGGAGGCAACGACGTAAAAGTGGAGTGGATGGGTCGTCCTTCTAACCTGCACCGGGTGTGGGATAGTGGTATGATAGACGGCAAGCAACTTAGCTACATAGAACTGGCCCAACACCTCAACCGCCGCGCTGCTGATCGCCTGGTGAAGCAGTGGCAGTCAGCTCATCCGGAGCAGTGGCTGAACGAAGCCTTGTCCATGCGCCCCGATGTATACGATTTTCCGGAAGATAAGCGCCTGGGCTATCAGTACTCTTACAAAAACTATCCCTCCGTAGAGGAACGCTTGCTGATGGCTGGCGTAAGGCTGGCCGGTATCCTGAATGAGATCTATGGTTAGGTGAACGCTTCTGTTGCACTGTAGATATCCAACAGCGTCGTTTGTTTTTGATCTTTCCGATGAATAATTTGCTTATTTTGGGTATTTGGCTAAATTCCCAAGTGAAAGGAACTTAACAGAGCGCAAAATCACTAAGTATATGTTTCCGGCATTTGTCTGCTGTGTCGACTATCAGTTGTACATGCAGATACGTGAGTTCAGCAAATATTTTGCATATGTGGCTTTCTATACAACACTACCCACCATACCTCCTTTCCTTCCTGCTATTGCTTTTATGCTCGGTTACTCAAGCTCAGGAGACCCCACTTTTCAAGAAACTTTCTTCTCGGGAAAGTGGCATGAACTTTAAAAACCAACTCAAGGAAGACCGCGAACACAACATCCTGACCTACGAGTACTTCTATAACGGCGGTGGTGTTGCAGTAGGGGATATCAATAATGACGGCCTGGATGATATCTTCTTCACGGCCAACATGGATGAGAACCGCCTCTACCTCAATCAGGGTAATATGCGCTTTGATGATATTACGGTTAGTGCTGGCGTAGCCGGTCGGCCAGGTGCCTGGAGTACCGGTGTTAATATGGTGGATATCAACCGGGATGGACTGCTGGATATTTACGTTTGCTATTCCGGGTGGCAGTCAGAAGATATGCGGCGCAACGAACTCTACATCAACCAGGGTAATTTAATATTTGAAGAACAGGCTGCTGCCTATGGCCTAGATGACCCCTCCAACAGTACGCATGCTGCATTTGCTGACTTTGATAGAGATGGCGACTTGGATATGTACCTGCTCAATCACAACACCGCAGTTATTTACGAAGTAGAGTACAACGATGTCCGTGATACTCGTCACCCACAAGCCGGGGATAAGTTTTACGAAAACCAAAACGGTAAGTTTGTAGACATCAGCGAGCAGGCGGGTGTCAAAGGTAGCCCGCTGGGCTTTGGCCTGGGTATCGCGATTGCCGACGTCAACGGTGATGGTTGGCAGGATATCTATGTCTCCAACGACTACATTGAGCCGGACTATCTTTACATCAACCAAAAGGACGGGAGTTTCAAGGATCAGATGACGGAGTATTTCCAGCACATCTCCTACTTCTCCATGGGTTCGGACATTGTGGATGTCAACAACGACGCTCAGCCCGATATTTTTACATTGGATATGCTCCCCGAGGACAATGAGCGGCAGAAGCTGCTTTACGGTCCCGACAACTATGAGCAGTATGCCCTGATGGTAATGAATGGTTTTTACCACCAGAATATGCGTAACATGCTACATGTCAACAATGGCAATGGCCGGGATGGACGTCCCACCTTCAGTGAGGTGGGTCAACTGGCTGGTATCTCCAACACCGACTGGAGTTGGTCCTCGCTCTTCGCTGATTTTGACAACGATGGTAAGAAAGATCTCTTCATCACCAACGGCTACTACCGTGACTACACCAACCGCGACTTTCTCAAGTACAAGGGTGACTATTTCTTCCAGAAAGCTATCAACCAGGAAGAAGCTGATACTTTTCAACTGGTGCTAAGCATGACCTCTACGCCGGTACGAAATTACATGTATCACAACCAGGGTGAACTTAACTTTGCTGATAAGAGCGAAAGCTGGGGCTTTGGCGACAAAACTTTCTCCAACGGTGCTGCCTACAGCGACCTGGATAATGATGGTGATCTGGACCTGGTCATTAACAACCTGAATGAGCGATCCTTTATCTATCAAAACCTAAGTTGGGACAAGAAACAGGCAGGCCATTACCTGGCGATCGAACTGGAAGGCAAGGAACTCTCTGCTCTGGGAACCAAAGTAAAAGTGTATGCGGGAGAGGAAGTACAGTTTTTTGAATACATGCCTACCCGGGGCTTTCAGTCATCGGTGAGCCATCGCATCCATGTGGGCTTGGGAGACACCCAAAAGGTAGATTCGGTTGTGGTTAACTGGCCTTCAGGAAAGCGGCAGGTAATCAACAATATAAAAACTAATCGCTTACTGACGATTGAAGAAGCAGGTGAACGTATTCCTTTATCGGAAGCTGATGTTACCGCAAGCTGCCACTTTAGCCCAGCTCCTGGACTGATTAGCTACCAGCACCAGGAGTATGCTTACAACGATTTTAAGCGACAGCCGCTCCTCATGAACATGCTGACCACCTGCGGTCCGGTGATAGCTACGGGAGACATCAATCAGGATGGCCGGGCGGATGTCTTTCTGGGAGGTGCCAAAGGCGGGCTGGGAAAAATCTATACGCAGACCGAAGACGGGCGCTATATTGAGAAACCGCAGACCTTCGCTGATAATGACCTGCTGACCACCGACGCAGATGCTACCTTTTTTGATGCTGATGGCGATGGTGACCAGGATCTGTATATTGTCAGTGGCGGCTACCAGGACTTCAATCCCTACGACCTGCTTCTGCAGGATCGCCTTTACCTCAATGATGGTGAAGGGAATTTCACTTTTTCTTCGGGAGCCCTGCCACAGATGTTTGTGAGCAAATCCAGCGTAGCCCCAGCCGACTTTGACGGTGACGGCGATATTGACCTGTTCGTTGGTGGCCGGGTGGTCCCCGGGCAGTACCCGATAGCACCACAAAGCTACCTGTTGGAGAACGACGGTAGCGGAAAATTTACCAATGTCACAGGTGATAAACTGACTTTTTTACAGCAAGCAGGCATGATTACCGATGCAGCCTGGACTGACCTGAACGAAGACGGCTACCCTGACCTGATCACTGCCGGCGAATACATGCCCATCCAGGTGGCTTTGAACCAGGGAGGCAATCAGTTTACTGACGCTACTGATCAGTACTTTGAACAACCACTTTCTGGCCTTTGGAATAAACTACTGCTGGCTGATTTTGACAATGACGGCGATCAGGACATCATAGCCGGTAACTTCGGAGAAAATTCGCAGTTGAAAGTAAGTCCGGAGCAACCACTTAACCTGGTCTACAGCGATTTCGACGAAAACGGATCGGTAGATCCTATTGTGACACACTATATCCAGGGAGAACCTTATCCTTTTGCTAGCCGTGGTGAATTACTCAACCAGATGGTGAGTATGCGGCAGAAGTTCACCACCTACGCTGACTATGCCAATGCCCAACTGGATGATATTTTTACCAAAGACCAGCTTCGAGATGCTGCTAAACTACAGGCAGTGACGCTTGAAAACATGTACCTGGAAAATCAGGGAGGAAAATTTGTTCCCAACAAACTACCTGTTGAAGCCCAGTATGCGCCAGTGTACGCAATAACTACCCTGGATTATAATCAGGACGGTAATCTGGACCTGGTACTAGCGGGTAACCAAAGTGCTATCCGCATCCGCATGGGCGTGATGGATGCTAACTACGGCCAGTTGCTAGAGGGTGACGGGCAGGGTAATTTTAGATACGTTCCACAGCCTGAGTCTGGCTTGAAGCTAAAGGGAGACGTCAAGTCTGTACAAAGTGTGCAGGTAGGCAAAGGAACTTATCTGCTGGTAGGTGTCAACAATGCCAGTGTAGAATCCTATAAACTGATGAAGCCATGAGAAGATTGACGATTTTGTTCATAGCCTTTCCCCTCTTGCTGCAGGCCAGGACAGAGCCTGTAGAAGAGTCAAAGCAAGTGAAAGATTTTGTTGACCAGCTTTTTCAGATTACAGCAGTCATGCTGCACGATGTTGTCAACCCCCCAGCGGCCAGCCGATACTACGCCTACGCGACACTGGCGGCTTATCAAGTGGTGCAAGCCAACTACCCGGATGTGCCAAACCTGCATCAAAATTTTTCGCAACCTCTATCCTTCTCATCATCTCCGGCACCGCGGGATGCTGACCCAAAATTTGCAGCTATCTACGCCATGCTGGAGGTAGGAAAAAAAATGCTACCCTCCGGATACATGCTGCAGGAAAAACAGGAGGAATATGTGGCTTCGTATCAGAAAAATTATGGATTGGCTCTCGCTGCAACTGAGCTGAGCATAGCTTATGCAGAGCAGGTAGCTGCCGAAGTACTGGACTATGTGAAGACAGACGGCTACAGTAAGCTCAGTACGTATACCCGGTACATCCCTACTAAAAAGGAAGGGCACTGGTATCCTACCCCGCCCGCCTACATTGAGGCTATTGAACCCCATTGGGATACCGTGCGTCCTTTTTTCTTGGACTCTGCCAGTCAGTTTGCACCTCCGCCCCCGGCTCCTTTTGATTTGGATAGCGGTAGTAGTTTTCACACCCAGACGATGGACGTATACCATACTGTCAACAATATTACCGAAGAAGAAGAGGAGATCGCCAACTTCTGGGACTGTAACCCTTTCGCAGTCAAATTTACCGGTCATATGGCTATTGGACTAAAGAAGATCACTCCGGGCGGTCACTGGATAGGTATCGCTGGGATTGCGGCCGAAGAAGCCGGGATTAGTTTTAAAAAAACAGTGCAGGTGCATACCCTGCTGGCCCTGACCCTGCACGACGCTTTTATCAGCTGCTGGGATGAGAAGTACCGCAGCGATCGTATCCGGCCCGAAACTGTGATCAACCGCTATATAGATCAGCAGTGGAAGCCTATTCTGCAGACGCCTCCTTTTCCTGAATACACTAGCGGGCATAGCGTCGTGTCTGCCTCCGCTGCAGTCGTGCTTACTGCCATACTGGGCGATAACTTTGCTTTTGATGATGATACTGAAGTGCTTTTCGGACTACCGGTACGTTCCTATACCTCCTTTTACCGGGCAGCTGAGGAGGCGGCCATCTCGCGGCTCTACGGCGGCATTCACTTTCGCGATGCCATAGAGGACGGTGTAGCTGAAGGCAAGGCCGTCGGGTACCACATCCTAAGTACTTTGTCCATTACTGCTGAGCCTGAGTTTTCGGGACGCTAAGATCACTAGCTTTTTTTTCACACAGGGCGTGTGCAAATGCGCTTTTTTTTGAATTTTTCTTTCTGCTCTAGTACCGATAGGAAAACGGAACTCACAGCTACAATTACAAAAGTATATCACCCAGACTGGGGGGATATTGAAGCAAGCGAGTAAGCAAAAATGCTCTCTTACCAGTTTGGCTAAAAATTATTGATATTCCGCTCTGATTTTTTTGACAATATTTTGGCAATTCTTGAATAAAAAGCAAATTAAATTTTTAGATCAATATAAACAATCGTTTCAGCATAGTAACTTTTGAGGATAATTGAACT
>CAZZGE010000245.1:0-6880 GCA_964653665.1 uncultured Porifericola sp. | reverse complement strand
TGAATTTTATCAGCAGAAAAAATGCGAATTCCGAGGTTGAATAGGTAAACCTATTGCTTGATCAGGCGCAGGACACTAAGATGCTCCCCTTCTATAACATGTAGATAGTACGTTCCCGATGCCTGGTCTTCCAGTTCCAGTAGGGTTTCTGTAGCTTGGGATTCCCAGCTTTTTATCAGGCGACCCTGGCTATCGTAGAGAACAAACTGCAAGCTAGTAGGCGTTTTCAGGTATGACACATAAAAAACACCGGGGCTGGGATTAGGGGATACTTTTAGCTGAAGTGATATCTCCCCCGGAATAGCAGTTATCCTGGTATTGACCAAAGTCTTCCTGACCGGTTCAGCCGGATGAAAACGGCTATCCCCTGCCTGCGTAATTTCAATTTCCACATCCTCCAGGCCAGTGATAAGCAAAGTATCACCTTGTATGTCGGCTGCTCCACTGATCACCCGGTAAGCTACCGGTAGTCCTGAAGTGGACTGGCCCAACAGCAAGTACTGGTTTTCCGACAGGTTTTCTGCTTCAAAGTTAATGGTCTGAGGAGCGGGAAGTATCTGAAAAGTAAGGGTTACCGTATCGGTGGCCGCATAGCTGTTGTTACCTTTTTGAAAGACACGAATACTTACCTCACCCACGCTCAGCATTTGCATTTCTTTTCCCTGCAGGCTCACCGGCCCTTCTGCAATGATGGATAAGGGTAAACCGGAAGAAGAAGCTATATCCAGTACCAGAGGTTCATCCCTGTAAGTCTGGTCAGCCAGCTCCTGGTATTCAATGGACTGACTCAACAGTGTTGATTGGATGACTTTAAAACTAAAAATGACCGGATCAGCTGCCTGATAGTAAGTATCACCCGACTGGTAAGCTTCTATCTGTACAATACCGCTATCCAGCAGATTTAACATATTGTTTTGTATACTAACATTACCCTCAATGATGCGGAAAAATACCGGCAGGCCGCTACTACTTTGCGCCGATAGTTGTACACTTCCATCGGAAAGGCTTACATCACCGGGAAGAGATACGTTGATGATCTGTGATGCTTTACGGACAAATAACTCCCGTTCAATGACCTGAGCAGCTTTGTACTGGTCGTTGCCTGTCTGTTCAAAGCGGATGTTCACCCTGCCAGAGGCAGTAAATGTCAATGCATTCTTTTGCAATACAGCTGGCCCCTCTAGAGTTATGGAAGGCTCCAGGCCACTGCTAACCGACCACGCTACCTCCAGGGTTTCCGTGATACTGACCGTGTCCGGGAGGTTGCTGACTACAATGACCTGGGCCTGCTTCTCGGGCAGACTAACGACAAATGACCGCCGTATCACCTCAGTAGCGAGATAATTATTGTTACCAGCCTGAAAAGCTTCTACAGTAACCTCCCCTTCTCCTTCCATGATGAGCTGATTCCCATCTTCAATACGCGCCGGTCCTTCTACGATTGTAAATGTTACCGGCAGTTCGGCATTACTGCTGGCTTCCAGCGTCAGGGGTTCTTCGCTAAGTTCCTGATCAAATATTTCATCAAAAAACAAAGTCTGCGGTGCCTTAGCTACGTGGATTGTCTGCGCTACCAGCGGAGCAGTTTCGTAATTATCATCTCCCGCCTGAATGGCTTGCAATTCTACGCTACCGGCGCCATCAATACGCAGCCTACCATCTGTAATGGAAGCATTTCCGGACAGTACTACGTATTTTACCGGTAGTCCGGACGATGAGGTAGCTTGCAGAGACAGCGCATCTACGCCAAACACCTGATCAGGAATTTCGGCCCAGCTGATCTGCTGCTGCGCTTTGGCGATCTCAAAGCGAATCGTTTGGGATGGTGCATCCTGGTAATTTTCATTGCCCGGCCGGGTAGCCAATATTTCAACGATACCGGTTCCTTCAATGGTAACCCACTGATTGCTCAAACTGGCTTTTCCCTTCTTAAGCTCCAGGTTCACAGGCAAGCCGCTGCTAGCTGTCACATCTATGCTAAAGGCATCATCTCCGAAGGTCTTTTTGGCAATTAACGGAATTTTGATCTGCTGGGCCGCTTTGGCGATGGTGAAGCGCACCTCCTGCTCCGATGAATGATAATCATCATTCCCTGCCTGGCTTACCCTGACTACGGCCTCGCCAGCTCCTTCTATGTTCACCAGGTTATCGGAGAGCGTAACGGGGCCGCTGACTTTGCTGTATTCCAGCGGAAGTCCTGCATCTGAACTGGCCTGCAACGCAAAGGATTCATCTCCAAAAGTCTTTTGATTGATAGAAGCTACAGTAATATGCTGTATCTGCTTAGCCTTGAGCTCAATCTGCAATCCCCGCACCAGCAATGACAGACCGGGCATCCGGGGGTTGGTAATCCGACAGCTGTAACTTCCTTCCTGTTGTTCATTAAAACCTTCCAGATCCAGACTTCGGTCTTTTTGAGCGGGAAGTTTGGTATTATTTCGGTACCATTCGTATTGATTGTCTGAGACATCTGCGTCGTAAGGAAGCACATAGGTAAGCGGATCTCCTTCTCTTACAATTCTCTGCGCTTCCACTGTGAGCGTATCCTGGGGACTGTACTGTTCCTGGCTGCAGGTCGGGCAGCTTAAAAAAGAGAGGTTCGGCAGTAGATCATCAAAGCTGAAACGGTTTCTGGCCAATCGCAGTACCAATTGTCCGTCGTTAACATCCGGCAATGTTTCCATCTCTGAAAACTGGTTGCTTTCAAGCCCGAGAAAGGTACTCACCCGCAGGGCAGGAACCCGGTCAGCCAGGTTATTTTGACTTAGCTCCAGCACAGAAAAATTAATGTTGGTCAAAGCATCCCCTAAGCTACCTGTCAGGGCATTCTCGGATAAGTCAAGGTAAAGGGCCGTTTTGCTATCACGGTTGCCCGCCTCCGGTAGGCGGCCTTGTATGCGGTTGCGTCCCAGGTTGATGTGGTTGAGCGTATTAGAACTCAGGATATTTCCGGGTATACCTTTTAAAAGGTTGTCCTCCAGAGAGAGGAATTCCAGGGCAGGTAAGGCAGCCAACTCCGCTGGCAGACTGCCACTGAGAAGATTTTGATCGGCACGAAAAGATTCCAGTTTACCCAGAGTAGCTATCTCAACAGGTAGTACACCCGTCAGCCGATTTTGAGAGAGATCCAGGTCACGGAGTTCTTCCAAATCTCCTACTGAAGCAGGAATAGCACCGGAAAGCCCGGCGTTGACAATCTCAAGGACTTTCAGATCAGCCAGCGTTCCCAAGTTTGAAGGTAGAACTGCATCCACTTCTACATCTCTCAGGCTGAGTAGCCGCAGTTGGTTCAGTAGGGCAAGCTGAGGCAGAAAATTGACAGTAAGTTGGGGTTCGTGGAGTACCAGACTTTCCAACTGACTCATAGCACTTATTCTGTCATCCAAAATACCTGTCACTTGGTTACCAGCGATTTGCAGATTTCCTAAGCCAGTCAGTGCGTAAATATCCTGAGGCAGCTCCCCTTTTAAGCCAGCCTGCTGGAAATCCAATCCAACGACACGTCCGTTCTCTACTTGTACTCCCTGCCAGCCGCTGACGGGAGACTGGAGCCAGTACTGCTGCCTTTGCCAGTTTTCACCGTCCAACTGTTGGTACATGGCCACCAGTGCCAGCGAATCCTGTGGCAGTACCTGACCTTCTACTCGCAGATTAAAGCTAAAGACCCTGTCTGATCCACCGTTTGCAGTTTGCCAGGCTATCAACACTTTTTGTCCGGAGAGTAAGTTTCTCAGCTCTACAGGCTGACTGCCTGCACCACCATTTTCAGAAAATACTTCTAGCTGGGGCTCATTGTCATTACAGGATAAGAAAAGGGCGACATTTGTGGCTGTGCCAGCATCATGGGTATCAATTTGCAGGCTTCCATCACGGGGCATGGTGAATTCAAACCAACCTAAAGTTTCGGGAACTTCATTGCTACCTTCAAAAGCAATGAGCGCCCGTTCGCAGTTCTCTCCACTGTTACTGAAAAGACGCGAATTGGTAAAACTGACGAGTCCATCCACAGTATGAGTAATGTTTTTTAAACTCACTCCGGTTTCTTTGGTCTCATCTTCAAGAAAATAGCTATCTGAATTGGGGGCGGTAGCAAAGTTAAAAGCACGCCGGTTACTTGTTCCGGGGTATAAATCACCTCCGTCTCCCCGGTTTTGATTGGCATCCAGGTCAAAATCACCATCCGCTTCTTCCAGATCTACCCCTTTGAGGTTCTCATCAGCATTTACAAAGTTTTGTGCCGGGTAGAGGTTAGTTTTGTCGGTATTGATATGCCAGATGGCCAGCCCCTCCCCTTTGAGATAAGCATCGTAGCCAGCTTTCTGGCGATTTTCCAGCAAGAAGTATTCTCCCTGCCGTCCGGTTTCTATACGATAGAAATCAGCGTGAGCATGGGCCGGCCGCAACGTGAAGTTACCATATTGAGTAGTAATATCCCGAGGGGTGATCCAGCCCAACCTCTCTTTGCTCCAGGCACTCAGCCCCGCCGGATAATCTTCCAGGCCCAGCCAACTTCCCGAGCCCATCAGCCCCCATTCTCCAATACCGTGGCTGCTGCCGTTTTCGGAGTTGGTATCGTACAGGTCGGGTAGTCCCAGCAGATGCCCAAATTCGTGACAGAAAATGCCAATCCCCACATCTCCGCCGTACCGGGCACTCCGGGTTTCCGGCTGAATGGTATAGTCAAAGATGAAAGTATTGTCGTAGCTGGCAAAGGGAACCGTCCAGCGATGTGACCAGATATACTCCTGCCGTCCGCCCTCTTCTGCCCCGGGACCGGAGTGAATAATGATGATGCCATCTACAGCACCGTTCTCGTCATTATCATACTGACTGTAGTCTACCTGCTCGTCCGCTTTCAGGAGTGCATCACCCACCAGTTCGCGAGCCCGAGATTTTCCATTTTCTTCGCCATAATAAGCGAAATTATTCTCCGCTGTATACCATCCGGCTACATCCACCTGTATATCCAGTTGTCCATAGCTGTTTTCCAGGAAATAATCCCTGAACGAGGGTTTACCGTCTATGCCCTCATTCAACATCTGGCTCATACGCTCGGTAGAGAAAGTATGGGGTAAATCAGGATATTCAATGCATATGGCCAATAGTCTGACATTACCGGTAGTGGGGACAACGGAGCGTAGTTCATTGCTCTGGGTACCCAGCGGTGACAATGTGTGGGAGGTAGCTTTGTCCGCCTCAGCCCGGGGAGATAAATGGCGGGGAATGCCCATGATCTGCCGCATCTGCTGTATTGTTCGCTGGTCAGGGTCGTAAGCACGTATGCCACTGCCTACCAGTTCTTTACCCTGGCGGATAGCATATTCGTAGTATCCATAAGCATTTTTAAGAACAGTGTAGCCATCCAGTGTTTCAGACCAGTTTACAAAGTCATTCCCCTGAGCTTGCAGGTGTAGGCTGCTGCCATCGGGTAGCTTTACCTCAAGTGGTAGTGGAGAGGGAGACACACTGTGGTGCTGCCCCTGTACCATTGAGGTAAGGAATAGGAAAAGAAAGACTACTACAAACGCTTGCCTTAACATAGCTGGTTTATACACACATCGTAAGTTATCGTAAATATTATAATTATAATTGATAATTATGTATAGATTTAAACCACTTTCTTATATGCGTATAATTACCTTATCCAATTATTATATATATGAATAATTGTTTTTTAATGGCAGGAATATGGGCTTTTGAAAATTTCATAATTTGATAAAGCACCGTACTTCATTAAGCTTAAGGGAATTAAGATTTAGATTTTTTTAATAATTACTTGTTATAATTTTTTCCATGATAGTTGAATATACCTGATTAACGTTGTAACAAATTATTTAATTTTTTGCGAGAATATTACATCCTTATTATCAAGTATGGTATAATAATTTCGGCCGACTTAGAGACTTTTATACTTAAGTTACAGAAGCTTACAGTTTCTTGTGTGCATCTGCCGCCAATAAGGTGCTGTGGGCAGAGGTAACCATTTCTTCATTGCTGGGTTCAATAAAGTAGGATAACTAGAAAAAACTTACCAGTTATGAAATACATTATGCCATTCATCAGTCTGCTGTTGTTCGCCTGTGGCGGTGGTCAGCAGGCGCAGGGTCAGTTACAACCCTCTGAATATACCGTAGAGCCCGCCGCTATAAGTGCTTCTGAGGCGCAAGCGCTGGACACAGCTACATTTGCCGGAGGTTGTTTCTGGTGCGTTGAAGCGGTATTTGAAAGAGTAAAAGGTGTCAAAAGTGTGATCTCCGGCTACACCGGGGGCGAAAAGGTAAACCCTTCATACCAGGAAGTAGCTGCCGGAAGAACCGATCACGCCGAAAGCGTACAAATTTTCTATGATCCCTCCATAGTAACGTATCACGAACTTGTAGAGATCTTTTTTGGGACCCACGACCCTACTCAGCTCAACCGCCAGGGGCCTGACGTCGGTAAGCAGTATCGTTCTGAAGTATTTTATCACGACCAGCAACAGCAGGAGATCGTAAGAAACTATATGGAACAACTCTCTCAGAGTGGCAAATACAAGGATCAGATTGTTACCAGGGTCAGTGCTTTAGACAAGTTTTATGTGGCAGAAGACTATCATCAGAATTATTACGAGTATAATCCCAATGACCGGTATATCGTCAACATTGCGGTACCTAAGGTAGAAAAGTTTAAGAAAAATTATCCCAATATGCTGAAAGAAGAAGTCAGCTAAAAAAACCAGCCGCCATTTCAATCTGATTTGGCGGTTTTTTCTTTATTCAATATCCAGATTTTCATTGCTGCGTTTGACAGCCTCCCTGATTTTGGCCTCACTGTCTAATTTACGAGGCGAAGTTTGCATTAAGTCATTTCTGATGTGGACGCTCAGCTCGCTAAGCTCTTC
>CAZZGE010000244.1:0-6960 GCA_964653665.1 uncultured Porifericola sp. | reverse complement strand
CCAAAGCTATTTTGTAGAGCGTGAAGGTGCCCATATGTCACTCAGTTCCGAGAGCCAGTTAGTCAACCAGGCTGAGATCCGTCGAGATACCCAGCCATTTTACATCATGGGCCAGGGGAAGTTTCGCCGCAGCTTCAATCGCCATAGCTTTACACGGATGCGGTAGCTCATCCTCGAGTATATGCTTCTACCCGGCAGTAATACTGACAGGGTAGCTTGCTTATTCATGCCTTAAAAGTTTCCCAAAATTACTAGGTAATATTCTGCCTAGTAATTATTCATTCACAAGAATCACAAAAATTTTCTTAGTTACAATGAGAAAATAATTATCCATTCATGTGAATGTAAAAAACTAATATTTTCCCTACAATACTTTTGCTTAAAATACTATCTCAAATCATTTAGCACTTAAATTATTTAATCTTTCATTCATCAGATGGTCATTATAACATTACCAAAAATACTTTTTTTAACTGTCCCACTAATGAAGAATATATACATGCAGTTATAGGGGGTTGCATTTTTTTGGAATTGCCAGTAAAATAGTAAACAACCTAAAACTATGAGCGATACTACTACCATTGTGCGTCTGTTGAAATTCATTTCCCATCTCTCGACACCTTACCGGAGAACAGCCCGAGAGTATGCCGAGTTTTTTGAAGTAAACAAATCTACCATCAGCCGCTACCGTACAACGCTGGAGGAAGTGGGCTACGTGATTCATAAAGATAAGCACCACCAACTCTACATCGACAAAGCCAATCTGCGACTGGATGCCCAGCTACATTTTGATGAGGAAGAAACGCAGTTTTTAAGTGGCCTGCTCAAAGCTTCAGGTTCTGCCCGACAAAAAGACCTGCTTAACAAGATCTACTTTAACTCTCCCCTACCCCATCTGGCCGCCAGCACCGCCGAAGCCCAATTGGCTAAACGCTACCGTTTGCTGCGAAAGGCAATGCTTGAAGAGCAACAGGTGCTACTGCTGGGTTATTCCTCCATGAACGGCAGCCAGAAAAAAGACCGTAAGGTGGAACCGATCACCTTCAGACGTCATGAGCAGGTAATAGAAGCCTTTGAAGTAGATAGCCAGCAAACCAAACATTTCCACCTGGAGCGCATGGCTGACGTAAGGCCGCTGCATGTTCCTTTTCAGTACAAGACACAGCATCAGCACAAGCCCACCGATCCTTTTTACATTGCCGATGTAGAACAAATTGATATTCACCTGAAGATGAGCCTGCGGGCCGGACAGCGGATGAAGGAAGAGTTTGAACATACGAAGCCTTGCCTGCAGGAACAAGAAGATAGTATCATTTACCAGGGACCGGTGAATGGTAACCTGATACTGACCGACGGCGGTGCCATTAGATTTATTGATATGCAAAAGGAAGAAGTGTATACCATTGCCGGGAGTGCTACCTCTATCTATAGAGATAACTATGATGATATCATGACGGATCCATTATTCTTTGACCCTCAGGGCATTGTGGTAGATGATGATCATAACATCTATGTGATTGATCAGAAGGGCACGTATGGCAACATCTTTATCCGAAAGATTAGTATGCAGTAACTCAGCTATCAAATTTTTAAACCTAAATGCTCTAACCATGAGAATTTTAATGCTCACCCTTATTCTAACCTGTCTGATAACAGGTTTAGGGTACGGCCAAATCGTAGAACGGGATATTCGTGAATTTCAGGATACTACGTTGACCAGTGCTTCGGTGCTGGATCAGGCTTCAGCTAGTTTTACCGGCACCGCACCCAATGTAACCCTGAAAACATATAAACTGAATGCTCTAATTGGTAAAGGCACCTGGGACATGTATATATATAATACCTTACCTACCCTCACAGTAGATCGTACAGACTCCCTGCAAGCTTTTTCTGATGATTTACTCAATCAACTGGGTGGTTTACTTAACTTCTCTCTCTCCAGACAGGCCTACTTCGCTAACGGAGGAGACGCCATTAACAAAGATATTAAAGGAGGCATCTTTAATTTTCGGCTGGGAAGTAAAGTATTAGACTCCCGCACGCGAGCTCCTGGAGAAGAAATATTTATTCCGGTACTCCAAAGCTCCCTGGATCTGCAGTACCGTATCCCTTTGGTTGACCCCAAGAAAGAAGGCAGAAGCGCAGAAGATTTGAAGCAATTTGCAGTAGGAAACCTTTCTTTTCGCTTCTATGGCTCATTTATGAGGGTGCTTAACGAAGGATTGTATAACGAATACTTTACGTCAGAACGAGGAATTCCTCCCCGAAAAATGCTACTGACTGGTAACATGGAAGTGAATCTCTTTATCACTAATGCGGTGTTTATCAGCGCAGGTTATACCATTTCCAACGAAGCCAACATTCCCGAAAGAGCGTTTTTCTCTATAAGCTATGCCCGATAAAATGATTTGATATGTTCTCCAATTTATTCAAAATTGGCTTGACGAGCTTCCTGTGTATTGCCTTTAGCTTACAGGCGATAAAGGCCCAGTTGAGGGTACTGTCGCCTCAATACGATCTAAGTTGTTTGTCATCTACTTTTTCGGATTACGAGAGCAAGGTACAGGGACTTTACCTGGAGCAGGAAGGAGAAAGGGTACTCAAACTTGTACTCAAGTATCAGGGCTTTGAGGATGCATATCTTTGGGTAGAGGTGCTCGATCAGGGGAGGAAGCCTGTTAGGAAGATTCCTTTGCAAAAAGCCCACCTACAGGGTTTAAGAAGTCCATTAGGCATTACTTTAAGCGCACCTTCAGAGCGCGATGAAGTACTGGAGAGCCAATACGTCCGGGTTTCTTTTGGAAAAACACCCCAAAAAGCAGGAAATCAGCTTATTTGTTATACTTACAGGCTTGAAAAAAAGTGGGGGGCAAATCCTCAGCGTGAAATTAGCCCCATCGTCAAAGCTGAATATCGGCCTGCCGGTACTGCCGCAACTCTGGAAAAAGGGTATTTACCCAAACCTGAAAAAAAAATGATTTTGGTAGACGAAAGTGAGTCATTACCTTACCAGACTATCGCGGATACTATTGCAATGGATTCTCTCGACAGAAAGCCATACGGCCCGGGTAATCGGAAGGTCTCTCTCTGGCAGGATATCTACCAGGATGCCATGCTGGCTTATGAAGATATTTTACCTATTGATTTCTATCTTTACGAGGATGAAAACCCCGCCAGCCTTACCTATTATTATGTGCCCAAACGCTTTACTCTACGATGGGAAGTAGAGAAAGGCTACCATTTGTTGACTGCCTACGGTGGAACGGATTCTGATCACCAGGCAACTGTGAGGGTACATGCTATGCTAGACGCCGGTATTCGGTCTCAGGAGGTGGAAGTAATAGAGAGCCTCCTGGGAGTTTATACCCTTCGCAGATACGGAAACAGGGAGGCCAAATTGCTACCTTTACCTCTCCGGCATCAGCCCGACGTTCGCCTAAGCGAGCTTGAAATGTATGGGACACAAAATGTCAGTGTACAGGCTTATACTCAACTTGATAACCCCATCAGCATTGCCTGGAAAACGGACACCTGCAACCTGGATGAGATGATGGTTCTTTTTTCAGAAGGCATGGGTATTAACGGAAGCATGACCCTGGTGCCTGACGCAGACTCGGTGCCTTCATTGTCTGTACCGGTTTATATCAACTTTGCCGACCCCGGTTCACTGGGTCAACTAAACCTTGACACAAGTAACTGGCGCAACGAGTATTTGGTCAACAATTTTCCCTTTCCCATTAGACTGGGTCAGTTGCATCTCTTGTTTACCGATTACGGGGAAGAAACACGCATGCCCCAGGCCTACGTGTATTCCTTTGACTCAGATACTCCAAGAATACCCATGGGAGGACGCGTCTATCTGGATTTGAAAAGTTTACCCCACTGGATTGATAAAGCAGAGAACCTGGAAAAGGTATGGATCGACTACGAAGTGGAGCCTTGTAATTCCTGCTTTCGTAATATTCGTAATGCTGTTACCAACGGTACCAGTGCCTCAACGGAGCGAATGCTGACCTTTGAGGTGCTGGATATGATTGTGGAAAGTGGCGCCAAAAAAATGACGATAGATACCAGGTCGCTGCAGGCCTCTTCATCGGGCAGGCAGTTGGGGTACTTACCGGCGATACATGCCGACCGCGATGGCATATATCAGACAGGTCCTCTCTTTGTACCTTCCGAGCAATTGCCTGTATTTGAATATCGTATTACGCTGATTATGAAAGATGGACAAAAAAGAGCAGCTGTTCACTGGGAGCGTTCTACAAGTACTGAGGTGTATCTGAGCAGCCATCAACTAAAGACATTATTTCCAGACTTAAAAAGTTATCGCTAATGAAACTTGGTTGGATACTCTTTTCCCTGTTTTATTTCTCAACGATAGTGCAATCGTCAGCCCAGCCTGACTTCTCGGTACAATACCCCCTGGACAGTGTAATGATTTATAGAGATTACAAAGACTCTACGCACTACTACTACCATGCTTCAAATCTTTATATCGCTGAGGAAATATCTGGTAAGCCCAGTTTTTCCTTTGTGCAGACCCGGTACACCGGAAGTCAAAGAAGCGGGGACCAGGGGTATTTCCGTCATCGTAGTTTTGTTCAAATAAAGGTAAGGCAAACTATCCCTGGTAACAAATTGGTAGCTCAGATCAAAGCGAATTTGAGGAATAGGTACAATTTAGGTGCAGTATATCTCAGCCCCCTTAATTATAAAAAAATAGAAGCAAAACTGATCTGTCCTCGTATCGGAGAAGCTCCGCTGGTCAGTGAAGTAGCCCAGGCAGAAAATGAACCTGCAATCACCCAGACAGCCGATTGGCAAGAAAAGGTTTTTACGCTCTCCCTGGACAATCATACTTCTCAAGCGTTATGGGAAGTGATGCAAACTGGACGTAGTCTGCTAAGTATCGAATACCAAATGATAGCAGAAGGTAAAACGGCAATGTCTACACCTGACTCAGCGGTCTTTGAAATTACACTGTCGGATTCTGCAACAAAACAGGAGAAAATGTTAAGCATGACAGAATCTTTTGAAGCTTCCAGTCAAGTATTTGGCGAGAAGGTAGTGCGGGCAGATGCTATTCCCATTATTATAGATATTGGGAAATATCCTGACTTACTGAAGCAGGTAGATATCAATGAGCAAATACCTCCTGAGTATCCACTAGTTCAGGTGTACTGCTTTGACTTTCAAAACCACCTATCCAAAAGCCTATTATTAAAAAGAGTGACGTTACAGGCTTGGGGTGTTAATCTGGAGCGGGTACAAACTACGGTCACCTTTAGAAAAACTACTCCTGACAAGATCTTTCAAACAGCATACTTTAAACACGCTGTTCTCATCCATAAGCCCATTAGATATAAAATCATGACAATTGACAGTAAAAATGAGGGAAAGGAATCTGGTTGGAAAGCCTGGCATTTATATGATAGCATCTTAGATGTTACATTAAAAGAATAGATTCTTTAGAGACGATCAGTTGCTATGATTTTTCAATGACGATTCCTGCCTAAGTTTACTTTTAAGGGATCTATGTTTTATTTAAAAATGACTCTTGAGGAGTACTTAAAAAGGAAAAATCAACTTTAAAAGCTAGTTAATTTTTTATCAAAAATATAATGTACAATATATTTTATTGATAAGAGTATTTGCATAAACGACATATTTTAGCTGGCCAATATTAATTGCGATAACGGTAAAGATTATTGAATACTTTGTCATATTCATTTGGGGATGGGAAGCTTAGGCATTTCTCAAATCTTATTTTTCTCCTATCTGCCCCAGTCAAGCACAAAAAGGAGCCGAAGCTCCCTAAAACTTATCGCCATCCAGTGATATAATCTGCGGCGGCCTGTGCCTGGCTGGCTAATTCCGAAATGGCATCTTCTATTTCAACCGCGTTCATATGCTATTTTATCGTTGTTTATTTGCATTAATGGTTTGGCAAACTAATATAATTATTGATTTTGTATAAGTCCTTTTTAGGAATTATCACTGTAGGTGAGAGCTGAAGAAAATAGGATACCACCTCGAAATACAAACGTGTATAAATACATAGAAAAAGACTATTATTGTAATTGGTGCGTATTTGGTGTATAATTGAACCAACATCAATAAATGAAAAATAACTATGGCCAGACAAAGCATAACGTTTACAAAACCTAATGATGAATGGCTGAAAGCCCAGGTAGACAGCCAAGAATACAGCAGTAAAAGTGAAGTGGTGAATGACCTGATCCGCAGGGAGCGTGACCGGATTGCTGGCCAACGGCAAAAAGAACTGGAATGGATACGCGCAAAGCTTATTGAAGGGGAGCAGAGTGGCTTTACAGAGGTAACTGAAAAAACCCGTGATGAATTGTTAGCCCGATTTAAAGAAAGAGCAAAGCGCGATGGCAAAATATAAGCTTTCGCAGGAGACAGAAGAAGATCTGTATCAAATATGGTTGTTTGGACTTGAAAAGTTTGGGTTGGCGCAGGCAGATAAATACTATCAGGCTTTCTTTGAACGATTTGAACTGATAGCTAACCAGCCTTTCCTGTATCCGGAAGTAGACCATATAAGGTTAGGATATAGGCGCAGCGTATGCGGTGTAGATAGTATTTTTTATCGTATTGAATCCGGCACAGTAGAGATCACCAGGATTATTGGTAATCAGGATTTAGATAATATTCTTTTATGATGTTTGTAATAATATAACTGTTGAAGCGCTAACGTTAATGGCATGGCCCCACTTAGAAATTTTTATTGTGATGCTCATGGCGTAAGTGAAAACGGGTCAAAACCTACCGAAAGACATGCTGACTTAGCAGTTAATCTAGCAGGAACCATTTCAGTATTTTTATTACCCACATATCAAGAGAAGTTTAAAACTGAATGATAGGTTTTTTAAGTCATAGAATACACTACCCTAGGATTTTTAAGAAGAGATAAAAATCCCTCGTAATAGCTATTTT
>CAZZGE010000243.1:2920-7015 GCA_964653665.1 uncultured Porifericola sp. | reverse complement strand
CCAATGCGGACGCTCGGAGCTGCTTTTGCCGTGAGCCACGAGCAGCCACTTGTACACGCACGTAACAACGATAGAGGCAAGTTGAAGCGGCTAGACTTAAGAGTGGGGGCTCAGTTTGGGTTTATGCAGAAGCAGTTGCGTGGCAACTATTTCATTTACTCGGACTTTCTTGATCCAGTAGGCGGGTTGATCACAGCTCCTACAGTCCTTGATTTGTCCAGTGGGTTGTATCCCAGCTTGAATGCTGGTGTAATGCTCCGTGGGCGGCTCAGCCCTTCAAGGTACAAAGAAACGCTTTTTACGGTCGGATTGTCATTATCCAACGTCAATCAGCCGGTGGAGGAACTCATGGATGGCGCGGGAGGGTTTACCATCCCTGCCCGGATGACATTCCATGCAGGGACCACTCACAAAATCACCTCTTTCAGAGGTATACAAGCTCCTACGTACATCGCACCGCAATTCCGCTGGGATACACAGGCTGACTTCCAGCTTAACTTGCAGACGATTGGTGCTTACGTCTTTTCCAAAGCTTATTATACAGGGCTTTTCGTCCAATTCCCATTTGGAGGCCAGGAAGGTGATGCAGCAACCTTTAGTCCGGTACTCAACCGCAATACCGTGACTATGATCCTCAATGCGGGCATTGATATGGCTGCTATCACTGATAAAGGAAAGCCTTGGAGAAAACGTCGTAGCGGGATGATGCTGGGATTCACTTATGACATCAACCTCACTGGTTTGGCTTCCGCTACAACCTTGGGGGTGATTGAGATCAATCTTCGGGTAAACCTTAACAATCAGCGAAAGCGCAAAGCCTGTGCAGCGCTTGGTAAGTTTGAACTGTACGACGGGAAATGCCCGGTAAGGTTCTAAGCCACTCCTCTTATGTTTCCAGAAATTAAACATCAAATGAGAATTTTACTCCTATCAGCCCTGCTGGCTATTTCTTTTCAGCACCTACAAGCCCAGTGCCCTACTTCAATAACGGTCTCCGAAACCTCACCCTGTGGGCTGGAGCCGGTCACCTTTTCGGCAAATCCGGTCACCTCCGGCTATTCCTACTCCTGGGACTTTGGCGACCCGCAGGCGGAGGATAATAATGATACGGGGATTAATGATAATACGGTTACGGGACCTTATGCTGCACACGCCTTTACGGCAAATCAAGCTATTACTCAATATACAGTAACCCTTTCAGCACTGAGTGAGAATGGAGATACCTGCTCCACTGTTACGCAGGTAATAAATGTACAGCCTGCACCCTCAGCTATTCTAGCCGGGGAATTTAAGCAATGTGCTACCGACGGTCCTATGTCTATTTTTAATCTGTCGATAGTGGATGGAGGGAGTACGGCTGGTGGCGACTCCTATACTATCGACTGGGGGGATAATTCACAGCCTTGGACAAGTGATGCTCCGCCACCTAATACCAGCCTTACGCACGAGTATCCATTAGGGTTGTTTTATTTGGAATACACAGTTACAGACAATAGCTTCAGTGACTGCCCTTCCTCTACTGCGACGTACTTAATATATAACGGGACAAACCCTAATTTAGGCGTTCAAAATAGTGGTAACACGACTGTCTGCCTGCCTGACGATATTGATTTTGTGATTACTAATACTGAACTGAATACCCCAGGGACGATCTACTATATTACAATCAACGACGGCACGGATACTATAACCTACACTCAAAATACATTGCCCGATACGATCAATCATGTATTTAACGAAATCTCATGTGGGACCGATGCCGGAGATTTTGTTGACGCTTTCGAATTTGTAATCCGAGCCATCAATCCCTGCGATGAAAAAGAAGCGGCCATTCGCCCCATCCGAGTAGGGCGGAGACCAACTGCGCAAATGTCCATTATGCCGGAGCCGCCTCAATGTGACACCACTATTTTTACTTTGGTTAACGAAACAATGGATGGAATAGATTTTGATAATGGTATGTGCAGCGATGAAATTAGCACACGGTGGATTATTACTGCTCTTGATGAGGGAGATCATACTTTTGTGTCTGGGAATGCTTTAGCGGATTCCGTAGAAGTACAATTCGCCGCTGGCGACTATCAGGTAGACCTTGTAGTAGGTAACAACTGCGGCCCAGACACCACCACCCGCTTCATCTGCATACAACCCACCCCTGAAGCCAACTTCACCTGCTCCACCCTGACGGGCTGTTCACCACTGGAAGTGACGGTCGACAACCTGTCAAATACCTTCATTAATATGTCCAACTGCAGCGATGTGCAGTATTCTTGGGAGGTTGGACATAGCGATACCACCTGCGATCCACCATCGTCAGGGGACTTCTCCTACATCAATGGTACGAATGCCAGCTCACCCCAGCCGGAAATCAGGTTTGCCGACCCTGGGGAATACACCCTGACGATGACCGTGACCAATGAATGCGGAGAGGAAACCCATCAGCAGACCATTATCGTAGCCGATGGGCCGAATGGACAAATTGCTCCCATTGACGATGTATACTGCGGTAGTGCTAATGTCGATTTTACCATGCAGAACCTTAGCACCTGCAATGATCCACCTACTTTAGAATGGTCATTTCCGGGGGCTACGCCTGCTACTTTCACTGGGGAAAATCCTACCAACATATTCTTCCCCGATGAAGGCACTTACAACATTTCCGTAACGATCACCAATACCTGTGGCTCATCGGTCGCTACCTTACCCTTCACCGTTCTGGAAGGGCCGGAAGCTATCGCAGCTTTGGACTATAACACAGAGGAGGCTTGTACGCCACTTGAGGTCAATACAACCAACAACAGTACCGGAGACAACTTGTCTTTTGAGTGGTCAGTAGTTCCGGCTACTGGCTGGAGCTTTGTTGGTGGCACCGGCCTTGATACTCCAGATCCGATTTTTGAATTTAATGAAGTGGGAACCTATACCATTTCACTCATCGCTTCCAGTGATTGTGGCAGTGATACGTGGACCGAAACGATCATAGTTCGAGATCGTCCATCCGTGGAATTAGAAGAGTTGCCGGACGAGTTTTGCGATAGCGCTTCTATTCAGCCTTTAGCCATTTATGATCAGCCGGGCCTTGTTGAAGAAGTTACTTGGTCCTTTCCCGATGGAGTACCGTCCACTTTTGATGGGCTGCAACTCGATGGCCCAGTACTTTACAATGAGCCAGGCACTTACACCTTTACAGTAACCGCCAGCAATGAATGTGGCAGCCTCTCGGACTCCCACACCTTTACTATTATTCAGGGGCCTGGTCTGGACATTTCGGTAGATACGAATTTTGCCTGCATTGGCGATCAGATCACCGTAACTAATAACTCGGCTGGTGATAACCTAACGTACGAATGGACGCAGAACAGCGGGCCGGGTACGATAAACTTCATTCCTTCTTCCGGGGAGGAACCTACAATTGATTTGAGTGAGGCTACACCCGGGAGTTACATTTTTTCGGTCGCCATAGGCAATGAAGTTTGCGGGACTATTACCCAAAACTTCGATTTGCAGATTAGCGAGCCGCCGGAGGTGGAGCTGGCCGAGCTTGACACCTACTGCGAGATGGCGGAACTTCAGCTGATGCCGGATTACCCCAATCAGAGCCTGGTGGACTCGGTTTTCTGGCAGTTCCCGGCGGGCGCGACGCCGGTGGAGACGTCCAATGATTTTGACCCGGGGACAATCACGGTAGAAGGGGCGGGCAGTTATACGGTCAGCGTAGCGGTTTTCAACGCCTGCGGGATGGATATGGCGGAGCAATCTTTTGACATCCTGCAAGGGCCCGACCTGGATATTAGCCTCAGCGCCGATTTTGTCTGCGAGGGCGGGAGCATCACAACGGCCAATAACTCTACCGGCGACGGGTTGCAGTATGCGTGGGCTTTTTCTGGTCCGGGTAACATCAGTATTTCTGATGACGCGGCACCGGCCCCATCTTTTGACTTCACGGGCACGGCACCGGGGCTGTACACCATCACGGTAGAGGTGGGCAACGAAGCCTGCGACCCGATTACGCAAAGCTTTGAGGTGGAAGTCAGTGAAAAGCCGGAGGTGGAGCTGGCCGAGCTTGACACCTACTGCGAGATGGCGGAACTTCAG
>CAZZGE010000243.1:0-2820 GCA_964653665.1 uncultured Porifericola sp. | reverse complement strand
ACCCGGGGACAATCACGGTAGAAGGGGCGGGCAGTTATACGGTCAGCGTAGCGGTCTTCAACGCCTGCGGGGAAGATGGGGCGGAGCAATCTTTTGACATCCTGGAGGGCCCCCAGCTTGACCTTTCCATTCCGGCGGATACCTTGTGTACAGCAAGCTCCGTTCTGGTGGAAAACACTTCTACTGGCGATCAGCTTACTTATACCTGGACTTACGAAGGCGAAGGGAATGTGGAATTCAGCGATGCGACAAGCCCTGCACCAGAAATCACCTTTCCGGATACCGGAGTATTCGTCCTGAATGTATTGGTAGGCAATCCGGTCTGTGACCCCGTTTCTTGGTCGGATACAATAAGGGTATTGGAAACGCCTACCGTGTCTTTTCCGGTGATTCCGGATGACTGTGGAGAGACAACGATTGATTTAAACAGCAGCATCGTAACGCTCAATAACCCGGATCAGCTGGATTCCATCCGATGGTCTTTCCCCAGCGGGCAGCCAGAGACATCGGTTGACTTGTACCCCGGTGAAATCTACTACGGTGGAGCCGGCAGCTATACGGTTACTGCCACTGTTTATAACTTTTGCGGCACGAACACTTTTTCTCAATCCTTTGAGGTATTAGCGCCCATTGAGGTGGACGCACAACTAAGCAGCAACTTTAGCTGCGACCTGCCCTTTACCGTAGAAGTAGACAACCTCAGCTCGGGCGATCAGCTCAACTTTGAGTGGAGTGTTGCCGGGCCTTTTGCAGAAAATGTAGGCTTTGACCCTATGATTGCTGAGCCTTCCTTCGTGTTTCAGGATACCGGGCAGTACCTCATCACTCAAACGGTATTCAACGATATATGTGGGGAACTCACATGGAGCGATACTGTAACCATCCTCGCTCCTCCAGCGCCCTTGCTGACTCCCGCTGAGGACTTCTGCGAATCGGCAACGCTCCTTCCGGAAGTAGACTATCAGGGGTATCAAGTTGATAGTGTACTATGGGCATTTCCGGGAGGTATGCCAGAGAACAGTACTGAGCTGTTTCCGGGAGGAGTAACCTATTCTGGGGCAGGTACCTATACTTACACTCTGATAGCCTATAACGCCTGTGGCAGCAGTGAAGTCTCGGATGAATTTATCATCGATACCATCCCCGTCATTGACCTTGGGCCCACAGATACGATTTGCATTACCGATGGGCTGTTCAATCTGCCAACGCCAAGCCCGGCAGGCGGAATCTGGCAGGATTCTCTTGGGCGGCCTGGAATTGTAACGGAAGATGGGGTATTTGATCCGGAAGCAGCAGACGGCGGGCTTACTACGCTAGAGTATATTTTCACAATTGGTGCCTGTGAGATTTCCACCTTCAAGCAAGTACTGGTCATTGACCTGAGCTATGTGGATGGCGGCGATCCTATTGATGCCTGTATTTCACTGGACACTTTGCAGCTCACCGGTGCGAGCCCGGCTGGTGGATGGTATACGGGACCGGGTGTTATCGATTCCTCTGGACTTTTTGCGCCAAGCAGCCTGGAGGAGGGTTGCTACACCCTGACTTATTTCTTCCAACTGCCCGGGACCGATTGTATTCAGGAGGATGAGGTGACGGTATGTGTACGCCCGTTGCCCGTGCCTGACCTGAGTAGTATTGACAGCCTATGCGTAGATGTAGCCACACCTCTTTTGCATCAGAGCCAAAATGCGGTGGCCTTTGCCTGGTCTATTAACGACAGTTTGCTGTACGAAGTGGAGACCCCGGTGCACACCTTTGCCGACACTGGTTGGCATATCATTAAGCTGGACGCTATTTCAGCATACGGATGCCTAGATTCTGCACGCGCAGAAATTTTTGTTTCTGGCCCACCGGAAATCGATTTTGAAATGGATACCACGATGGGGTGTGCAGTGCTCCCTATTACCTTTACCAATAACACTATCGGGTTCGAGTTTGTATCCTACGACTGGGATTTTGGTAACGGAGCGTCCTCTACGGAAGAACAGCCCGGTACCATTGCCTATGAACAAGGCCTGCAGGATACTACCTACTTCATCACACTACGGGCGGAAAATCACTGTGGAGAAGCAGCAATGACCGACTCTGTACTGGTTCTACCTTTGCCACTCGCCAATTTTCAGGCCAGCCAGTATGCAGGGTGTTCGCCATTGGATGTGGCGATCAATAATACGACACAGGGCCTGCCGGAATCTTTCCTTTGGGAAATCACCGGTTCAAACGGATACGCAGTCTCCTACACGGATTCCATACCGCCGGATCAGATGCTACTGGCGCCGGACTCCACTAATGTGGTTTACAACATCCAACTGTTCGCCTTCAATGAATGCGGTACAGATACTTTAGAACGGCAGGTACTGGTAAAGCCTAATACCATCCGGGCTTTCTTCAGTTTGCCCGATAACGAAGGCTGTGAACCATTTGACGTAGACTTCCTCAATACCACCTCACCGGATTCGGCACTGGTCTACAACTGGTACTTTGGTGATGGGAATACCTCCAATGAGACCGACACCACCTACACTTACCTGGCAAGCGGTGACAGCACCACCATCTATACTGCTATTCTTATAGCGGACAATGGCTGCGCCCGGGACTCTGCCTTTGCAGACATTACCGTTTTCCCAGCACCAGAAGTAGCCTTTGAAACGGCACCCTATGCCTGTCTCCAGGATTCTGCATTTTTCCAAAATACTTCCGTTGAGGTCAATGGTACACTTTGGGACTTTGGAGATGGGAATACCGCAACGACATACGACGCTTACCACGCTTATCAATCCACCGGGCCGTATACGGTTTCCCTTACGGCCTTCGCTG
>CAZZGE010000242.1:0-7087 GCA_964653665.1 uncultured Porifericola sp. | reverse complement strand
CTTTCAGCGGTAACTGTAGGCTAGCCCCCAACGCTCCCGAGTGTCTTGGTGTGAGGCGAAAAGTATTACCTGCCTGGGCCTGTTCATTACCATCTACATCAAACTCATCAAAGCAGGCGTGGATAAAGCCATAATTGGCAAACAACTGTACTGACTTCGAGATGGCCCATTGCAGGGAGGTTTCAGTACCCAGCGCAGTGGCATTGCCTACATCGCGGTTTTCAAAAACCAAACCCTGGTCTTCCGTCAGGCGGGCTACCAGTGTCTGAAAGTCGCGGTAGTCGTAGAAATAAGCGTTGATATCCCACTGAAAGCGGCTCTTCTCACTCAGTAACTTGGCACCTACTTCATAACTCCACACAATTTCATCATTGAGTACGCTCACTTCCGAGCCTAATACCTGAACGACATTAGGTCGGCGGCCCCGTGAAAGCGTAGCAAATAAATTGAGCGCCTTCGAGATGCGGTATTCTGCAGCCAGTCTGCCAACTGCCGAAAAAAAAGATTCGGTGTGTGAAATTCGTCCATAGCTCGGAGGAAAAAAATTGTTGGGAGAATTTCCCAGTACAAAGCTCAGACCTCCAAAAATGTCTGAGTCCTCCGTTTCAATGGCTCCGGTGATATTTTCGTAGGTAGCCCTAATACCCAGCGTGACATCCACTTTGTCGCTAATCGCATAGGTGCCGTCGGCGAAAACTTCCAGGGCGTAGTTTTTCCCAAAGTTGGTTTGCGACTCCCGGTGAAAGGGGTTCAGTGGGTAGCCGGACAGTGGTCCCAGCAAAGAAGGTAATTGCGGTAGCGTAGCCACCTGATTCAGCGTACCGTCTGGGTTGATCAGCGGCTGGGAAGGCACAGCGTCCAGGATCAAACTTTGTTGCTCTTCGCTGAGGGCGGCATTATTTTCTACATTGGCACGAATAAAAGGAGTAAACAGGACAAACAGACTTCGCTCGTCGGTCTCCAGTGGCGTAGCCTGCAATACGTCTTCCCAGAAAAAATTTACCCCCCCGAAACCGCTGAAGTCCTGATCACCAGTATAGTTGAGCCTTAGTTCCTGGCTGATCTGGTTCCCGATAGCTTCCTCGGTTAGAGATAGTACCGGAGCCTGAGAACCGTCTCCGTCAAAGTCTTCGTAAGAGTCAAAAAAACGGTAGGCGCTGATGGATGTTAAGTCCCACTGCGAATTAAGGCGATGATCTACCAACAATGTAACACCCCCGACAGTACGATCCAGCCCTAGTGCCTCTCCCTGCTCCAGGTCGGCAAAGCTAAAGGGACTGGTATCACCGCCCGGCGGAGCGTAAGTGCCGCTACGAAAGGCGGTACCTGGAGGAGTATCGCGCTGAAAATTGATAATCAAATCAGCGACCGTGTTACGGGTAGGAAGATAGCGCAGCGAGCTACGGATAGCTTTGGTGTCCTTTCCGTTAAGTAGCCCTCCAGAGAGATTTTTGATGAATCCATCCCGGCGGTTGAGGATACCGGCCACTCTTACAAAGAGTTGGTCTTCTACCAACGGTAGGTTGACGTGTCCTGTCAGGAGTTGCTGGTTCAGGTTACCATAGCCCAGTTTGAGAGAAGCCGAGCGTTGGTTACGGGCTTTATTCTGGATAAGGTGAATTGCACCGATCTGTGCCCCCCTTCCAAAGAGCGTACCCTGGGGACCTTTGAGCACTTCCACCCGCTCCATATCAAAAATTTCTACCACTGAGCCACGTGACTTGCTGATGGATACACCATCCTGAAAAACCGATACTCTAGGTTCAAGACGGGCATCTCCGTTATCGCTGGTGATACCGCGAATCACAAAGCCAGGATTATTTGGGCTCTGGATCTGCACCTGTAGCCCCGGCACATAGTCGGACAGGGCGTCAAATTCAAAAAGGTTGTTGGCTTGCAGAAAGGAACCCTCGTAGGTAGTCATAGCGATGGGCACCTCCTGTACGACCTGGTTGCGTTTTTGTGCGGTAACCCGCAGCCCCTCGAGGGCCAATGTATTTTCCTGCAGCTCTACTTCAATCTCGTGACTTTCACCTTCCTGAAGTTCTAAGGAAATCCGCTGAGGTTCGTATCCTATAAAACTAACCCGTACTTCGTATTTACCAACTGGAATATCCTCTATCAGGAAGCGCCCCTCGATATCGCTTGTGGCACCTCTGGAAGTAGTCAGAAGATTGATATTGGCACCAGGGATTGCCTCTCCGGTGAATGCTTGCCTTACATTTCCAAAGATCGCTGCCTTCTTATCCTGGGCATGGGAAATAGAAGTGTATAAAACTCCCGTAAAGCAAAAGATCAGGCAGCTAGCGTTGACAAGTAAAAGTTGCATGACTGCCTTAGCTCCTTTCAGCATAGGCCCGAAGGTTTGAAACTGTCAGTTTTTTCTGCTGAAAATAGAAAAAGCCACTTTCATAAAAAAGTAGCTTTGCATATCGGCTGGATGGGTCTTGCACTGGTGAAAAAAGTTACACCAATTCCATATGGTTTTCCATAACGACACGGGCTAATTCCATAAAGCTACGGGCACCCGTCTTTTTGAGGATGCGGGAACGGTGATTTTCGGCAGTACGCTTGCTGATACCGTAGTAGTCGGCGATATCGTGGTTACTTTTACCTTCAACCACTGCGTGAAGAATTTCTTTCTCCCGGCGGGTTAACTGATTAATTTTGTCAAGGTAGCCACCTTTAGGTGCAGATTCCGGTACCCAATTCCCGATTAATGCTTCGGTAATCAATGGGCTGTAATATTTTTTGCCCTGACTCACATCGGCAACACCTCTCAAAAGTTCATCTCCCGAGGCATCTTTAGGCAGGAAGCCTTTAGCACCCAGTTTGATAGACTGGTGGATGTTGCTGGGATTGGCATGCATAGACAAGATAAGAAACTTCACGTTGGGTCGGTCTTTGGAGGTAGTACGCAACAGTTCCAATCCGTCTTCATCCTGCAGAGAAAGATCAAGAATACAAACGTCTACTTTTTGCTTACTGATGATCTGTTCAGCTTCTTTGCGAGAAGATACTTTACCAACTATTGAATACTCTTCTTTACCCTCTAACATGAAGCCAATTAAGTCGCGGATCATCTGATGGTCATCCACAATTAAGATGTTAGTAACACTTTCCATAGTTCTTGCTGAGGTAAATTAAGACAAGTTTGAGTGTGAAATATAAAGTTTTTTTTATTTATAACAACCAACGTTAAGTCTATTTACTTAATGCAGAGCGTTGAGTCCCCAGTTAACTGGGTAAAATGCTTGACAGTTTGTGTTTAATTATCTGGATAAATGGGGTATATTTTCTTATAACTTAGAAGTAGGATCAGGCTTCTTTACCTGATTTACGTCTATGTACACACTTTTTCTGAATGCAAGCAATTTCCGATCGTACCTTCTGTATCATTTTATTTTTAGCTCCAGCATCTTCGGGTAAGTCCTCAATATTTTGGAGAAAATCAAGCAGGTTCTCTTCGCCCAGCATCTTGAGGGCACCACTGAGCTTATGAACAGCCAGTAGGTACTGATAGTAATGATGGCTTTCAATGCTGTAAGTGAGCTGTTCACTGAATATTGCTAGTTCATCGTCCAGGTTATCAATTACTTTAAAGTATTGCTCAGGCTCATGCTTTTTCAGGTACTCCAGCGCACCGCTTGCTTGGAAGCCTGAGGCAGTTTGCTCCGTTGGTGGCTTTAGCATCTGACCCTTGAGATACTTACGCAGTACGTAAAAAAACTTATCAAAATTAATGGGTTTCCGGAGGTAGTCGTCAAACGGATATTCTTCGGATTTTTCTTCCAGGTGATAAGCAGAAATAGCAATAACAGGTACTTTTGCGTGTTGAATAATCTCTTTCAACCCGGATGCTACATCTATGCCTGTACCATCCGGTAGTTGGTAATCGGTAAGCACTAGATCGTACACCTGACCGGCTGCTTTATCAAGCGCCTCTTCCACACTATCTGCCACATCCAGGTGTAGATTATACATCTGCGCATAACCTTTGAGAAGCAGTTGGTTATACGTGGCATCTTCTACATAAAGCACACTTTTATCAGATAGGTTGAGTGGTTGTTTTTTATAACGATCCGAATTTGTTTCCTGACCAAGATCAGGTTTCCCAAAGCACACCGAAAAAGTCAATGTTGTGCCTACACCCAATTCACTATCTACCTCTATTTCACCTCCCATCAGGTCAACCAGTTCTTTCACAATGTAAAGCCCCAGTCCGGTTCCTCCTTTTTGTTGGCCAGTAAGTAGCCCCTGTTGCTCAAATGCTTCAAAAACACGCTCCAGGTTTTGATCAGGGATACCCGTACCGGTATCGGTGACAATAAACTCCAGCAAATAAGCATGCTTACGTTCCTTTGGCAAGCGGCACTTCAGGAAAATTTTTCCTCTGAAAGTATGCTTGACCGCGTTGCTGAGTAGGTTAAATATAATTTGATTGAACCGGGTTGGGTCACCTACCACGACTTCCGGTAAACCATCTTCCCACTGTAGATATACCTCCGTTTCCTGATCCGCCGCCAGGGGGCGAAAGAGTTCCTCTGCGTGCAACAGTTGTTCCTGCAACGTAAAGGGCACTTGATCCAATGTAATCTTACCATACTGTAACTTGGCAGTATCCAGAATGTCATTGATGATAGAGAGCAAATGGTGAGCGGAGAAGCTTAGCGTCTCGACCTGCTCCAGTTCTTTTGTTCCCAAAGGAGCCTGCTCCAGCAGCCGGGTGATGCCCACGATAGCGTTGAGGGGATTACGGATTTCATGGCTAACAATCTGCAGGAAATGGTCTTTCGCCTGGCGAGAAACCTCAGCCTGTTCCTTAGCTTCAACCAATTCCTGCTCCCGGCGTTTGTCATTGGTAATGTCCTGTGTGATACCAATGAGCTTGGTAATGTCTCCCTGAGTATTGCGCTGGTATACTCGACCGATGGTTCGCATCACTTTGATCTTGCCGGATGGCAGATAGATCTTAGCTTCCATAATGTGTTGCTCGTCGTCCTGTAAATTCTGGGATTCATCCACAAAGCGATCAACCATCTCTTTATCCTCTTCCGCGACCATCTTGATTACTTCCTTGCCGATTTCTCTGCCAACAATGCTTGTGTCGAGCTCCAGCATGTAATACAGTTCTTCAGAATATTTGAGGCTATCACTGGCTTTATCCCAAATCCAGCTACCCACCTGGGCCACTCTTTGAGCCATCTTCAAGAATCGCTCCTGCTCCTTAAGCTGCAGTTCAACCTGCTTTCGGTCATTGATAATCCGAATGGTTCCGAGCAGATAATGCGGTTCACTGTACTCGTCACGGACCAAGGTGGCACCGCTCTCCACCCACATGTATTTACCATCTAGATCTTTATACCTGAACTCCATCCGAAAGGAATCATTCACACCCGCAACGCAGGCTTCGTACTGTTTACGGTAAGCAGCTCTTTCTTCCGGGTGCACCTTGCTGAACCACTTCTCAATGGACTCGGGCGTTATCACATCATCTTCAAAGCCTAGATTTTTTTCAAATTTTGGCGACATATACCCTTTCAATGATTTGAAATCCCAGTACCACACGCCATCATTGGTATTTTCTACCGTCAATCGATAACGCTCTTCACTTTCTTTCAAACGTTGATTGGTCATCACACGCTCGGTATTATCCTGCAGGGTTACCATGACCTTCTGGATTTTACCCTGATCGTCCAGATCGGGCTTTGTAATACAAATCAGTTGTTTTTGGGTACCCTGGTTGGAACTGACTCTAAACTCCGTACTGAAACCTTTTCTGTTACGATAAAGCTCTCGGATTAGTTGGAGCAAAGCCGGTCGGTCGCTGGGAAGTACATAGCTTAGCAGGTCTCTTAAACTTTTAGGAGTACGATCCTTTACCGCCAAACCGTGCAGACTGGAAAAGGCTTTAGAGAACTGAAAATCTCCACTTTCCTGCTTATAGATGTAGCTCCCTACTTTAGCAATTTCCTGCGCCATTTCCAGTTGCTTCTCACTATCCAGAACCCTGATGTGGGATTGTTTGACCTCGGTAATATCCACCACCCGCAACATCAGGAAGGGCCTACCCATTACTTTTACCTTGCGGCAAACCATATCCCCGTAACGAAGATGCTGGGTAGCGGTAGAAAACTCAATTTCCATAGATATTTCCGGCTCTTCCGAAAGCATAGTAATCATTTCATCCAGTATATCGTAATACATGGGACGTTCCCTGAGCACATTATCTAGATATTGCTTGAGCCCCTCCTCATTATCTAATTCCATTAACTGAAGGGCCTCCCAGTTACAACCTTGCAGTTGCATATTCTCCGGATTGATGAGTAAGAGTGGATCAGGAGAAAGCTGAATAATCTCTTTGATATAGGCCTGTAGAAGCGACTCATCCGGCGATACTGCCAGTTGGGATGCTTCCTTTTCCAAGAGTAAGTCAATCAGTTCGTCTTTCTTAAGCTTGCTGAGATGTGAACGGGTAAATGCCATAGCGTAATGTACTGATATTCGTCAGCTAAAAACAATATGCTTAATTTTTGGGTGCGTGCATAATCTAAGGCAGTCCATATTCAGAAACATGACTCAAATCATTGGCTGGTAAACTGTTGTGAGAAGTAAAATTAGGTTTTTACAAGTCCTATAACTTACCAATCCATATAACTAAGACCAAACCTTTGGTGAAACATTCAATGTTTTCAGACGTGCGTCCCGGTGTCACTGCGTTATTCGCCTCCAATCTTTTATGAAGACATCCTGACGAGTGCAGGTTAGAAGTGCTAATGTTTTGGAATTACTGTCCCAGCAGACACCCAGCCTCATGTCCCTTTCAGTTACTTACGAATCGGTGAACATCTGACCGCATACCCGTCGTTACAATTTAACCCATAAGGCACCCTTGCGAGGGTTGCGAGGGTATCCACGACTCGGCAGTCTGGCGTGCTGAGGTAAAGAACAAATTATATTAGAAAGTGCTTTACATTCTGTGTGTATACATAGAATTTTGACACTTTATCAACAAAACCGGTATGAGCAAGCAAGAAGAGAGCGCTTCTCTTAACTTTTTGGAAGCAATTATTGAAGAAGATATATC
>CAZZGE010000241.1:0-7101 GCA_964653665.1 uncultured Porifericola sp. | reverse complement strand
GATAAGTTACCTTCAGCAAGTACTCAAGGCATGTTCGGCCTGAGCCATCATCAGCACTTCTTTTTGTTTAGCCAGGCGGTGGATATGAGAAAGGGCTTTGACGGCTTGAGCGGCATAGTGCAGCCGGGTACCGGCCACAGTGGATGGGCAGAGATGCCTGTTCTGGGGATGTCTACATATTTTTAGGTAAGCGTCTGGACCGGATGAATCGGATTGCCGACGCAGCTTTTGGTGTGGGAGCCTAGCGGATTCATTTTATACTACAAGAGACTAGAAGCCGGTGGCCGGTACCCGGGACTTTCCGTCTGCCAAAGGATCAGGATCAATCCATTAGCCTTACCTACAGTGAGTTGTCTCTGCTGCTTGAGGGACTGGACGTAGAGGTAAAGTACCGGCGAAAACGCTACTATAAAATATTAGAAAATGTGCATTAAAAGCTGCTATAGTGTATATCCTGCTAGGTAGCTGCAAACTGCAGGATATCAATCCTTATGATTACCCCCAGGACGTACTTGAATGGTTACCAGAGCAACCAGTTAACTGACTGCATGAACTGCTACCGCCAAACTGGAAACTTGCTAAGGTAAATAATGGGGTTGGAAGTTGACAGGCGGGTTCACCGGACGGATACATTGATGAAGACCGACTGGATAGGCATTTGGAAATCTTAGCAACAACAACAGGAGCTAAAGAAAAATAAAAAAATACAGTTCATTGTAGTTCTTTGGGTTTTAAAAAATTATATCCCAAATCACCAGCAATAAGATAGTATTTAAAAGCATTTCCAAAATGATAAGATATCTCTAAGAGCATCTTATAAACCTTACATTATTCCCATATTTTAACCTACCATTAACAATAAATTAAAATACCGTTAATAAGTTTTAGTAGGCGTTAGTGTAGCTTTCATGATGAATTTAGTTATCAAAAACAATTCATTTTATTAAACCTACACACATGTCAAAAAAATTACTTTTTGTAAAATTCCTGACTGCTTTCATCTCTGCATTTAGCACTGTCGCAGCAGCCCAATCATTATCTAGCCATGGCAGTTTAGAGCGTTTGCTCATTACAAATTTGTTATCCTCTCATGTAATGGAACCAATTACCGGGACCGTAACTGATGATAAAGGGGAGCCTCTTCCCGGTGCCACTGTTTTAGTTAAAGGCACCAATAATGGCACAATAACGGATATTGAAGGTAATTTTGCCATTGAAGCGCAAGAAGATGACGTACTGCAAATCTCTTTTGTAGGCTTCCTGGCAAAAGAAGTAGTCTTGAATGGGAGAACACAGATAGTAGTAGCCCTTGAAACGGATATTTCACAACTCAGTGAAGTAGTTGTTATTGGCTACGGTACCCAAAAGCGCTCCGACGTTACTGGGGCCATCTCTTCTATTAACAATGAAAGTTTTAATCAGGGCGTTGTGGTTAATCCCGGTGAGTTGATACAAGGTAAGCTAGCCGGGGTATCCGTAGCTGCCAACAGCGGTGAGCCAGGTGCTGCACAGGATGTGATTATCCGGGGGATTGGAAGTTTGCGCTCCGGTACACAACCCCTATATGTGATAGATGGCTTTTTGCTCGACAATAGCTCTACTGGGGTAGCCACCAATCCGCTTAATTTTCTTAACCCCAACGACATAGAAAGTATTGATGTGCTCAAGGACGCCAGTGCAACAGCCGTATATGGTGCACGTGCAGCTAATGGTGTAGTTGTGATCACTACCAAAAAAGGCCGCGGCCAATCCCAGGTCAATTTATCGGTCTCTACTGCCTTTTCGTCTATATCTAAAAATTTAGATGTATTTAGTGCCGATGAGTTCCGTCGCGAAGTCGTGTCTACCGGTGGTACACTAGAAGATTTTGGTGCCAATACCAATTGGCAGGAAGAGTTGACCCAGCAAGGCATATCGCAAAACCATAATTTTTCTATGAGTGGAGCCGGTGGTGACAATTTTACCTACTTCACTTCAGTCGGCTACCAAGATCAGGAAGGTATCCTCAAGAATAGCCATCTAAGGCGTTACTCTGGCAGGTTAAATATGAACCAAAGGGCTTTTGATGGCAGACTCAACATTGACTATAACCTGACAGCATCGAGGACCGAAAACTTGCGACCAGTCATCACAGGCACAATCAGCGATATGCTCAGCCTTAACCCAACTATTCCCCCTTTTACAGACGGAGAGCCAACCTTGCTAAACACCAATGCACTTAATCCCATTGCCCGGTATAATTTATATAGTGACGAAGCTATCAATAACCGGATACTGGCCAATATTTCACCGTCCCTGGAAATCGTCAAGGGGCTTACTTACAAATTAAACATGGGTTTTGACTTTTCTACAACCAATGGAAACCGGCAGTACCGACCTTTTCCCGAGGTAGTTAATGAATCCAATATTTCTGATGGATCGCTGGATGCTTCCGTGTATTCCAATACCAACCAGTTAATAGAAAACACACTTACCTATAACTGGGAGACAGGAAAAACCAAAGTAGTCATATTAGGGGGCCATTCATACCAGCAGTTCCTTGATGAGTCACGTATTACATCCTACGACGGATTTGCCAACAACAACATTGACCCTCGCTTCCAGGATCACAGTAGTACAGATCAGTATCCTACCTCCGTGTCTGCCTCTGCTTTAAAAAACGAGCTGCAATCATTCTTTAGCAGGGTCAACTACAGCTTCGCTGACAAATACCTTTTTACAGGGACCCTTCGTGCTGACGGATCATCCAAGTTTGGCGAAAATAATAAGTATGGTTACTTCCCATCCTTTGCCTTGGGCTGGAACCTTAGCAATGAAGGTTTTTTGCAAAATTCAGTATTTGACAATCTCAAGTTACGGGCTAGTTGGGGACAGACTGGAAATCAGGAGATCCCCTCTAAAATTACCGAAGCAAGCTATTCAGAGGACAGGCTTTCTACCGGTGCTGGCAGCATCAATACCTACCCCATTGATGCCGAGGGTAATGCGCTGGAAGACTATCCCTACGGTATTGTATTCACGCGTCTAGCTAACCCCAACCTCCAATGGGAACTCTCTACCCAAGTGGATATAGGCCTGGACTTTGCCATTCTTGACTATGGACTAACCGGTACCATTGATTATTTCAGTAAGCGGTCTAGCAATATATTACTGGAGGTTGTGCCCGCCGACCCGGTTCAGCCTACCGCTACCTTCTGGACAAACATCCCCAATATGGTTATCCAAAACGACGGTATTGAGCTGGCACTGGACTACAGTAATACAACACAGCGTAATTTTTCTTACAGCATAGGTGGTAACATTACCTACATAAGAAATACCGTTGAAGATTCCCCCTATTCAGTATTGGTAACCGGAGCCGCTCAAGGCTCAGGGCAAACAGGTGCAACCATCAATGGATACATCAACAACGAACCTTTAGGGGCATTCTATATGCTTCAATTTGATGGTATCAACGCAGATGATGGGATGAGCATATACCGTGACATCAACGAGGACGGACAAGTCCTGGACGATGACCGCACGGTGGTAGGCAGCGCGATCCCCAACCTCATCTATGGCTACTATGTAAACTTAGGGTACAAGTCGTTTGATTTGTCACTGAACTTCAACGGGGCTGCCGGCAATAAAGTGTACAACCATACTACCATGACGCTCTTCAACAGAGCGCAACTGGCCAGGTCAAATAATACCACAGATTTTGCCGTTCAGTACCCTAATGAATCCCTGACCAATGCCAATATTGTCTCTACCCGCTACCTTGAGAATGGCGCATTCATGAGATTGAATAATGCAAGCCTTTCTTACCGCTTAAGCCCTGAAAAGATTGGCCTTGAGAACATATTTCAGAACATAAGTTTTTCCTTAACTGGTCAAAACTTATTTGTGTTGACAGACTACTCAGGATTTGACCCTGAAGTCAACACTGGCTCGGGAAGGGGCGGCATCCAGACCTTTGGCATTGACCGCTTTACTTATCCTCGCGCCAGGACATACCTGCTTGGGCTAGATATGACCTTTTAATAACAGTCCATTTACCAAATAAAGACAACTAACAAAATGAAACATATAAAATTCGATAAAATCATTGTTTTGGCACTGCTTTTTTCATTCCTCGGGTGTACTGATCTGGAGGAAGACATATTGGACGAATCCCTAACTGGCACTGGACAGGCTGAGATAGTCAGTGGTTCCATCGCCCCGGTGTATGGGCTTTTGCGCTACGGAGTGTGGCTGCACACTACCAACTTTGGATTACAGGAAGTGGCCTCTGATGAAGGAATTTTGCCTTACAGGGGCGGCCGTGATTGGTTTGACGGAGGTAAGTTCATTGCTGTGCACCAGCATGTTATGACTCCTGGCAATGGGCTGGTAACCGATACCTGGACCAATATTACTTTGACCCTTTCCCGGGCGGTTATCGCAGCGGAGCGACTAGCCGAAGAAGCCGAAAACGGTAATACCAGGGCCCGTGATGCCTATCACGAAATGGTGGCCATGAAAGCTTATCTGAATATGCTCATTCTAGATAACTGGGGGCTTGTACTTGAGAAAGAACGCTCTGACCAGCTATCCATTATCCTTCGTGGCCAGGAAGCCGTCGTTTACCTGGAAAGCGAACTACTATCAGTGGTGAACGTCATCCGAAACGATCAGGGAACTGGCCGGATGAACCAGGATGCTGTTAAAGCATTATTGGCCCGCTTATATCTGAATGCTGCCGTTTACCGCGACCCCTACGGTACGCCCGAATTTAGGCAAGAGGATATGGATAAAGTAATACAATATACCAATGAGATTATCTCTGGTCCTTATGCTCTCTCGGCAGAGTACTTCGACCTCTTTAGTGACAATAACGACAGCAATGGGGAAGTAATTTTTGCCCTGGACCAAAGAGGAACGCTCCAAACAGATCATCAACGCTGGGCTTATTGGTCTATCTCCGGTGACCAAATACCTCGGCCTGAATTTCCCAATACCCGCGGCACAGATGCTGTAGCAGCAACGCCTGACTTTTACCAAACCTGGTTAGATGCTTATGGGGACGTAGATCCAGTTGAAGCTGACGCCCGTTTTTTTAAAGAGAACACTGTAGTGCCGGAAGAACTGCAAGATTTAAGTGATGTTGTTCCTAGCAATGATGCTGATCATTTTTTCTGCGTGCCTGCCCAGGACTTTGAAATTGACCGGGGGATACTCCGGGGTATCATCTGGGGGCCAAGGAAGGACGAAAGTGGCAACATTTTGACTTGTGATGATGGTACAGTGAGGATTTACCCGGTCATCAACCGGAGGACCAGCGGAGCAAACTTAAACTACGTCGACCATACCCGGCGAGTCGATTTTAGTAGTGAGGGTAGCTTGCATAATACCGGCTATCGTTTTTCCAAATACCAGTTTAGCCGTACGGCACCTAATTGCTGCACCAACAGCAGTGTTGACCTGGTTCTAATCAGGTTAGGCGAAATTTACCTGATGCGCGCCGAGGCTAAACTAAGGAGTGGTGATAATGCCGGTGCTTTGTCCGATATCAATACTCTTCGGACATCACGCTCAGCACGCCCAGAACAAACCCCCGAAGCACTGACCAATATTGACCTGGATATCATGTTCCGTGAGGCTGGTTTTGAACTATACTGGGAAGCATTCAGAAGAAACTATCAGATACGTTTTGGTAAATACGAGGATAGTTGGACAGGCAAAACAGATAGTAATCCTCAAAAAAGATTATTTCCGATACCACAAAGGTCTATAGACGGTGCTTCCAGCGAAGCAGGTTTCCTCGTTCAAAACCCGGGTTACTAAACCCGCTTAAAATTGATATAGCTGGTAGCTTGCCAGCTATATTTACTAAATTTTGTTTTTAAAATTGACATTCCTAACCACCAAGCCATGAAGGTCATCGTCTCGTGTATTTTGTTTATGCTCGCATGGATTAGTATTAACACAAGTAGTAAATATGATAATCTTAAACTAAACGAAATTCAAATCATTGGTAGCCATAACAGCTATAAGGTGGGGATAGATCAGCCACTGATGGATTACCTCGCTCGAGAAAATCAAGCGCTTTTGGGTCTAGAATACGATCACATCCCTCTTCGGGAGCAGCTTGACCTGGGGCTTCGTAGCTTAGAGCTTGACATTTTTTATGATCCCCAAGGTGGATATTACAGTGACCCAAAAGGACTCGAGCTTGTACAAGGCATGGGCAAAGAGCCATTACCCTTTGATGAAGAAGATAAGCTTAAAGTGCCAGGTCTGAAGGTATTTCATGTACAGGAAATTGATTTCAGGAGCCATCACCTTTTGTTCCAGGATGCCCTCATGGAATTAAAAAAGTGGTCTTTAGACAATGAAGGTCATATCCCCATCATTATTACCCTCAATGCTAAGGATGACGAAATCCCAAATACCCGTAACCCCCTACCTTTCACTGCTGAAGCCTTGCTCAGTATTGATGATGAAATCAAAGAGGTTTTTACCGAAGACGATCTGATCATGCCTGATTTAGTTAGAAGTGGTCATAAAACCCTTGAAAAGGCGGTGCTTACCAAAGGCTGGCCGAAATTATCTGAATTAGAAGGTCGGTTTATGTTTGTTTTAGATGAAAAAGAAGAGAAGACCGATGCTTATTTATCCAATTTTGCGGGTCTAGAAAATGCTGTTTTATTTGTCAACAAGCCAGCCGGCGATGCAAATGCAGCCTTTATGATCATCAATGATCCTATTGCTGATTTCGATAAAATCAAAGAAATGGTCGATGTTGGTTATATGGTACGTACCCGGGCTGATGCAAATACCCAAGAAGCCCGGCAAGAAGACTATAATAGGTTTGAAAAGGCTAAGGCATCAGGTGCTCAGGTCATTACTACAGATTACTACCTGCCAAGCACTTTGTTCCCCTCCAAGTTTAAAGTAATTTTTGAGGACGGGAGTTACGTAAGGTAATAGTAGATTTTGATAAAGTAAATCGTCCTGCAATAACTTTACAGCTTAAAGGGTCTTAACAGGTTGAATGTATATCATTTCCAGTATTGTTTTTTTGTTGGGGTAGTTTGCCCGTCCCTCTAAAAAGGTAAAATAAGGAGTAGGCGAATACTT
>CAZZGE010000240.1:0-7109 GCA_964653665.1 uncultured Porifericola sp. | reverse complement strand
ATTCCGCATTACAAATGTCCCTGCTGGTGACTACGAACTCGTGGTATCGCTGGTAGGCTACGGACGAGAAAGTAAAAGTATCAATCTATCGCCAGGACAAACACTGGAAGTTAACTTCAACATTTCGGCCAGCGCTACACAACTACAGGAAGTGGAGATTACCGGGCGAAAAGAGACTACCTACCAGAACGACATATCATTTGTGGCTACTAAAACAGCGACGCCACTACAGGACATACCACAAGCGATCAGCTACGTTACCAAAGAGGTTATCGCCGACCGACAAGCCTACCGCGTTAATGATGTGGTAGAAAATATCAGCGGCATCAACCAGTTTTCTTACTATAATGACTACACGATCCGGGGATTCCGTTCACAACAGGAACTTATTAATGGTTTGCGCGTCATCGGTTTATTTGGCCCTCAAATCTTGACTGCAAACCTGGAAAGGGTAGAGGTTATAAAAGGTCCGGCATCTGCCATGTTTGGCAATGGATCTCCGGGTGGTACCATGAACCGGGTTACCAAAAAGCCCCTGGACGAAGACCGTAAAGCGATTACTTTCACCACGGGTAGTTTCAACACTTTGCGTTCTACGCTTGATTTTACTGGTCCCCTGAACGAGGACAAAACCTTGCTATACCGACTCAATATGGCCTACGAAAACTCTAATGATTTCAGGGATCTGCAGGAATTTCGCTCGTTCATGGTCGCACCTTCCATTACTTTTTTGCCTACCGACAATACCAGTATCAACTTTGATTTGGTGATTACCAATTATGACGGGAAGCTGGACCGGGGACAGCCTATTTTTGGGGCTACAGCCGGTACGGACCTTACAGCAACGCCTATTTCGTTTGCTATTGGTGCCCCCAATGATTACCATGAAACTAACGAAGTATACAGTACGCTTTCTCTTAACCACCGCTTTACGGATAAGATATCATTTAATGCCTCCTACATGCGCTTTTCGGTCCGAGAAGACCTCTTTGAGCACCGTACTTCCAACCAGTTTGCCGTTGACAGCCTGGGTAACCAGATACCCACTCTTATGGGAATGCGGATTAGTGCCCGTGAAGGTGAACAAACCTCTGATAACCTTACCAGTTACTTTGTAGTAGATGCTGAGACCGGTCCCATTAAACACAAAATACTGGTGGGTTATGATTTTATTCAATTGGTACAGCCGGTCGGCAATGGTAGTATCTTTACCAGTAGCAGTGCGATCTACCGCACCCGTGACGGTGGCTTAGCCAGATATGATCCGGAAAATCCACAAAACTACTTTTTTGATGAAAACGGAAACCCTGTTCCCAATATTCCGCACTTTAATCTAGAAAATCCCAATTATGTATTGGGTTATCCCAGCGACTACATCCTCGGGCGTTTTGAGGCTCCTGCGACACGGTATTATTCACAGGGCATTTATATCCAGGATCAACTCAAGTGGAATCGTTGGCAGGTTTTACTAGGTTTGAGACAGGAGTTTTACGTGGACGTTACCGATTATAAGCAACCCGGTGAAGAGGAAGTACAACAGCAGAAACTGCTCCCTCGGGTGGGACTAGTATACGGGCTTACTGACCAGATCAACTTATATGGTACCTATACGGAGAGTTTCCAACCCCAGAATCCCTCTGACCTAGTAGCTGCCCAGGGTGGGCCGTTTGACCCCTTGGAAGGACAAATGATTGAGTTGGGAGCCAAGGGTCAGTTCTGGGACGACCGGCTGGCGATCACCCTGGCTGCCTACGACATTAAGCATCAAAATATCCTGATCAATGATCCCAACACCGGCTTACTAGCGCAAAGAGGTGGTGAAGAGGCCCAGGGTATTGAGCTAGATATCAACGGGCAAGTACTTCCCGGGCTTAGCTTGACGGCTAATTACGCATACAATGAAGCCCGTATTACCGAAAGTGATAATGAAGAACTCATTGGGGAAATTAAAGAAAATGCACCACAGCATTCAGGAGGATTCTTTGCCAAGTACGCCTTTGGAAGTGGCGTTTTAAATGGATTAAATATCAATTTGGGGGCAAACTTTGTCACAGAACGCAATACTTTTGAGCAAGCGCTGCAGCTACCTGGTTATACAGTCTGGGACGCAGGCATAGCCTACCGGGTTAACAAGGTAAACATGGCATTTACCTTAAACAATGTTTTTGATAAGACCCATTGGGTAGGAGGATACAGCTTTGTACGCTTGTTTCCCGGTGCTCCACGCAACTTTCTGTTAAGTGTCGGCTATACATTTTAAAATAAAGGTCTAGACAAATTGGAAGTCCTCAAATCAAAGCTTAGCGTAAAATGAAAATTGACAAAAAAGCTTTTTTTAGAATTCACGGTTGGATCGGTACTAAGTTAAGCATACTATTTTTTATAGTATGCTTTTCTGGTACACTGGCTACCGTCAGTCATGAGATGGACTGGCTATTTATACCCGAAATGAGGGCAATACCTCAGAAAGAACGGGCTTCAAAAAACCGAATAGTAGCTAACCTGAAAACTGAGTATCCAGATGGAAAAATTGGGTATTGGTCAGCTTCGCGTGAGCCTTATCTGTGTGATATCGTTTACATTAATCAAAATGACCAGCGCTACTATGTCTTTGCCAATCCCTACACCGCTGAAGTTCAGGGGCATGCTACACTTACTTTTCAACGTTTTTTTCGGGATCTGCACTACTATCTTTTCATTCCTTTCCAGGTAGGGCACTTTACGGTACTATTTTTCGGATTTCTGTTGCTGATCTCGTTGATCACTGGGCTATTATTTTACAAAAAGTGGTACCGGAAGCTTTGGGTGCTGAAAACCGGCAAAGGTCCATTGGTACTGTTTCGCAGCTTGCACCGGTTGGTAGGCGTTTGGTCAGTACCTTTCACAATTTTATTTTCAATCACCGGAATCTGGTACTTCCTGGAGAGGAGCAATACTGCCGGTATTTCGGAGATTGCTAATCCGGCGATGCCCGTGGTAGAAAGTACTCTCACTGACTCTGCCGCTTTTGCAAAAATCACCTACACCCTGGACTACGACCGGGCCGTGAGGATGGCTGAAAAGACAATTGAGGGACTGGAAGTAAAAGATGTTTTGCCGCCCCAGGGCGTAGACCGCCCTATCTACCTGACCGGTAGCAGCAGCGTATCCCTGGTACGGCACCGTGCTAATAGGGTCTATCTGGACCCTATTAACTACGATGTCATAGATGTACAGCGTGCTGACCAAATCAATACAGTAATGTGGCTCAATGACATTGCCGACCCACTGCATTTTGGCTACTGGGGTGGCCTGGTTACCAAAATCATTTGGTTCATCGCAGGGCTGGGCATTTCCGGTTTGGTACTCACTGGCATCTGGATCAGTTTGAAAAGAAAGGTGAAGAACAGGCGCATAAAACAGGAGCATCAACTAGGGGCCTGGAGGTACGTCAATTGGACAATCGTGCTGGCCATGTTCGTATTTATGTATTACATCCTGATCTCGCAATACAATGCTTCTTTTACGGCACTGATTGTTATCACACTGGGTTGGGTGATTCTGGGACTACTCGCCTGGTATATCTTTATCTACCGGCTTCATAAAGTGGTTCAGCATGAACTCGTAAACACTTAATTGAAACGAAATACGAAACCATATCCTCTTTATATATACAATCAATCGCACTTAAACGCATGTTTTGTAGAATTTGGATAAGGTACTTATCATTCCATCCTGCTATCTTCCTACGACTCTTGATACTTTGTCTATCATTGATTTGCTTGAGTGCTTACAAAACTGTTTTTCTCAGTGTTACCATATTCTTCGGAGCAAAGTCCTCTCAAACTTGCTTTTCCAAAGCAGTGTACTGTCGTACTTTTTCTGAGGCTGCCTGCTCACAGAGCGTTTTTGATCCTTTTTCATAGCTAACAGATAAACTAGTGCATTTTCCTGCCTCTGCTGTACCTCTGAGAACCTTCCCGCCCTTTAGGTTTAAGATTTAGTATTAGTATAAAGACAGAAATTCCAATAGCGCTGCTCCAACGTTGCAGGAAGGCTGATAAAGAAGCGGGATCTAAATAGTGAAACACCCCATCTATGGCATCATGAGAAGGTATTCCATGAAGAAATTGAAGGAACCCTCTTAAGGAAACTTCTGTCTGACTGAAGGCTACAGTTTTCTATGTCTTCAAAATCTTCGGCACTACATAAAGTCGCACACAGGCTCAACATCGGGATACCTTCCATCAGATGAAGGCACCTGCTCTGAAAACAAAAATCTTTTACTTCTGAGAAAATGCTTGATAGCCCACAGCTTAAATCTACATAGTCCCTTAATTTTGATGTGATTAACCTGGATAAACATAGCCAAAAATGAAACCTGAATGAGAACCCGATTTGGTTTTTATCTAGCATTTGCTATTCTTAATGGCTTGTACTCCTGTTCCAGCAATTACTACTGATATGTACGATGTCACGCTGATCAACCATGTAGACTAGAAAATACTATTTCTATCGCAGGACAGAGTGTCAAATCAATGAAGAGATACCCTAGCATATTACAAGGGGGTCCATCTGTAGAATCTTGCAGACCAGCAGATCGGTTATATCTCGGGCAGTGATGTTTACAACATGATTGACCAAAAAATCGGTAGTGTAACCAATAATGAACTGGTCAATTCCAACGGTCAGGGTATTATGCGACTGGGAATGGGTACACCCGGAGAACAGGCCAAACTGGGGGTGGCCTATTTTTTCTTTCTCTGATCTGCTTTCTCTTTGGTATGTGCACTGACCCCCGCTACCATAATGAGATTTACTCCTTTTTCGGAAATGGTGATACGAAATATCAGTACAATAGGCGCAAAGTTAGACCCAAACGGTAATTCTTCGTCCTTTTTTGCTAACTTATCTTCTCATTTATTTTCTAAACAATATCACAACCTGATTTGACTTATGAAAACTAACAAGCTACTGATGTCTGCCCTGTTCCTGTTTGTACTGGGTTTGGGAGTAGCATCAGCACAAGATGAAGAGTGGGTCAGCCTCTTTGACGGCAAATCCCTGGACGGCTGGAAAGCCAGTGAGAATCCTGCTACCTTTTCGGTCGTAGATGGTAAAATTAAAGTAGCCGGACCGCGGGCACATCTTTTTTATGTAGGCCCGGTAGAAAACCACAACTTCAAAAATTTTGAGTTTAAGGCGCAGGTAATGACCAAGCCTAAAGCTAACTCCGGTATGTACATACACACCGAATACCAGGAGGATGGCTGGCCCGCCAAAGGCTACGAAATACAGGTCAACAATTCGCATACTGACTGGCGTCGCACCGGGAGTCTCTACGCAATCGACGACGTAAGGGAGGTCCACGTGAAAGATAATGAGTGGTATACCGAACACATCATTGTAAAGGATAATCGGATTACGGTCAAGATTAACGATAAAGTGGTGGTGGACTACTTGGAACCTGACGATGTGGAACGCGACAATAGCATGGCTGGCCGAAAATTATCCAACGGTACGGTCGCTCTGCAGGGCCATGACCCAGGCAGCGTAGTATACTACAAAGACATAATGGTCAAACCACTGAATTGATCTTCATCTCTATCAAAAGCTCCCGGCATCCAGGGAGCTTTTTTATTCATACCTCACATTATAAAAAATCACCAGCCCGTCTTTGCCAGCGACGATGATATCGTTACGGCCGGTACCAGGGAGGTCAGCTATGGAGAAGTACAGGCCGGCACTTTTGCCCTCGCCCAGCAGGTCGTAGCTGATGGTCTGCTTGGTGAAGGAATCGCCGTTCCACTGAAAATAGTACAGCCCCAGCGGATCGCTGCTGCCGGGGTCACAGCCGTTGTGGGCGCGGTAGCGCTTGCTGGTGATCAATTCGGGCTGGCCGTCGCCGGTCACATCGGCCCACTCCATGGTATGGTCATACGGATATGCAGGTTATCGTTGTCCAAAGCGCTGATAAACTCGTTGATATTTTTCTCTTGCAGATGGATATTTTCGGTGGTGGTTACTGCGCCGGTGTGGGTGATGCGCCAGATTCTACCCTTTTTCTTATCACGTTTGGAATGGTCCAGCGGTACCTCGTAGTGGCCGATGATGCTGTTGTAAAATTCAGCAACGTAGATCGTACCATCCGGCCCTAGCTTGATAGCTACCGGCCTGAAGCGGATATGTTCGTTGAAGGGCTTACCACTAAAAAGAATTTCCTCTGTGCGGCTGGCTTCCTGGTTTTTGCAGTTGGCCAGGCAGCAAAGCCCAGCCAGGGCAAGAGGCCAAAGTCTCTGTCTGCTCATAGCGTAAGTAGCCTTATTAGTCGGTAACCGAATGGTTGTTTTAGTATGTTTTTGCCGGAGCATAATCTCCTCTTTAATGTTGAGAAATTTGGGGGGGGAATCGGAAGAAGGTTCAATTGATGATAAACAAATAAGAAAGTGTAAAATCCATTTTTGTAACTTAGGCCAACGCATCAAATGCATATTATGCTACATGTATAACCAATGGATGTCCATGTTTGATCTCATCCATCACTACACCACACAGATGGTGAGCCTGAACAATCAGGAAAAGATGATTTTTGAGAATGCTTTTACTTTTCGTCAGGTACCCAAAAAGTTTATGCTGGTCAGAGAAGGGGAGATTACCCGAGATATCTATTTCATCAACCGGGGGCTGCTGCGGCTGTATTATACCAAAAAAGGAGAGGAAATTACTGCCTTCATCTTCCGTGAGGGACTCTTCGCCAGTTGCTTAGACAGTTTCCTGCAGCAAAGTCCAAGTATTCAGAACCTGGAAACACTGGAAGACTGCGAACTGTTGGTACTCACTTTTGACCGGCTGCAAGAGCTTTACGAAAAGCTGCCCAAGATGAACATCCTGACCCGAAAGGTAGCTGAACAGCGCTTTATCAATGCTCAGCGCATTCTTTCATCATTTATCCTGGATAGTCCGGAGGAACGATATTGTAAGTTTGAAGCACACAACCAAGATTTGCTACAGCGCGTCCCCCAGTATATCATCGCCTCCTACCTGGGTATCACACCGGTTTCAATGAGCCGCATCAGGAAAAGGCTCAGTCAGAAGTGATGCAAACTGCAAGATGCGATCTGCAAGATGCG
>CAZZGE010000239.1:0-7195 GCA_964653665.1 uncultured Porifericola sp. | reverse complement strand
ACGAAATGCGTCAGATTTCTGGCCTGGACAAAGGCTACCGCTTCGTTGACGGTGGCCTCTGGGCCATGGAAGGCTCTCCCTACAGCATGGCCAGCCTGTGGGGTATATAGTGAAATTAGCTGACAGTAAGACGGATCAAATATTATTCTGAGGCATCTTCGTGCTGTTTTTCGCCAGGAAAGAAATTTGGCTCCACTTACTTCATCGTAAGGTGGAGCCAAATGTGCTATACTTTGGATTTCAAAAAAAGGCCCAAGAGAGCCGATAGAATCTTAGTAACCCTCATTCTGAACTAAATTCGGGTTTCTCTCTATTTCAGTGATGGGAATCGGATAGCGAACGTGGAAGTCCTGGGCGGGCTTACCTCTTGCTACCGCCTGCTCAATAAATACTCCGTGTCTTATCATATCCTGCCTTCTCAAAGCCTCGGTATGGAACTCCCGACCTCTTTCTGTCAAAATAAACTCCTTATACTCCTGCGCACTGCTAAAATCACCTAATGAAAATGTCCCCACACCAGCCGCATCTCTCACCATGTTGAGCAAATCAATGGATTCCTGATTGAGACCATTTAGCTCATTCAATGCCTCTGCACGGCTCAACAGCACATCAGCATACCGGAAAAATGGAAAATCGTCTGAAGACCTACTAGCTCCCTGGGTAGGATACTCAGGGAATTTAAGGCTCCGGGCATCATCCTCTCCCAATACAATGGTCTCTCCATCCGCATTGACAAACTCAGTCAAAAACGCATCAAACCTTTCATCTCCCGGCTCAAAAGTTTCTAGAAAAGCCGTCCGAATTTTGTACTCAGCGGCAAATATCTGCCGGGGAGGGTAGGTCCATTGATACCCCCTGGGTACAACGTGACTTAGCCATCCATCACCGGTCGTATTGTTGGGCGTATCGGACATCACCGAAACAAAAATAAACTCATTATCACGCTGGTTTTCGGGGCTAAACAGCTCCGTTCTACTACTTTCTACAAAAAGGTCATACACACCCAAGTCCATCACTTCCTGGGCAGTAGAAGCAGCATTATTCCAGTCCTTTATCATCATATAAAGCTTGGTCAGAGCGGTTAAGGCAGCCCCTTTGGTCGGACGACCATACTGATCTCTAGGAGGCGTCAAAGGCAGCACATCAGCAGCTGCCGTAAATTCAGATACCATAAAATCAATCATCTCTTGTTCGGTGGCTTTAGAAGGCCGGTCAGTCACTTCGGTGGTGCTAGTGGTTACCAAGGGCACCGGACCAAACTTATCGTATAACAGATAATAATTAAATGCCCTTAAAAAGACAGCCTCCGCCCTGATTTCCGCTTTCCTCGCTTCATCACCAGTGATGGGTTCAAGATTATCCAGTACTACATTAGCTTTAAAGATTCCCCGGTATCTCCTTTCCCAGTCATTTTGTAACCAAGCATGCGAACTGGTCCAGACAAACTCTTCAATCGGCTCATTGAGGGTGAATATGCCTCCACTCCTTTCTAAATGAATATCAGTACAAACCTCTTGCAGCGTGACAGCATCACGGGTGATATCGCTGTACCTCAGTTCTCCGTAAATGGAGTTGAGCGTTATCTCAGCATCCTCCAGCGTATTGAAAAAGTCCGACGGTTGTAAAGCCGTAAATGTTTTTTCTTCCAGTAAATCTTCGCAGGATGTGATGAAGCATAGTGCGAGTGAAGTGGATAAAAGAATTATATATTTTTTCATGGTTGCAAGCTTTAAAATTTGACGTCAATACCGATAGAATAGGTTCTGGCCAGCGGATAAGCGGTGTAATCAATCACCGTATTTGAATTCCCAAATACATTTACGTCAGGATTATAACCGCGGTAATCGGTAATGGTAAACAGGTTTTGGCCAGCCAGGTACACTGTCAAGCCCGAAATGTTTTTGTTGTCCAATCCCGGAAAAGAATAAGCCAGTCTGAAGTTTCTCAAGCGGATAAACGAAGCATCCTCGATCACCCTACTATTGAAATCAAAAGGCCGCGAAGGGCTGATAAAAGACGGCACATCGGTATCGGTGTTGTCGGGGGTCCACCTATCCAGTACGTAGCGTTGTCTGTTTCTCAGATCATCAATGGGGTTTTCGGAATCAATATTAGTGACGTTGGCCAGCTCAAAACCAAACCTGCCTTCAAAGAAAAATTCCAGTTGAAATCCTTGGTACCTAAACACATTATTAAGCCCAAGGGTGAGATCAGGAAACGGATTCCCCAATACAGTGCGATCCTCAGGCGTAATTTCTCCATTTCCATCGACATCCCTGAATTTTCTTCCTCCAACGTATGAATTCGCTTGCGCGGGCGAGTTGCTTATATCTTCCTCTGACTGAAATACACCTACATACTCATATCCATAATAAGAATTCATGGGTACACCAGGTTCTAGTAAAGTAAGGTTATTGATAAATCTAACCCCACCCTGTAGAATTCTGGGAAGTTCACCAAGACTTACTACTTGGTTGTTTAGCGTAGAAAAGTTAAGGTTAGACATCCAGGTTAACGCTCCGGTCAAGTTTCTTGAGTTAAGGCTAAATTCAAAACCACTGTTTTCGGTATTACCTACATTCTGGAGGGAGCTTCCAAAACCAGTAGTTGTCGGTACCGGCAGTGCGAGTAGCAAATCTCTTGTGGTATTTTTAAAATATTCAATGGAACCGCTGATTCGGCCCTCGAGAACAGATACATCCATCCCTACATTGAAGGATTGTGTCGTTTCCCATCGCAGGTCAGGATTGGCTAACTGAATGGGTGCTATTGACTCGAGCTCTACACCATCCAGTACAGCCACCGGACCTCTGCCCAGCAGAATTTGGGATCTACCGTTTCCAATTTCCTGGTTGCCGCTTATCCCAATGCTTGCCCTTAACTTGACATCTTCAATGAAGTCAGTTTCTGGGAAAAATGATTCATTAGAGATCCGCCATGCCAGGGCTCCGGAAGGAAAATAAGCCACCTTATTATTTACACCAAAACGGGAGGAGCCATCAGCTCTGAAAGTACCCGTCAGCAAATACTTGTCCTGTATGTTGTAATTTAACCTGGCAAAACCCGAGACGATGGTATTCTCTTGTTTGTTGGAATTCACTAAATTCAAAGCAGCCTCTCCCGCACCCAGATTGTTCGACCCGAATGCTGTACTCGAGAAATTTCGTGAAGAACTTGAAAAGCTGGTGTTGACGAATTGCTGGTAGCCAAAACCACCCAATAAAGATAAGCTATGATCTTCCCCAAAATCAGGGTCATATTGCGATGTAAATTCAATCAGGTAATCGTTGTTATTACCGAAGGATTTTGTAGCCTGGCCTTCGCTGAGTTGCCCGATAAGCGTTTGTGTATCAAAAAAGAAATCTCCTTCTACATTTCGCCGACTGAATCCTAAGTTCACCCTTGCACTTAAATTGTCGAGTATCTTATAATTAAGGTAAGTATTACCGAACATTCGGGTAATATCGTCAAAATCCTCGATCGTTTCAGCTTGTCCTACGGGATTAGTTAAATCCTGCAGGCTAAAAGCATAATCTCCATTGGCATCAAATATCGGGTCGGTGGGCGGTAACTGTAGTGCTGCACCAACCACACCGGCGCCAGCGTTTACTCCGTTTCCGATACGGGCAGATTGCTTATTTTCGATACTATTATTAAAATTGATACCGACTTCTAGTTTATCATTGATTGAGTGTACCAGGTTGATGCGTCCTGAAAATCTGTTAAAACTACTACTCAGGATCACACCCTCCTGGTCAAAATATCCGAGAGATAGATAGTACTGCGTGTCTTTGGAGCCTCCTGAGAATGAAAGGCGATGATCCTGTACACTGCCGGAACGTAAGACTTCATCCTGCCAATTTGTTCCCTCGCCAATCGCGTTAATGTCTGCCTGGCTAAAAGGTATAGGATCACCTCTGTCAGCAAAAAGATCGTTGTAGAATCCCATGTATTCCTGAGCATTCATCATGTCAAGCATTTTGGTAGGCTGCTGTAAACCAACCGAGACATTATAATTTACTTTCAATGGAGACTCTCTTTTACCCTGCTTGGTAGTAATGATCACGACACCGTTAGAACCTCTTGCACCATAGATGGCTGTTGCCGATGCGTCTTTCAACACTTCTACCGATTCAATATCTGAGGGATTTAACGAATTCAGCGGGTTGGTTCCTGGCAGGCCATCTACCACGTACAGTGGCTCATTACCGGCAGTTATAGAATTCGTACCTCGTATCCGGACTGAGAATCCACCGCCGGGTTCAGCACTTGTTTGTGTGACCCGAACACCGGCGACTCTACCTTGTATCGCCTGGTCCACTGAAATTTGGGCAATGGTGTTCAGTTCTTCTCCGCTGACTGAACCCACCGATCCGGTGAGGTCACTCCTCTTTACCGTACCGTACCCTACCACTACTACTTCTGACAGGGCCTGTACATCAGCAGTCAGTACGAGGTTAATCGTGCTACGACCCTCTAGGTTCACTTCCCGGGTTTGGTAGCCTACTGATGAAAAGACCAGCGTCTGAGTTTCATCGGGGATACTCAGGCTGTATCTGCCCTCAATATCAGTAACGGTACCGACAGTTGTACCTTTGGCCACGATGTTGACCCCCGGTAACCCGCTGCCATCCTCTTGGTCAGTCACCACTCCGGTGATGGTTTTTTCAACAACTATAATTTTTAGATCATGGTCTCCATGGGCTAATGTGGCTTCCGGCGGATGCTCTGACGAAGCCTGCGTCGGCAGTGCTAATGCCAAACTGCTTACCATAGCTAGTAGCCATAGCAGCTTGTCGCTCATTTGTGATTGATTTTTCATAAGAGTAAGTAGTTTAGATTATGTGTAAAAAATAAATGGATAGTGTTTACTTCAGTGCTTTCATATGTTGCTTCGTTTTGGTTGAACTTGGATTATCTGAGTCAGGCTTTGTAAACGATTATTCCGGCTTTATCTAACCGAGAAAACATCCTTTTGCTAAATATCAAGATGGTGATTAAATCATCAAAAAATCAATGGTGCGGAATCTAAGCAGGTTATCAAAAATCAAATGCACAGCTTTAAGTTATAAAAAAATGCATATGAAAACTACAAAATTGAAGTATGGATTCTGGTGTGAGGCATTAAGCTTTGCGCAGTAAAATGGGTATACAAATGCAAAAGAGACCCAATGAAAGACAACATTTATATCAAGTAAATAACAACACATTCAGCCTTAATGCGAGACTGTTAGAAATATTCTTCTACAACGAGATTGTCGTCAAAATAATCCTGTTGACGGTATCGGGCATTCTTATCTTTTGGGTTAACCTCGTTATAAAATAATACTATCTTTGCGCAGATTAACCTGTATTCTATCTACATGCACACTACAACACATACCTACTTTAGTACACTTTTTTAGCCTTTTTGCTCCTGTCTCCATCAACCGTTCTTGGACAGGAAAAAAACCAATCAGCAACCTCATTAAGTATTTATTTACAAGATTCCTCCATCTACCGTGAATTGAGCTATCGCTTTGCCGGGCCCGAGCGGAGAGGCCGGGTCACACCCGTCACCGGTCATCCGGAAAAGCTTTTCACCTACTACATAAGTACTACCGGGGACGGTGTCTGGCAAACCACCGATGCCGGCGTCAGCTGGGAAAATATTAGCGATAGCCAAATTCCCGCTGGCTCCATTGGAGCGGTAGCCCTGGCCCCTTCCAATCATCATATCATGTACGTAGGCACCGGATCAGCCTGTTTGCAGGGCAATGTCTCTCCTGGCATTGGCATGTACAAGTCTACCGACAGTGGAGACTGGCGCTTTGCCGGTCTTCCTGAAACAGGACAGATCGCCAAAGTGATCGTGCATCCGAATGACCCGAAGCACGTGTATGCCGCGGTCATGGGCAACGCTTTTGCACCCAACCCTGAAAGAGGCGTTTATTGCACCACTGATGGTGAACAAAACTGGGAAAAAGTACTCTACATAAGCGATAGTACCGGCGCCGTAGACCTGGTCATGCATCCCGAAAACCTACTCATCCTCTTCGCCACCATGTGGCGAGCTGAACGCAAGCCCCACTCCATGATTGACGGCGGCTATGAGGGCGGTATCTACCGGTCTACTGATGGCGGCAAAAGCTGGAATAAAGTGACCGGCGGCCTACCTTCCGGGCTGATCGGTAAGATAGGCCTGGCCATTTCTCCGGCCAATCCACAGCGTATCTGGGCAGTGATCATTGCTGCTGAAGAAGCTGACCGTGGCCTCTATCGCTCCGACGATGGCGGCAAAAGCTGGCAGATAGTGAGCAACGACAACCGCCTCACCCAGCGCGGCTGGTACTATGCCCACGTGACGGCAGATCCCAATGATGAAAATACAGTCTATGTCAACAATGTGGACCTGCTACGCTCGGTAGACGGGGGCAAAAACTTAGACGAAGAACTGAAAACGCCTCACGGCGACCACCACGACCTATGGGTACACCCACTGAATTCTGACGTCATGATCAGCGGCAATGACAGTAGTGCGACCGTCAGCCTTAACGAAGGCAAAACCTGGTCAACCCAGCTTAACCAGAGAACTCCCGAATTTTACCGGGTTACCGTAGACAACTAATTTCTCTACCGCATGTATGCAGGATAAAAGCACCATTTCAGTAGCCTCGCACCGTAAGGTCAATAGCTCCCCGGTCGCCTGGTTTCCGGTAGGCGGATCCGAGTGCGCCGACATTGCCGTAGACCCTCGCAACCCCAATATTATCTACGCTACCTCCTACAGTGGTGAGATCACGTATGTAAACCGTGAGAACGGTCAGGTAAGGCAGATCACCGCTTACCCGCACTATACTGAAGGCACTAAACTCTCTGACCTTAAGTACCGCTGGCAGTGGAACTACCCGGTGCTGGTCTTGGAGCATAACCCCGATGAACTCTACATGGCCTCCAACTACGTGCACCACTCCACCGACCAGGGGCAAAGCTGGGAGATCATCAGTCCCGACCTAACGGCGAAGAAAGCAGAAAGTATGGGCATTCCCGGCGGACCTATCCAATACGACGGTACTGGCGTGGAGGTGTACTCTACCATCTTCGCGTTGGAAGAGTCGCCTCAAGAAGCAGGGGTTTTCTGGGCAGGTATCGACGATGTCCTGGTACATATCAGCCACGATGCCGGAGAAAGCTGGCAGAACATCACCCCGGCCAA
>CAZZGE010000238.1:0-7202 GCA_964653665.1 uncultured Porifericola sp. | reverse complement strand
ATGGACTTACACGGGTGATCCTCTAGTTAGCTAATTAAATAATCGTTACACTAGATAGCGCGAATGACGATACAGACAAGTAGCAGACTGCTTAGCATCTATGGCATTCAGCACTCGAGTGATCGTATCATGGGAAGGTATACCATGAGGTAGCCAGAGAAACTGCTTCAAAAAGTCCGCCTTGTTTTTACCGTACTCCTCTATCTCTTGGTCGGTATCACTGCCCGATAAGGTAGCCAACAGGCGCAATAGTAATATATCTGATAACAGGTACCGTTTCAACAGCGTATTGCGACGCGGGTCGTCTACCTCTGAAATATTTTATATAGTTCCATTGCTGTTTTTTGGCAAATGTAGCCTATCTTCTCCCATTAGTGCGTTTAACCTGTATTTGATGCCTTATTAAGGTCTCAACGAATGTTTTATACTACAGCCGACCAGTATAATGCGCCGTAATTCAGCAAGAAACATTTTTTTCTTCTAGGCCAAGGCTCTTCTTATTTGCATAAGCTTTTTGATAGGCCACGGCAATTCATTCTTTTGATATACATAAATTATTTTTTTCTCTGCGTCAAAACTCTCGTAGAAACTACCTAGTGAACTCACTTCGCCATCTTCAAAACCTTCAAAGTCAAAAGTAAGGTTTTGCCCAGCGTATTCTTTAATCATATAGTTGTACAAGCAGGTAGAAGCTCCTGTTTTCTTTGCTAAATCAGAATTAGTATCAAAAATATAGGTAATCTTTTGCTTAAATTTAATATAAAGTCCAGCTGCGATTTTTTTGACCTTGAAGTGATACATAATATGCTTTAAGAACATTTCCGTCAATCAGTTGAGTATATAAAGCTTTCTCCAGTTCTAATTGATAGTACATCAACCCCTTAATCTTGTGGATAGTATTTGCTTTAAATAGTTCAAATGCCTCATCCATATTTTTTGAAGAATCTACTTCTAACCGATATTTCTCAGCTTTCTTTATGTCTCTTTTGCGATTTTTATTAGATTTTTCCCATATCTCTCCATAAGTTTGTCGCAGATCCAGATGAAAAGTAATGGCTTCAGTAAGTCCTTCTTCTCTATAGAATTTGTCATTTCTAAAAAGCTTATAATTATCTACATTAAAATGGTATTTTGCCACATAGCGGCAGCTTTTAAAAGTTGTGTTGAGTAAAGCTGCATATTCTACCTTACTTAAGATATCCTTGCTGAATATGCCCAATTCACGGGCAAAAGGATCCTGATAAATATATGTCATTCCATATACTTTCCTGTCTTGAAAAGGCATCACTGCGCGATGATTATTTTCTTTATCATATAAGATAGTTGCCTTCCACTCCCGTTCGCAGCCCTGCAAATAAGTGTAAGTAGCGTAAATATTCCCTTCGCGCGATTGTAAGATAAAATCATCCCATTTCTCCTTATCAATTTCATCGCTAGTTAGAATAGTTGGATTCATGGTAACTGGTCAGTGGATTAAGTACTTTCTAATTAATTTTCTTCTTAACGCATTGATGCTGTTGACAAACTTAGGAAACCTCGAGATTTGTACTTCATTGATGATAAATGCTCTAGCACCGAATCCTCTTTTAAAATGAGCAACACCAGGATCATTTCCGCCAGCAAAATCAAGTACCTTATAATTTGAATTTGCATACTGACGAATTATGTAATCCATCAGCATTGTCCTGCTATTATATTTCTTGCCATTTTTGGAAGTGCTCCCAAATATCACTGTAATTCTGTTTTTAAATTTAAAAAAAACTCCCCCTGCTAATTGATCTCCTGATTCGTCACGTACCAGGTACAATTCTGAGTAACCTAACTTATCAATAAACTCAAAGAGTTGCAGTATCATCTGAGGTTGATAATCTAAGGTTGATAATCTAAGTTTGGAACTTTGGAAAGAGTGTATTTGCCAAACATCTCTACCATTGCGAAGTAATCCTTGGAAAGCTCCACGAATTGATCTACTCTATGGCTTTTTCTTAAATTCCTTCTCCTTTCATTAGAATACCCTTTTTTTATATCTTGGTAAGATCTATCCAGATCCAGATGATGTGTTAAGTTTTTGGTTTGAATTTCGGTATCCAAAAAGAAGTGATTGTTCTCTGTGTTAAAACGATATTTGGCGATGTAACGGTACCTTCCAAAAGCTGCGCTTACGCACTGCAAAAAATCCTGCCTGTTGAAACTTTTTTTTACAGAAAAAGCACCTAGGACAAAGCTGTAAGGATCTTGATGGACGTACTTAAATCCGTATTTTCTTCTGAGTTGGAAAGGCATTACTGTAATATAGCGTCCTCCTTCCATTTCAACGACTGCTTCCCACTCAGATTCACAAAAATCCAGGTACCAAGACAAGGCAAAAATAACCCCTTGAGGTGCCTCGTTAATACACTCATCCCATTTTTGACGGTCTATTTCGGTATTTCTTAAATATACCAGAGTACCCATCTATATATTAGTTGAAGTCAATTTTCTTCCAATATTTTAGAGTTAAAATAACAAATACTGTCTTACCCTTAGACATTTTAGGATAGGATTAAATCAATTAGTGAAAATCACCTATCCACCCGCACGCTATCATTCCCTATTAAAATCGGCTTGCCGAAACGGCCTTCCTCTTTACCATTCTCCAGTTTGAGTACTCCCCTCGGGCAGACGGAGGAGCAGACTCCACAACCTACACAGGAAGCGCGGACGATGTTCTGCCCACGCTGTGCGTACCAGCGTACATCTATGCCCATTTCGCAGTAGGTGGAGCAGTTGCCGCATGAGATGCACTGTCCGCCATTGGTAGTGATGCGGAAGCGTGACTTGAAACGCTGCACAATGCCCAAATAAGCCGCCAGAGGACAGCCGAAGCGGCACCATACCCGGTTGCCCATCAAGGGATAAAAGCCCGTGCCGATTACGCCGGCAAATCCGGCTCCGATGAAGAACCCGTAAAACTCAGCCACCAAGTATGTGGGTATGCCTAGCAGACTGCCGCTTTCGGTAAAGAAAGTGTAGATCATACCGACGGTCATTAGTACAGCAAAGGCCAGTACGCCATGCACCATCCAGCGCTCTATGCGCCACGCTTTGAGTGATTTGTCAGAAAGCTGACGGTAAGGGTCGCCCAGGGTTTCGGCCAGTCCGCCGCAGCCGCATACCCAGGAACAATACCAGCGTTTACCATAAAAATATACCAGCACCGGCACGCCGACAACGATCAGCAGTATGCCCCAGAAGAGCATGAAAGTACCCAGCCCTCCGGCAGCAATGAGTTGGTTCAGGCTGCTGGGAAAGAAGAAGTCGTAGTCCAGCGGCCAGATGTTCTTGAAGTCGTAGTAGGGATAGTTGAGGCGAATCAGGATCTCGGGAATCAGGAAGGCGAAGGCTAGCTGGAAAAACATCACTGAGCTGGTACGGATCAGGTGGTAATTGCTGTGGCGGTACTTCATGTACATGCGGACGCCCATCACCAGGATGGCCAGCGTGTAGAGAAGGCCATAAAGGAAAAACTCTCCCGCCGGGCTGCCCTTGAGCCAGTAACTCACCGGGTCAACCAGGATGATCCAGTTGGTCATGTAGTAGGGGTAGAAGTAGAGTATGATGTAGAAAACGATCAGAAATGTACCCAGCAACATGCCCAGCCAACCCCGGTTTTTCATGCTGCTGAAAAAAATACCATTGTGTTTGATGCCAGGGATTTTCTTTGCTTTGGGCAGGAGGTACATCAGTGCGCCGCCAATGCCCAGGCCAAAGGTCAGGAAAAAGATCAGTAAGGTACGTTGCTCAATCAACCCGATGGTAGAGGCTTTCACGATGGAAGTCTTGAGCGACTTGGCCATGTAGCGACTGATGCCCTTTTGTCCAGTTATGTCATTGTTAACGCTGCTGATGGTCGTATCAAGTTGCTCGCGCAGCGCGGCCTCGTCTTCAAACTGCTTGCCCTCCAGCCAACCGGTGTAGGATAACAGCTTGTCTCTTTTGAGCGTAGTGGCTTCGTCCTCGCCGCTGAGCGTACTTTTTACCGATTCAGCCGTATAGGTCAAATCATTGGCAACAATGGCGGCAACCAAATTCTCTTTTTCCTCTTCTGAGATGCCATACAGATCTTTAATACGAGTATTTGCCCGGTCAAAAACCTCCTGTAGATCGCTGACAAAAGCAAACTGTCCGCCGTAGACGGTATCCAGCATGGGCTGAGCAGCATTCAGGACGATGCTAAAAGTAGAGTTCCCACTGACGGTGGAATTGACTACCGTATCCTGCTCGGCAGTTTCGGGCTGGGCGGCACTAGGGTTACTTACTTCCTCTCCAGTAGCTAGTTCCTGCCGGATTGCTTCTTCTGTCAGGCGAAAGTCGGAGAGGAAGAATAAACCGATAAACAGGCCGAAGCCCAGCAGAAAAATGATAAGTCCGAGTGTACGAATGATATGCATAAGGTTAAGTATTTAGAATCCAAAAAATGCAGCTACCGGGTTTTTACTGCGAATTTTTACCGACCGCTCCGGGTACTCCTGGTTAAACTGCGTGATGATCTCTTTCTCGTAGCGCTTTTGAAATTCAGGGTCAAAATTAGCATCCTGCAAATGCGCCATCACATAGCTGATATCCTGTTTTTCTTTGATCCAGCGGGCGCAGACCTCGTGCCGGTAGCGAATGCCCATCAGGTTGAAGCCTTTGACAGCACCAATTTCTTTCTCAAAAGCCACCCGGAAAGCTACTTCTTTCTCTGGATTAATCCAGCAAAACTGTTCCTCATCTTCCTGTGGCTGGGGGTTGATCTGGCCGTACACCTGGTATTCTATGTCAAAGAATTTGGCCGAATTAAAAAACACACCTGGGACGTATTTCATCTTCTCACCACAAATGGTTTTGGCGACCGTCTCTCCCTGTATTCGGCCGCTGTACCAGATCTGTTCTACCGGTCGCCGGTCCGCCGGTGGGTGCCGGTGCTGGGCGCAATCACCGGCAGCGTACACATCGGGCACGTTGGTTTCCAGAAACTCATTGACCAGGATACCTTTGTCGGTCTCTATACCAGAGTCCTTCAGAAAGTCGATATTCGGATGTACGCCAATGGTAATGCCCACGAACTGGCAGGAAATCTCAGTGCCATCCTCAGTCACCGCGGCTTTCACCTGGCCGTTTTCATCTCCTTTGATTTCCTTGAAATTTGTGTTTTCCCGTAAATCTATGCCATGCTTGCGGATGTGGTGACTTACCATTTCTGCTTCCGGTTGGGGGAGCACATGTTCCCAGTAAGCGGACTCCCGGATCAGCAGAGTGACTGGAATATGGCGGGAATGCAGGCATTCGGCCATTTCTACTCCGATCAGTCCACCTCCTACGATTACCGTCTGTTCTACATCTTGGGTATTTTCGTTCATCAGGTCAATGTCCTGCTTACTGATCATACCTTGCACGCCTTGCAGATTTTCGCCCGGCCATCCCGCCCGGTTGCCGCTGGAGCCAGTCGCCAGCAGCAGGATATCATAGGCCATATTACCCTGCTGCTGTAGTTTCAAGGTTTTATTTTCAGTATCCACTTTTGCCACGTAGTCATACACTAGGTTCAGGTCATTTTTATCCCAGAACCAGTCCTCGTAAGGTTTAATATGCTCGTAGGTCATGTGGCCCATATAGATATACATGAGTGCCGTGCGAGAAAAAAAATGCTCGGTTTCGGCCGAGATGATGGTAATGCTGTATTCGGAGGCAGGCTTCTGTTTACGGATATGCCGTGCTGCTGTCACTCCTGCTATGCCGTTGCCGATGATGCAAACTCGAATCATATAAACAGGACTTGTTTAGGTGTTTCTTACTGGTTGGTTATATCAGTTTTTATAATGATAAATAAAAAACATCAGGATTGGCAAAAGCAGTACAGATGATTACAAAAAATCATGCTGCACTGCTGTTTATTTTTTTAAAACTAGCCAATCACCTTTGGTCCAGCTGTAATAAAACATTCCTGAGAAAGATAGTATAGGGATTGTTGCAGCTGACCTTTGCTTATCTTATGACCGATTTTTCTAAAAACTATAAATAACGCCACCAGAAACTCGGGTAGCTAAGCCCACATTTCTACCCCATACATACTGGCCAACGCCTACGGAAAGCCCCAGCCCGCCGGTAATCGGCACATATCCGCTGATACCGATCTGCGTGTAGTTTACCCGGGTTTCGTTAAAGGGAACCTCGCCGATGTCGGGAGCATCGCTGTTAGAAATTTGGGTTTCCGACCAGAGGTCTACGTAAAAATGAGCACCAGCATAGCCTATTTTTGTAAAGAGCAAGGCTGCATTAGGAACGTCATTGCTACGCAGTGAATAGCCAGCCTGCATGTCTACAAATAACCCGCTATTTGCCTTATATTGCGTCATCAGCCGTATGTCACCGCGGGTTGACTGGTTGCCAATAGACAAGACAGCGTTTGCTTCGAGTCGCTGAGTGGAGTGGCAATCCCTACAGCTCCCAGGAAAGAAAGCGTACCCTGATTCATTTCCAGATACACCGGGCGCCATTTGAGCATGAGAGAAACATCCTGCAGCCCTCCCACATCCTGTTCAGGCACTTCAGCTCCCGTGGCATCATTATTACCTTGTGCAGCGATATAAGGAAGGTTAAGGACAACATCAAGATTGTCAGTGAGGCCATAAATGCCGTACAGGCTGACCGCCTGCGTGTTGATCAGGCTACCGTAAGGAGGAGGGGCATCCCGCTGCTCTGCACCGAAATAAAAACTGTCGTACTGCTCCCAAGAATAGGAAACAACTGCACTGCCGTGCCCTTTACCCTGTACAAAGCCGTCCACCAAGGACTGTGCCTTGACAGAGATGGGTAACGAAGTACCGCAGGTCATAAGAATGACAATCCAAAGCTTGATACATTTGTAGTTCATAGTTAGGAATTTTAGAAGTTTTAGAATCATGATCCCAAAAAGAGAGTGCGACGCTATGCATTGTAATGTGGTATTACATTGTCAGAATTTTTGTCCGCGAATTGACATTTGTGTGATTTTCACACAGAAAATAACGCTGGCTGCCAGGTATCCCTGATCAAAACAGGCATCGTGTCAGAGGGGCGATATGTGATCGGTGATCAAAGCATTAGTACCAACGTTAAAGCTTACTCTACCCTATGGTTTCTATTAAGTGAGAAACAATCAAATCATGATGGAAAAATCAGATTTTATGGCGCTAGCCGCA
>CAZZGE010000237.1:0-7203 GCA_964653665.1 uncultured Porifericola sp. | reverse complement strand
TACTGGCCGCATTCGCCAATGCCGACCTGGGCTGGGAGCAGTCCAACCAGTTGAACATTGGTATGGATCTGTCACTCTTTCAAAACCAGCTGATGTTTACGGCTGAGTACTACCAAAAGATCACCAATGATATGCTACTGCCCATTGAGATACCGGTGATCTCCGGTTTTCAGACTACCTTCTCCAATATCGGTAAGGTAGAAAATACGGGGGTAGAATTTGCGCTGGGCTACCAGACCTCGATCAACGAACTAAACCTCAGAGCGGACTTCAACATCTCTTTCAACCGGAATAAAGTGCTGGAAATCCTCGGTGAAAACGACGAAATCAGAAACGGTGGTTTTTACAGTACCTATAATGTTTCCGTACCCGGACGACCCATCGGCATGTTTCACGGTTTCCGGATGCTGGGTATTTTCGACACTGAGCAAGAAATTGATAATGCACCTACGCAGGATGGAGCCATCCCCGGTGTCTATATTTATGAAGATACTAACGGCGACGGTGTGATCTCCTACGATACACAAGACATGGTAGAGATTGGTAACCCTCACCCTGATTTTGTGTGGGGACTGACCCTGGGCGCTGACTACAAGAATTTTGACATCAATGTACTGGTCACCGGTGCGCAGAACTACGATCTATTCAGAAATATTGAAGCCACTACCCTGAATATGGATGGTGTGTTCAACATTCTGAAAGAAGGGGAAAATCGCTGGAGATCGGCCGAAAACCCCGGTAACGGCTGGATTCCCACTACCAATACCTGGAAATGGCAGCGTGAGTCCAATTCCCGCTACGTGTACGATGGCAGCCATGCCTGGATTCGCAATGTGAGCATCGGCTATACCATACCCAATTTTAACAATAGTCGGGTCTTCCTGAGTGCTGACAACCTCCTGTTGATCAGCCAGTATCCCGGTAATAATCCTGATGTGAACCAACGAGGAGGTATCAACCCTGGTTTTGATGATGAAACCTATCCTGTCCCCAACACTTTCTCACTCGGTGCCAAAATAAACTTTTAAACCTATGAATACCTATAAACTATTTCTGACAGCATCAATATTTGCGCTTACGCTCTTTTCCTGCAGCGAAGACTACCTGGAAAAAACCGATCCTAACCGACTGGTGTCTGATAATTTCTACGAAACTGAAGACCAGGTGGCCCAGGCACTCAACGGCGTTTATTCCCAGTTACAGGGCATTGTTTCCAGCCAGTGGCAGTACAATGAGTTCATTACCGATAACACGACGCTCCATTTTAATGTGGCGAACCGTGGTCAGGGCCCGGCGCTGGAAGCGATTGAATTCTGGCAGATTAATTCAAATACGCCTAATATTACCAACCTCTATAACAGTATCTATGGTGCTATGGTCAATATTAATACGACGCTGGACAGACTGCAGGAAGTTACTTTTGATGAAAATGCAGTTCGGGAATTTGAGGGGCAGCTTAAGTTTATGCGGGCCTACTATTACTTCCACCTGGTGCAGTATTTTGGTGATGTTATTATGATCACGGAGTCCCTGGCATCGCCGGACGAAGCCTGGGAATATGAGCGGCAGCCGGTAGAAACGGTCTATGAGCTGATCCTGTCGGATCTGGATGATGCGGTCAGCTTTTTACCCACCAGCTATCCGGATGAAGAAACTGGCAGGGTTACCAAGGGGGCAGCCCTTTCGCTACTGGGAAAGGTGTACCTCACTAGAAAAGAGTACAGCCAGGCAGTCAATACGCTGACCGAGGTGACCACGCTGGGATACGAACTGCTGCCCGATTATGCGGATGTTTTTGATCCGGTCAATAAAAATCACGCTGAGTCCGTTTTCTCCGTACAATTCCAGGGAGGTAACGAACTGGGTGAGCACAGTAGCTTTATCTACACCTTTGCGCCCCGCGAGTCAGTAGGTGCGGTGATAGATTTTCCCGGGCAGAATGGCGGAGGCTGGAATACGCCTTCCCTGGACATGATCAATGCCTATGAAGAAGGTGACCTGCGCAAGGAGGTTTCTCTCAAGGAAGGCTATACATCACTGGAAGGTGAGTGGGTCCCCATCCCTTACATCAACAAATACAATCACCCGCACACCATCCGCGGACGTACCGATGACAACTGGCCCGTCATTCGCTATGCCGATGTGCTGCTGATGCTGGCAGAAGCCATCAACGAAGTGTCCGGCCCCGGGGATGCGTACCAGTACCTGAACCCGGTACGGGAGCGTGCCGGTCTGGCGCCGTTAACCGGTCTAAGCCAGGAAGCCTTCGCTGAAGCTGTCATGAAAGAAAGAAGAGCAGAGCTTGCCTTTGAAAACCACCGCTGGTTTGACCTGAAAAGAGCTATGACTCCGGAAGAACTGGCTGTTTTTATGAATGCCTATGGAGAAGTCGAGAAAAGCCAGCCTACGACAGATCGGGGAGGTATTCCTTTCTCTGCCGGTGACTTCAGATTTGAGCCTTACGAGGCATTGTTCCCGATTCCTAACGATGAAATTCTCATTAATTCAAACCTGACGCAGAACCCCGGATATTAATTTGGATTTTCAATTAAAAATTAATTAGTATAAATAGTGTAACTTCAGGGGTTGACAATAGCGGTGTGATCCGCTGTTGTCGCTCTCTTTGTACCTCGTTGCATTAGGAAAGAAAATATTCATGGAAAATTCCTTTTTCTGGATCGCTGAGTTATTAGGCAGGCTGCATCCGCTGGTGGTTCATTTTCCCATCGGTTTGCTGGTAGTAGCTCTCTTCCTAGAACTGCTCACCCTCAATGGCAGGAGACCCGAACTCCGGTCCGGCATCCGCTGGCTTATCTACCTGGGCACGCTCAGTGCCGTTATCGCAGCGATTGTGGGCTGGGTCCTCTACCAGGTAGATGATTACCAGGGTTCGTTGGTGGATAACCATCTTTACTTGGGTATGGCGACTGCCGTACTGGGCCTGCTGACGGTATGGCTGCTGCGTCGAGAGTCAGCACAGGGCTCATTGCTTTATTATCGCTCGAGCCTTTTCCTGACCGTTATCAGCCTAACCATCGCCGGGCACCTGGGCGCTAGCCTCACCCATGGGGAGGATTTTCTGAGCAGCACGCTGCCCTGGAACCAGGACGGCTACGAAAAAGATGAAGCTGGGGATTTATTAGCCGAATTTGCTTCTATCGGCGGCAGCAGTGAGCTCTCTCAAAACCAGCAGAACCGCCTCAACCTGGAAGTACGGGCGATTTTCGCCCACCACTGTTACCAATGCCACAGCGAGCTCAAACAGAAAGGCGAACTGGTATTGGAAACTGAGGAAGGTGTGATGAAAGGCGGTGAGTCCGGACCTATCTTCATTAAAGGCAATGCCGACGAAAGCGAGGTCATCCGACGCCTCAAGCTACCCCGTGATCACGAGGAGGCTATGCCGGGCAAAGGAAAAGCCCTGACCAAAGAGCAGATTCGCCTGATCAGCCTGTGGATTGATGAAGGCGCCCACTGGGCAGATGCTTCGCTCAAAGTTTTTCCAGAGGCCGAACTGGCGCTCAGCCAGCCTGATTTGCCGAATGTGTCCGGCGTAGGGCATCCGGTAGACAAAATTGTAACGGCCTACGCCGAGGAAAAAGATCTGGAGATGCCGAAAGTGGTAGATGACCGTACCTTCGTCCGCCGGGCTTATCTGGATATCATCGGACTGCTGCCTACACCTGAAGAGGTAATGGCTTTTGAAGAGGATGCTTCTCCGGACAAGCGAGAGCAATTGATTGACGAACTACTGGCCGACGATACCAACTATACCCAGCACTGGATCAGCTTCTGGAATGACCTGCTGCGCAACGATTACTCCGGTACCGGCTTTATCACCGGTGGTCGCAAGCAAATCACCGACTGGCTCTATCACTCGCTACTGGACAACAAGCCTTACAACCTCATGGTGAAGCAACTGACCAACCCGACAGAGGAGTCAGAGGGCTTTATCAAAGGCATACAGTGGCGGGGTGTGGTCAACGCCAGCCAGCGCACTGAGATGCAGGCTGCACAGAATATTTCGCAGTCGCTGATGGGAATTAACCTCAAATGTGCTTCATGCCACAACAGCTTTGTGAGTAACACGAAACTATCGGAGGCTTACGCTTTTGCCAATGTTTTTGCTGATTCTACCCTGGAAATCTACCGCTGTGACAAGCCCACCGGCAAAATGGCTGAGGTTGATTTTATCTATCCTGAGTTGGGTGGCATTGATGCCGAAACGATGAAGGAAAGACTGGAGCAGCTTTCTGAAGTAATCGTGAAACCTGAAAATGGCCGTCTTTACCGCACCATTACCAACCGCATCTGGCATCGGTTGATGGGCCGGGGCATCATTGAACCATTGGACGAAATGGACAACACACCCTGGAACGCTGACCTGCTGGACTGGCTGGCTGCCGATTTTATTAACAACGGTTCCGATCTCAAACACCTGATCCGTCGCATTATGACTTCCCGTGCCTACCAGATGCCTACGGTACAGTACGAGAAGGTAGCTGCCCTCACCGATAAAGACTATGTCTTTAACGGCCCGGCCCGCCGCCGGCTCAGTGCTGAGCAGTTTGCTGATGCTGTCAGTCAGGTGGTAGCGCCTGTTTATTATTCTATGGCCTATGATCCTGATCCTTCTGAACTGGATGCTTCCTGGATCTGGTACCGTGAAATGGAGGTAGAAAGACAGATTTTGCCCAAGCCTGGTAAACGCTACTTCCGCTATGAATTTAACCTGCCACAAAAATCGCTGGCATCAGCCGATGCGCTGATCTCGGCTGACCATTCCTTCCGGCTTTTTGTGAACGGAGATGCAGTGCTCAGCAGTAGTGACTGGCGTAAGATCAAGAAAGTAAACCTGCAATCTTACCTGCAGCCGGGAGGTAATCTGATTGCAGTAGAGGGTGAGAACGAGGGTAAGGTACCTAATCCGGCTGGTTTGCTGTTTAGTCTCCGCCTGACTTTTGAAGACGGTACGCAGGAGTTTGTTAATTCCAACGAAGACTGGAAAACCACGAACGTTCAGCCTGACGCTGCATGGACGGAACTCGCTTTTGACGATATTAGCTGGGAGCCAGTGCGTGAGTATAGAGCAGGCTTTGCCAACAGCCACTGGGGTAAGCTGATCAACTTTAGTTTTGATGGTAGCCAGCACCGTGACTTTGCCCGGGCCTCTATAGTCAAACTGGATCCATTTCTCAAAGCTTTAGGCCGTCCCTCTCGCGAAAATGTAACGACATCCCGCGATGATCAGGCTACTTTGTTACAGGCGCTGGAACTGACCAATGGTGATTTCTTCAACACTGTGATGGAGGGAGGTGCTGAAAAGTGGCTTGCCAAATGTGGAAGCGACAGCCAAACCCTGGCTAACCGGCTCTATCAGGAGTCTTTTGGAAGGCAACCAACGGATGAGGAAGCGCAACTCATGCAGGATGTGCTGGGTGAACAGCCAGAAAAAGAACAGGTGCAGGACTTGCTGTGGGCAACGGTACTGCTTCCTGAATTTCAATTTATTGATTAATCAAATTGCTATGCAATCACACGAAGATTTTGCCAGAAGAGACTTTTTGAAAAAAATGGGCGCCGCCAGTCTGGGAGCTATGGGGGTTAGTTTACCCGCTGCCAGCTTTCTTAGTTCCTGCAGTAGTGAACAGCGTATGCCCTCTTCTATAGATACTGTCATCCTGCTATGGATGGCGGGAGGGATGGCCCATACCGAAACGTTTGATCCTAAGGCTTACGCCCCTTACGAAAAAGGGCTGGCGAGCCAAAAGGTGCTCAGTACTTTTCCTAAGATACCAACTGCTGTGGATGGCCTTTACTTTTCAAAAGGTTTAGAGAATATTGGTAGTGTGATGGATAGAGGAGCGATCATTCGCTCTTACCGCGCCGCTGACCTAGGGCATATCCTGCATACCCGCCATCAGTACCACTGGCATACTTGCTACGAGCCCCCTCAGTCGGTACAGCCACCTCATATCGGTGCCTGGATGGCCAAAGAACAGGGGTCTGTCAACCCGGTGATTCCGCCTTTCATCAGCATGGGCCAGCGCTTTACGGTGGGAGAGGGGGAAGAACTGAAGGCCTTTCACTCGGCTGGTTTCATGGGATCTGAATTTGGTCCTTTTCTGATTCCCGATCCGTCTAGTGGACTGGAAAGTGTGCGTCCGCCCCAAGGCATGACGACCCAACGCTTTGAAGCACGTAACAAACTGTACCGCGAACTGCTGAAGCGCAGTCCGATGGAAGAACATGGCAGTGGCTACCAGAAAGAGTCGCTGATGCGTTCTATGGAACAGGCCTACCGCCTGTTGAACTCCCCTGAGGCCCGGGCTTTTGACCTGAGCCAGGAGCCTAAGGAAATTTATGATACCTACAACACCGGCCGCTTTGGCCTGGGCTGTCTTTTGGCAAAACGACTGACGCAGGAAGGCGCTCGTTTTATCAGCGTTTCTACTGAATATGAGCCCTTTCTGGGCTGGGATACTCATGAGAACGGGCATACCCGCCTGGAGAAGATGAAAAGCCTGATTGACCGTCCGATAGCCCAACTCATCCGTGATCTGGACGAAAGTGGCCACCTGGACCGTACGCTGGTCGTGCTGGCCAGTGAGTTTAGCCGCGATGCTATTCTAGAAGGTCGCCCGGGAGAAAAAGTCAAAAATCAGGTAAACCAACCAGATACCATCAACGATATGAAGTACTACGGTATGCACCGGCACTTCACCGACGGCTGCTCTATCCTGATGTGGGGTGGCAATGTGAAGAAAGGGCTGGTTTACGGTAAAACGGCTGACGAGCGGCCCTGTGCTTCTACTGAGAAAACGGTAGTTATTGACCAGGTACACCAGACCATTTACCACATGCTGGGTATTCCGCCTGAGACGCACTATACCATTGAGGGTCGTCCTTTCTATACGACGCCCGACGGTAAGGGAAAACCGATCCTGGATTTACTGGCTTGATTATTCAGGGCCCCCTGCATATTTTAACTTGCCGATCTAGAAGAAATCTTATCAAAGGTGTAATTACTTTCATTTTAGCACTTTAGCCCGCATTTGCTATAGCCGATGTGGTGCTCTTTTATTCGCTGTACTGTTTTTTGGTCAGTCCATATAAGACTAAGTCATGATATTCTGAATTTTTTAGAAGGTTCTACTGTTATTTTAGTGGATAGAGGTCAAGTCCGCCATGAAAGAAGAGGAC
>CAZZGE010000236.1:0-7275 GCA_964653665.1 uncultured Porifericola sp. | reverse complement strand
GCCCGGCCGCCCGGGGATCATCCGGATAATTACCTTCGTTAGATTGGCACATGAGCAGACGCCCCTGCCTGTCGAAAGCCATTCCGTTGGTAACACCACTGGGTTCAAGAAACACCTCTACCGCCCCTGCCGAACTGATAAGCCGAATGACGTTGTTGGGCTGGTCAGAGAAGTAAAGGTAGCCCTGCTCGTCCACGGCGGGACCTTCGGTGAGTTTTCCGTCGGCAAATAGCCGTTTCGGTTCAGCATCTTCAAAAACAAGGGTTGTCTGACAAGCTGCCAGGCAGAGGAGCACGCTGATCAAAGGAAATATATATTTCATTTAATGATCGATTTCTTTACGCCCCACCGGTACACCAGCCCACTTGATAAGCTTTTCTACAGTGAGTCCTTGTACGATGATGGAAAATACTACGACTACGTAAGTTACTGTAAGAAAGAATTCCCGGTTCATATCAGCGGTCAGTGATAATGCCAGCGCGATGGAGATACCGCCACGAAGCCCTCCCCAGGTGAGGATAAGGTCGGTATGGGGCACAAAATCCAGTTTTTTGCCAAAAATAGAAATCGGTATTTTGAGCACCAGATAACGCGAGACCAGCACGATCAGGATTGCCAATATCCCTGCCAGCAAGTACTGCCCTTCGTAGGAGATGATCAGCAGCTCGAAGCCAATGAGCACAAAAAGCACAGCGTTCAGAAAAACATCCACCAGTTCCCAGAAACGGTCCAGATAAAGCCGGGTAGTTTTTGACATTGTTGTATGGCGAGCACTGTTGCCAATAAACAGACCAGCAACCACTACAGTCAGTGGGCCCGAGAAGTGGAGGGTACTGGCCAGCAGATAACCACCCATCACTACGGCCAGGGTAATCATCACCTCAGTTTCGTAATCATCTATCGTGCGGGTGAGGTGAAAAGTAATATAGCCGAGCAGCAGCCCCAGTCCGATGCCGCCGATAATTTCTTCGGCAAAGAGGATAGCAATTTCTGAGATCGTAACATTGGCCAGTCCTCTATCAGCGATATTAAAGAGCGTCAGGAAGATTACCACCCCTACCCCGTCATTGAAAAGCGACTCCCCTACGAACTTAACCTCCAGTCGCTTGGGTACGCCAATTTTCTTCAGGATACCCAGCACGGCAATGGGGTCGGTCGGCGAAATCAGTGAGCCAAAGAGCAGGCAATAAATGTAGCCTACCTCAAAGCCTATCAGGTAGTTGGCCACATAATAAAAAATAGAGCCTACCAGGAAAGTAGACGTTAATACCCCCAGGGTGGCCAGGGTTAGGATGGGCGCTCCCTGTCGTTTGAGCCGTTCCCAGTCAGTATGCAGGGCACCGGCGAAGAGCAGGAAGCTAAGCAGAATATCCAATATCAGACCGCTAAAGTCAATCTCATTAATGGTATTTTCGGCCAGCGTGATGATGCCCCTTTCAAAAACCCCCGCTATCAGGATTAGCAGCGTTAATATGATCGCCATGATCATCAGGGCGATGGTAGTGGGTAGTTTTAAAAAACGAACATTGATATATCCAAAGACAGATGAGATCACCACAAGAATGGTGATGATGGTAAAAATATCCATGCGGTCAGGTAAAATATAGTTAAGTGTATAGAAAAAGCCGGGGACATCAAGTACCCGGCTCAAATTATATAAATTCTGCCTAGTTTACGAGACTTCGGCAGCCTATTTATCAGGCCATGCTCATGACCTGGGCGGCAATTTTGTCCAAGGGCATAATTTTATCGGCAGCCTCCAGTTTGATAGCCTCTTTGGGCATGCCAAAGACCACACAGCTTTTTTCGTCCTGAGCAATCGTTCTGGCGCCGGCATTTTTCATTTCCAGCAGGCCTTTGGCACCATCGGCCCCCATTCCCGTCATGATGATACCGATACTGTTATTTCCGGCATACTGTGCAGTAGACCGAAACAGTACGTCAACCGAAGGACGGTGGCGGTTTACCAGCGGCCCATCTTTTACTTCCACATAGTAGCGTGCTCCGCTTCGTTTGAGTAACATATGCTTATTTCCCGGGGCAATGAGTACCCGGCCCGGCAGTACTGTATCGTTATTTTCAGCCTCTTTGACGGTCACCTTGCAGAGTGCATTAAGGCGGTCCGCAAATGATTTGGTAAAGTGTTCCGGCATGTGCTGCACCACTACTACACCGGGTGCATCATGGGGCAGGCCTTCCAGAAATACCCTCAGTGCTTCAGTTCCCCCGGTAGAAGCGCCCACGGCGATGACCTTATCAGTTGTCTTGATCATACTCCGACGAGGGCTGTTTTTGATAACCGCATCGGCAGAATACTTGCGAGCCACGGGGGTGTTACTAGCACCAGCCACTGCCTTGGCTTTGGCCGGGCTTATTCTGCTTACATGCGCCATAGAAGCCGCCTTAATAGTATCACATATTTTGATGGACGTTTCTTCCAGAAATTTCTTGGTATTACCCAGCTGCGGTTTATTGAGGACCTCTACTGCCCCAAATTCCAGTGCCTGCATGGCTGTCTGGGTGCCCTTGGAGGTGAGGCTGGAAATAATAACGACCGGCACCGGTCGCTGCGACATGAGCGTCTTCAGAAATGTAATGCCATCCATGCGGGGCATTTCTACATCCAGCGTAATCACATCGGGGATCGCCTTTCGAATTTTGTTGGCAGCAAAATAGGGATCAGAAGCAGTAGCCATCACTTCCAGCCGTGAGTCGGCATTGATGATTGTCTCCAGGGTTTGTCTTACCACTGCCGAATCATCTATAATGAGTACCCGGGTCTTCTTCATCATCTGATTTGTTATGTGAATACAAATTAGCGCCTCTTTATTTGTTGAAAAAATTATAAATACGGATAGTGTTACATGCTTCCCTCAAGCAAAAAAAGGCGAGCTCACGGCCCGCCTTAGTTTACACTGCTTAAACATGTGGTATTACTCAGAAGCTATCATACTCCTCATCGGCCACGTCCTGGGTATCTAAGTCAAGTTCTCAACCCCGGTCAGCTTTCTCACTAAAATTCGCCGGTTTTTTGGCTACTTTTTGGGTACTGCTTTTCTTCACGATACTACCGCTATCGTTTACCTTGAAGTAAGATATTGTAGATGAGAGTTCTTCCGCCTGACTGGCCAGTTCTTCAGAACTGGACGCCATTTCCTCGGAGGCTGAAGCATTACGCTGCGTTACTTCATTGAGTTGCTGTAGCGCGGTGTTTACCTGGTCGGCACCGGAGCTTTGCTCGCGGCTGGAGGCCGAAATTTCCTGTACCAACTGGGAAGTACGCTAAATATTCGGCACTATGCCTTTAAGCATTTCCCCTGACTTCTCACTGAAGCTTACACTCTCGGTGGTCAGCGTGTTGATCTCATTGGCAGCAACCTGGCTGTTTTCGGCCAGTTTGCGCACAGCAGAGGCCACTACGGCAAAGCCTTTGCCGTGCTCGCCGGCACGAGCCGCTTCTACCGCCGCATTGAGGGCCAGCAGGTCGGTTTTGTTGGCAATATCACCGATTACATAGATGAGCGTAAAGTCTGTATGGGCATTGGCACTTCTGGTCATAAAAAATGCTATATGCTACCACTATAGGGTAGGTATTCCCATACTATCTTTTTAAGAGATGGGGAATCCGATGCTCAAAATGATACACAGATTCTACAGCATTTGTGACAAAATTGTATGAATCAGGCTCTTACGGATATGGAGGATTTTTTGTTCAAGAATCCGATGCAGCTTTATCTACATATTTTTAATCTAAACTTACCACTATGCTTAGATGGATCGTTATTTTTTTGATTATCGCCCTGATTGCGGGTGTATTTGGTTTTGGCGGTATCGCCGGTGGTGCGGCACAAATCGCCGAAATTCTTTTCTACATTTTCCTTGTCCTGTTGGTTATATCCTTGGTCATGCATCTTGCACGTAGTAGATGATGTAGAAGTTAGAACTACTGAAAACCTCCTGGTTTCAGTAGTTCTGCTTTTTCACTTGTCTCATAAGTGCTCTCTAAAATCACCTTTCGCTGGTCAGCAAATATAATTTCTTCATAAAACTTCTGTAAATCGCTGTACGCAGAGGCAGGAAAGTGGCCTTTATTGGTTTTCAGATAACGTATGTACTGAATTTTTTCTCCATCCTGCTTGATACGCACTTGATATTCTCCAAACTCAGAATCAATTTTTACATCTTCGGGCAGTTGCCTGACCTGCATACCCTCAGGTAGTTCGTAAATAATCGTATCTACATCCAGAAAAGATTTTTTGACCTCAATACGATGCTGACGTTTCGCTGAGACCGGTGGCAATCCATCCATCTGGTTCATCAGGTTAGGGTTGAAGTGTAGCAGATTTCCAGATGAACTCCCGAAGCTTTCCAGGCAGAGGCTTAGCTTTTCTTCCAAAACAGGGTTTTTGTCAGGCCTGCTGAAATAGCGATAGCCTTCCACAGAAAAAGACGGCAGGGCAGTCTTTTGATAAATCACTTCTTCTTGCTGGGCGGCAGTCAGGAGCAACAACGGACTAATATGAGCATACTGCAAGCCTGCAAAACGGGTCACAAGTTCGGCCACTGCCCGACCGTTTTCTTCTATCCGAACATTGGCGCGCCTGGCCTGAAGATTATCTTCGGCACGGTAACTTGGCGTTCTGACGAGTTCTCCGCCGTTTTCCGTAATGAGCAGTACGTCTCGCCCACTCAGCAAATAACCCGGATAGCCAATGGGACGGTGAGGGTCAGTACAATCCAGCCAAAGTGTATCACCAGCCAGCGGAACTGCCAGCAGTGCATGACTAAACTGGGCACCGGGCAGGTCCCTTTCTATAGCCGTAGCAAATTTGCCGGCGTTAATCAGGGCATAATGAGCACGAATACCCGCTACTTTCAGGAGGGCTTTCGTATAATTGGCCAAAGCTTTACTGTCGCCGTAGCCTGCTTCCTCTACACACAATGCACACATAGGTTGATAAGAACCGATGCCCAGCGGTAGCGCGATATAACGTAAACGGGTATGCACATAATCACGAACCAGCCTGATCTTTTGGCTGATTTCGGCAGTGCTGCCGGTCAGGGACAAAATCTCCCTGCGAGTGGCATCAGATATAGAATCACCGCCTACTAACTGTCCATATACCCAACTACCAAAGGTTTTCCAGCACTCAGTTGAGCCATCAACCCCATCGTAGCTAAAGTTTTGGGGGGAAAGCTGTAGTGAGGGAGTAATTTCATAAAACTCAGGACCCAGTGGTTCAGAAACCACCGGACTATGATCACGTACCGACCAGTGATATTGCTTTCCTCCGGGAGTAGCCGTGATTTTCGGGACATCTCCTAAATTGTATGCTTTGTACCTGAAATCAAGGCTGTCGGGTATCATCAGTTGAAAATCAGCCGCTTCCACGGCGACTCCCTCAGTCCTGACAGGATTCCAGTTGGGATAGCGGTACAAGCCGTCTATGTCTACTGTGTAGCGGTATGCAATGGTATAAGGGTACTGATCTGTGGCGAAGGAGAAGATTTTGAAACGGTTTTGTTCAAAAGACGGGGCTTCCTGAACAGCCGGATAATCCCCAAACTGCTCTGCGTTGATGTGTGCCACTGGTTTACCTGCTGCATTGTAAATATCCGCACTCAAATTTGTAATTCTGCGATGTGGATCATAATAGAGATAAAAAGGCACTGCTACGCTTCCTTCCTCGTTCATGATGGTCATGGCCTTCTGTACCTGTAGTTGCGCTTTAGACCGGCTTTGTACCCGGAAAGTGGTCTGTTCCTGCCTGATGATAACATTGGCCACCTCCTGCAAAGCATGACTGATTTTATCAACACCATACCCCATCGTACCCTGGGCGATGCTGGTCAGACTTAGCATAAGGAGGCAAAATACAAAAGGTAAACTTCTCTGACAGGAAAGAATTAGCATACAGCTTAATAGTATATTTTGTGTAATTTTAGTGTAAATATTACATAAAATATATAAAAAGTAAAATTAATTCTTAAAAATTAATAATTTTTTCTCGTAAACGAGGATCAATAGTAACTTCTGTCAGGGGCACACAAACGCATCAGTAACCGAGCAAAGTACGGATGAGGCTGGTATTTTCCCCCTTTTTCCGGAGAATGAGCAGTGGGATTTTCTGATTGAGACGGTTAACTTTCTCAGCGACGCTACCCATCAGCACTGCCAGGGGACTACTTTTGCCTTTGGCGCCCATAATGAGCAGGTCCGCTTTCATCTCACGAGCATCCTGCATGATAAGGTAGCTGATACTGTCCTGCCGGTTGATATGTGATGTAAGTTTTGTCTGATGCGGTATATCCGTAAGCTTGTATTCTTTCAGAAAACCAGTGAGCTTGTCATAAAAGTAGTTCTCTAGTTTAAGTTCCAGGGTTTCTCTTTTTTGTAAGTGTTCTTCTACCTCAAAGATTGTTTCGTGCATTTGATCCAGATACCAGTTGGCACTCTGGTAGACGTGCTCCAGGATCAGCGTGCTGTTGGGCAGGTTTTTACAGAGGTTAGAGGCTTTTACAATGGCATCCCGTGAATATTCAGAAAAGTCAATTGGTAGCATGATTCGGTCAATATCCAGTGAAGTCGTCTGTGGTACTACCAGCAAAGAACATGGTCCTTTTCGGGCCATTTTCTGAACCATAACGCCTTGACCCTGTTTCTTAGGCTTTTTTCCCATGACTAGTAAATCCGTCTCTTTGTCACGGCAGTGCTTGAGAAGTTCGGTGAAAGGATTCCCCTCATACACCTGGCAGCACACTTCAGCGTCAATTTGTTTAAGGTACTGAGATGCCCTTTCGTTGAGCTTTTTTTCAACGACTGTCAGGTGGTTGGTACGCAAATCGGGCAGTTCCGCATCCAGTACTGAGGGGATATCTAGTACAGATTCTACAATAACCAATTCTATCGTACGGGGCTTGAGGATCTGCGCCAACAGGCAGCTGTACTCCAGCAAACGATGGTCTGTCTTACTCAGGTCTAAGGCTATGGTCCAATGGTGAAGGGTAGTCATGCTTGCTATTTGATAAAGTCTGTAATATAATAAATATACATCCAGATGAATCACACCATCGTATGTGATGAAGATAAAAGCGACAAGCCACTGCCCATTCAGCGATCTTTCGTAGTATACATACAATGCTAACCAGGATACACGCTTGTCTGTCACCAGAGCAGCCATGAATAACCGATGCCCGAAAGGATCTTCATACAAGATCAATGAATTTTATCAGCAGAAAAAATGCGAATTCCGAGGTTGAATAGGTAAACCTATT
>CAZZGE010000235.1:3838-7366 GCA_964653665.1 uncultured Porifericola sp. | reverse complement strand
AACAGATGTTAGCGGGAGGCAAGAACGGCAGAACTGCCGTGGAGGCTGGCCAGCTGGATAACAGTGAGCTGATCCACCGGGTCAGCCTACCCGAGGAACACAATGACCACATGCCGCCAGAAGGGAAAACGCCCTTGCAGGAGGATGAAATCCAGATGCTTAAGTGGTGGATTGCCTAGGGAGCCAATGATACACTCAAACTGGCCGATGTCCGGCAGGACAGCCTCTACTTTTCCTGGCTATCAGAGAGGGCACAAGCTTTACGTCAACTGAAACAAACCAGGCAACGCAAAGCCCGAGAGTTGGATGGACTGATTGAGCTGGTCGCTAACGAAACACAGGAGTTTCATCTCAGCCGATCAAGCGAAGGGCCCGATGCGCTGGAACTTAGCATGCAATTTCCTCCCATTGGTTTTGATGACAACGACCAGGCCGAACTACAGACGGTTTTCCCATACGTACGCAAGGCATCCTTTGCTTCCAGTGATATCAGTGACGACGCGCTTTATCATATTGGACAGATGCGCAACTTACGTGAGTTGTACTTACAGCATACAAAATTGCGAGGCAGTGGAGTTATACATTTACAGAATAACAGCCAATTGGAAATACTTGACCTTTCTTCTACGCAGATTGAGGATGGGCAGTTATTGCATGTGCTCAAATTTCCTGCGTTGAAAACGCCCTTTTTGTACGATACAGACATCAATCCTCTTATCGTGGAAGCTATGCTTCGCAACCGTCCCGATCTTAAAATTCACTGGGTACGAGGCACCTACTTTTAACCTCAGGATTTTTAGATTGGGGGTTTATGGATCGCTGCCGCTTACAGCAAAGATATAAAAAAACCTCAACCAAAATCAGCATTCTACTGGTGGTGATCTTCCTTCTTTCGGCAGGTTTTTTCTCTATTTATCAACTCAATTCGCAGAATAAAAATGAGCGGATCATTGAGGAAATTTACGAGAACCAACTGAATGCGATATTCTTCTCAATCCACCAATATCCGGCTTATGAGAATGAAGAAACATTACAATCTCGCACAAAGATTGGTTTGCTATAATACTACTTTGAGCACCGGCAGCAAACCGTTAGTCGGTTTGATTTACTAGACAACATTGGGTTACGAAGATAAGAAGCCTACAATACGGAGAGTAGATAATTTTATCGTAGAATTGAGACTGATGACAGCGCGCAACCCTAACGATCCTGATATCATATTGACAGTACACAGCATTGGTTACAAAATAATCACCTGAATTAATGGCTGTTTTGCTTACTGTAGCGGTTTTCTCTAAGTTCCGTCAGGTACGAAGACAAAACCACCCGGATGCTTTGAGGTCGCCCGTAGCGGTTTTCAGTTGTCGGTGCAGTTACTTTGTTTTTGGTTTTCATAACAATTTTGGTTATTTATTACCAATTTAAGTATATATTCTTAAAAAAGGAACATATTCATACTTTTTTCAAGCATTTTTGTTTCTCCATCTAAGCTAAAAGTATGATTGGGGGTATTAGATCGTGAAGTCATGTCATCGGTCAGAAATATACTTACTCATTAATAGGAATGTCAAGATTAACGTATGCTTGCTCATTGCACGTTTGCTCATCCTTGATAAGCAGTGTATCAACCACATATGACCTGCTTAGATTTCATTATTGCTAAAGAGAGACTTACTTTCAGGAATTATGAAAAAACATCAATGGATACTTTTAATTCTATCTCTTAGTTTATTTTCTCATCCTTCTTACAGTCAGCAAGATGCCTTTATGGAAAAATGGAGAACTTCCCAGCAGTACATACTATATGTAGCCGAAGCCATGCCCAAAAGTACCAATCATTTCAGTCCCATCTCTGAGGAATTGATGTTCGCCGAACAGCTGATGCTCATAGCGGTCATCATAGACCGGCACGGCTTCAGCAAAGTGGATGGTCAGCAATAGCCTCTCCAATGGGATGATTATACAACTGAGGAATGTACCAAGAGCAAATGATTGATGTATCAGTCCGAGAATTTGATCGTATTGCAGCCCTCGTCCAAGTTTATGAACCATCTCGAGTGTCACAGATTGAAAGTTAAGGAAAGTTTACCCGCACCTGACGACAATTCCTGATGCTGGTGACTTACCATGTTAAGCATCATCGTGCTTAATCATTCATATATTAACTTTTAAAAGGTATTATGACTTCTAACTACATAGCATACCATAAGCCTGTGCGGCCAGAAGTAAAAAATCTAAGCTTCCTAAAACTATCGGCGCTGGGCTGCCAGCCACTCCATAATGGTGGTGGGACGGCCGTCAAGCATAACTAGCGAACCATCAGCATCAAGGCGGCATGCATTAGCGTGTGAGTAAATCCAAAACCAGTGTCCGTTGTGGTGGTAGTCTTCACCTCCAAAGAAACCAGTAATGTCTACCACGTGGTCATACAAAGAAAGATGCTTATTTTTCGCTCTGGCAGCTATAAGACGCTCATATATTGGTATTACAGTATTGTTTGCTACGGTTACAGAATCGTCTTTGGCATGCACAAACCAAATTGGTATATTTCTGATACTCTTGATATCATCAGTCAGGTACTGCGATTGATAGGCCAGAGCATTGGGAAAGGCTGCTGTAAAGTAGTCAGGATGCTCTAACAAAAGCTTTAGCGTCATATACCCCCCGTTGGAGCAACCGCCCAAATAAATACGATCCCGATCTATCTGCGTATGATCTACGACAAACTGCCGAATCAGGGCCATCAGTGCTTCATGATAGATATCCTCAGTCTGACCCTGGGTCATGCTGCCCTCTCCACTATCCATCCAATAGCTAGGCATTTGAGGAGATAGCACATAAGCACCACCGAATATTGCCTGTATCTTGTCGGAAGCATAGTTGCTGCTTTATTGGTCACAAGCGGAATAGACGGGTCTGTACCTCCTTCACCACCGCCGTGCAGCCAAATAATGAGTGGCCGCTGTCCTTCACCCCTAACGGGGACGTAGGATGCGTAAGTGAGCGTCTGACTATCGTGGGTAAACTTACCACTTAGATCAAAGCGATCAATCATGGGCATGATACGGTCTACTTCGGTATGCCAGGTTTGCAGCGTTTTCCGGTTGATAATGTTCATCTCGTAATTCAGCCAGTTGTTACCGGAGCATTGGTCGTTACGCGTATACTGTATAGGTGAATCCAGGGGATTGTTGGGAGACACATACATCACCTGGGTAATGTGCTGACCTTCTTCCTTGATATTTTCTTCAGTATCAGAAACGTAAGCATGGATGATACGCCGGTTGACGATAGATTGCGCTGCCGGTAGATCGGTACAGTCCGTCTGTCTCTTGGCCAACACGTGGTAGTCTTGATAATTGGCTTCCGTAACATTTTCCTCCATCGCCAGCACCAACCGACTGACGGCCGGTCCCCAGTCGTAACCTTCAATAATGATTGCATACTCGCCTACTACCTCAGGAGCTTTTTGCAGATCGCTAATTTTAGCGTGAGCGCTAGAATTGATTAGGATAAATACGCTGATAA
>CAZZGE010000235.1:0-3738 GCA_964653665.1 uncultured Porifericola sp. | reverse complement strand
AGATCGCTAATTTTAGCGTGAGCGCTAGAATTGATTAGGATAAATACGCTGATAAAAGCCAGTTGATAAACAAATTGCTTAGACATAACAGGTGATTGGATATCAGTATTGTAAATCAGTTTGAGTATATGAAGCTGCCATGACAATCGTATCATTTTAAGTGCTCATTAAAAAAAGCTATAGTACGCTCCCAGGCTAGTTTGGCAGCCTTCTCATCGTACCGTGGGGTGGTATCATTATGGAATCCATGATTTACGTCAGGATATATATAAGCCTGATAATCTTTGCCGTTCGCCTTCAGGGCAGCTTCATAAGCCGGCCAGCCAGCGTTGACCCGTTTGTCCAATCCCGCATACTGAAGTAACAGCGGCGCCTGAATACGAGGCACCATATCGGCTGAAAGTTGTCCCCCATAAAAAGGTACGGCTGCATCTAGTTCGGGCAGTCTGACGGCCATCATGTTGGATATCCATCCACCGAAGCAGAAACCCACAACACCTACCTTCCCGGTACATTGCTCATGCGAATCCAACAACTCAAAAGCCGCTATAAAGTCTTCCAGCATCTTCTCACGCTCTCGCTGCCGCTGCAACGTTCGCCCTTCATCGTCAGTACCTGGATATCCACCCAGGGGCGTAAGGACATCCGGTGCCAGTGCCAGATAGCCCGCTACCGCAGCCCTGCGGCATACGTCCTCTATATGCGGGTTCAATCCCCGATTTTCATGCACTACCACAATGCCGGGAAGCTTACCAGAAACCCCGGATGGACAAGCCAGTAATCCTCTGATTTCACCTCCTCCCTGGGGAGAGTCGTAGGTGATGTATTCAGCCTCTACCAGCGGATCATCCTGGCGAATCTGAATTTTGCTGATGTAATCAGGCATCAGGAAGCTGAGCAAGGAAGTGACTATGATACCGCCTACCGCATAGGCAGAAAGTTTCTCAATAAATTCCCGGCGGGAAAGGCGATTGTGGGCATAATCATCGTAAAGATCAAAAAACATTATCAATACCACCCAGATTAGTAGAGTAGTAGGCAATCAGGTGTATATGAAAAACGGTGATATCATCCCCATTGGCAGTGCTTACAAAGATGATTTTATAGAAAGATTCTTGGAATCTTGAGGCAACTTATGTCGTTAGTCCCCTCACTTCTGTTGTTGACAGAATTATTTTTCTGGTCTTGATATGCAACCCGATATTGCTCGCAGCTTTATGAAAAGAAAGTGTTTCTCATAAAGTTTTACACGTTGATTTATTATTTGATTGAGAAAAAAAACCCGTCGCTGACGGGGTTTTTTTGCCACTAAGCCCAAAGAATGATTGTATATTTGAACTTTCTACGATAAACCACTAGCTATCAATGGGCTACCAACCTATTCATTAGGTTACTTTAAATTCAACTAAAATGAAGGATAAAAAGGTAAACTTTATGATAGGTTTTCCTTGTTGTATAGTAGATTTGTCTGAAATCAAACCTGCAATAAATCACTTGATATTGATACTTACAGCAAGACTTCCGAGCGATCAGCGCTACTTTAAACCGTTAAGCATACACAGTTCCTAACCTTTTGTAAGGACCCGGTGATTCTTTGATTCAGCCTTTAACCCTAACATTGGATTTTTACTTTAATCACGTAATTTTGAACTGATACATTATGTGTTTACGGCTTGTTTAAATTTCACAAATTTGTAACCGCAAACAGTTAATTAATACTAATTAATCTATCAAAAATGGAGAATAACGATCTCACTAGAACATCAACGAACGGTAACGGAGCGGCTGGCAATGGCCATGCGCATGCTCACGGAAACCACAAAGTTTGGGAAGTAAATGATTCATCCAGGTGCCCCTTTCTAGGAGGCCCTTTAAACTTTACGGCAGGTAGCGGTCGTAGCAACCGTGATTGGTGGCCCAACCGTCTAAATCTGGCCATTCTACGTCAGCATTCTGCCCTGGTCAACCCGATGGAAGAGGATTTTGACTATGCTGAAGAGTTCAAAAAATTAGATCTTAAAGCACTGAAGCAAGACCTTTACAATCTGATGACTGACTCTCAGGACTGGTGGCCGGCCGACTATGGCCATTACGGCCCCTTCTTTATTCGAATGGCTTGGCACAGCGCGGGTACTTACCGTATCGCTGACGGCCGTGGTGGCGGCGGTACTGGAGCACAGCGTTTTGCCCCGCTGAACAGTTGGCCCGACAATGCTAACCTTGACAAGGCTCGTCTCTTACTATGGCCCATCAAGCAGAAGTATGGAAAGCAAATTTCTTGGGCCGACCTGATGATCCTGGCAGGTAACGCTGCTTTAGAGTCTATGGGTTTCAAAACCTTCGGTTTTGGCGGTGGCCGCCCCGATGTGTGGGAACCTGAAGAGGATATTTACTGGGGTTCTGAAGGAGAGTGGTTGGGCAACAAGCAACGCTACACCAACGAGCATGAGTTAGAAAACCCACTGGGTGCTTCCCACATGGGGCTTATTTATGTAAACCCTGAAGGTCCCAACGGTAAACCTGATCCGGCTGGAGCTGCTCACGATATTCGTGAGACGTTTGGCCGCATGGCTATGAACGACGAAGAAACGGTAGCTTTGATTGCAGGTGGTCATACCTTCGGTAAGACACACGGTGCAGCAGATCCGGTAGAATATGTTGGTGAGGAGCCTGAAGGTGCAGGCATCGACGAAATGGGACTAGGTTGGAAAAACAGCTACGGTAAAGGTCACTCTGAAGATACCATTACCAGTGGTTTAGAAGGTGCCTGGACACAAAAGCCTACTGAGTGGAGCAACCTATACTTTGATAACTTGTTCAAGTACGACTGGGAAGTAACCAAGAGCCCCGCCGGAGCCTATCAGTGGAAGCCTAAAAGTGATGCTGGTGCCGATACTATTCCGGATGCGCACGATCCTAATAAGAAACACGCTCCTTTCATGCTTACTACTGATGTAGCGCTAAGAGTAGATCCTGCTTACGAGAGAATATCTCGTCGTTTTTACGAAAACCCTGATGAGTTTGCCGATGCTTTTGCCCGTGCCTGGTATAAGCTGACGCACCGTGATATGGGTCCTAAAACTCGTTATCTCGGCCCTGAAGTACCTAAAGAAGAGTTGATTTGGCAAGATCCTATTCCAGCCGTTGATTACGAACTCATTAACGAGCAGGATATCGCTGATCTGAAAGCCAAGGTACTGGATGCTGATCTCACCATTTCTGAGCTGGTTACGACTGCCTGGGCTTCAGCTTCAACTTATCGTGATTCTGACAAGCGAGGCGGTGCTAACGGTGCACGTATTCGCCTGGCTCCTCAGAAAGACTGGGAGGTCAATAACCCCACACAGCTTGCTAAAGTATTGGATACGCTGGAATCGGTTCAAACTGAGTTTAACGACGCTCAATCCGGAAATAAGAAAGTTTCTATGGCTGATCTGATCGTGCTCGGTGGCTGTGCTGCCATTGAAAAAGCAGCTAAAGATGCCGGGCAAGATATCAAAGTACCTTTCACACCCGGACGTAATGACGCATCACAGGAGGAAACCGACGTTTACGGTTTTGATCCGCTTGAGCCTACTTCCGACGGCTTCCGCAATTTCCAGAAAACCAGTGCTAATATTTCAGCATCTGCTGAAGAGATGCTGGTGGACCGTTCGCAACTGATGACCCTGACAGCTCCCGAAATGACTGTCTTGGTAGGTGGCATGCGCGTTTTGGATACCAATTACGATCATTCCC
>CAZZGE010000234.1:0-7402 GCA_964653665.1 uncultured Porifericola sp. | reverse complement strand
TAATATATTTTTATAAAGAGCTCGACAAGTAAGGTCTTTCTGAAAAAAAAGCTTTAATTGACATTTTTTGCAACTTCCAATAAGTCTTAGGAATTTCGCGCTTTGAATAAATTAATTGACCAAGAGACCTAAAAGATTATGGATAATATTGAATCCCTTGACAAAGCACTGGTAAAGCTTGTGGAAAAAAAGAACATGCTTAGCCAGTTGAATTATAACGACACAAATTATGACCAGATAGAAGAAGAGCTTCACGATCTGGAAGACGCCTTCATTGATGAATACGGTGATTACCTGGACGATGTACTCGCCGATGTGCACGACGAACTGTGCCCCGATAATGACGTCCTGCTGCCCATTGCTTACCTGGCAAATAAGTACGTCAAAAAGGAAGACAACGGACAGGTTTCGTATCATGCAGCTGACGGTGGTGTTTTGGTAGATGTGGATGAATATCCTGATAAGCTCACCCGGCTGGTTCTCGTCCCTAAGCCTATCCGACTCGTCTTGCAGATAGGTAAAAATCACGAAGAGCAGGTCTGGAAAGCAGAATAAACATATAGGGTGGCCAGTCGTTGATTGATCACTTCTCAACTTCAGCATTCGGCCCCATGGTCGTAGCAGAAATATATCATTGTCAATTCATCATCCGACCCCTATTAACTCATCCTAAAAATTAAAACATGAAGCAACTATTATTCAGTATGGTAGGTTTGCTCCTTACAACTACTGCCTGGGCACAGGAAGGGCATGAGGGCAAATTTGAACAGTTGGGCACCACCCTGCCTACGCCCAATGAGTACCGCAATGCCTCGGGGGCTCCCGGTTACAAATACTGGCAGCAACAGGCCGACTACCAAATTAAGCTGGAACTCAACGATGAGGACCAGTCTGTAACAGGTTTGGAGCGGATTACCTACTACAATCGGTCACCTGAACCTCTCCCCTACCTCTGGCTACAGCTTGACCAGAATCTCCGTGCGGAGGATTCCAACACGCCCAAAATAGAACAGAGCCAGGTCCGGGACTCTCTGCCTGCTCTCGTTTTTCAGAAATACGTGATGTACGAAGATGATTTTGACGGCGGATTTGTAATCTCATCGGTGACCGACGATGAGGGAGTGCCGCTGCAGCACCTCATCAATAAGACCATGATGAAGATAAACCTGCCTGAACCACTTATGCCGGGAGATGACTTCAGTTTCCGTGTAGACTGGTCGTACAGCATCAATGATCGCATGATGGACGGTGGCCGTTCTGGATATGAGTACTTCCCGGAAGACGATAACTACCTGTACACGATTGCGCAGTTTTACCCCCGCATGGCTAGGTACGACGATATCAATGGCTGGCAAAACAAGCAGTTTCTCGGTCAGGGTGAATTTGCGCTTACCTTTGGTGATTACGAGGTAGAGATTACCGTACCGGAAGACCACATCGTAGCGGCGACCGGTGAATTGCTAAATGCTGAGCAGGTTCTCACCGCTGAGCAAATTCGCCGACTGCAGGCCGCTCAGCAGGAATATGACCAACCGGTACTGATCGTCACTGAGGAAGAGGCGCAGAAGAACGAGAAGAAGAAAGCCAAGGGCAAAAAGACCTGGGTATTCAAAGCTAACAATGTGCGTGACTTTGCATTTGCCAGCTCCCGTAAATTTATCTGGGACGCCATGGCTGTTAAAATCAATGATAAGCGCCCTATGGCTATGTCCTTTTATCCCAAGGAAGGAAACCCGCTCTGGGAAAAAGAGTCCACCCTGGCCGTTAAAAATACTCTGGTAGGTTACTCCCGGCGTACCTTTGATTACCCTTACCCGGTAGCCATATCGGTACACGCCGCTTCCATCGGTATGGAATATCCGATGATCTGCTTCAACTTTGGTCGGCCCAATCCCGACGGCACCTACACCGACAGTAAAAAGTGGGGTATGATCGGGGTGATCATTCATGAAGTGGGCCATAACTTCTTCCCAATGATTGTCAACTCTGATGAACGTCAGTGGACCTGGATGGATGAGGGGCTCAATACCTTTCTGGAGAACCTGACCAGCGAAGAGTTTTATCCCGATATGCCTCTTAAATTCGGCACACCTCAGACCATCGTCACGTATATGGGAGGCAACAAGGATTTCATCCGCCCCATCATGACCAACTCTGAGCAGGTGGTACAGTTCGGTTATAATGCCTACGGCAAACCCTCTGCTGCACTGTATGTGCTGCGTAATTCAATCATGGGGCCAGAGCTTTTTGATGCGGCTTTTAAAGAATACGCTCAGCGCTGGATGTTCAAAAGCCCCACCCCGGCAGACTTCTTCCGTACCATAGAAGATGCTTCAGCAGTAGACCTGGATTGGTTTTGGAAGGGCTGGTTTTATACCACTGATCACGTAGACATGACAGTGGATGATGTGAAATGGTACAAGCTTCAGCCTGAAGATGCTACTGTAGAAAAGATAGTAGAGGCTGAAGAAGGCACCCTTGATGAGACGTCTGACGAATCAGAGAAACAGTGGCCCGATACCTTCGAACCTCTGACCATAACTGACACCGACCCTCGCTACTATCGTGAGTTTATGAACCGTCAGAATGATGACGATATTCGCAAGCAGTACGAAGGCAAAAATATCTACGAGGTCAGCTTTAAGAATGAGGGAGGACTGGTGATGCCTCTCATTGTAGAGTTTACCTACGCTGATGGAAGCACCGAAACACAACAAATACCGGCTGAGATTTGGCGAAAGAATGAGAATTCCGCCTCCAAAGTTTTTGTTACCGGTAAAGAAGTGGTGTCTATTAAACTAGACCCCCAGAATGAGTTGGCCGACGTAGATTTGGCGGACAATGTGTTTCCCCGGTCGGGTGAAAAATCTAAGTTTGATAAATTTAAAGAAAAGAATTCCGGCGAATAGATAATGTTGTAATTCCGGGTGTTTGTGTGTTGTAATTTTCTTGAACCATAATACTCTAACACCCGGCATTTTCTAGTACCCAAGTTTCTCCTTCACGCGGCCCAGTACTTCCCTGGCGATTTCTCTTGCCTTTTCCTCACCTTTTTCCAGTTTGGCGTGTAGTTCAGGCAAATTTTCCATATAAAAATTGAACAGTTTTCGTTCCTCATCATATTTTTTGATGATAAGCTCGTACAATTCCTGCTTGGCATGGCCATAGCCATAATTCCCCCCTTCATACTTTTGGCGCATCACACGAATCTGTTCGTCTGATGCCAGCAGACTGTACAACGCGAAAACCGTATCAGTCTCTGGATTTTTCGGTTCTTCCAGAGGAGTGCTATCAGTGACGATATTCATGATCTGCTTTCTCAGTTTTTTATCCGGCAGAAAGATATCAATGGTGTTGCCGTAAGATTTACTCATCTTGTTACCATCCGTGCCGGGAATGATCATGTGGCTCTCATCAATCTTCGCTTCAGGAAGTACAAATGTGTCCCCGTACAACGTATTGAATGAGTTGGCGATATCTCGGGCCATTTCCAGATGTTGCTGCTGGTCTTTGCCCACCGGCACGTACTCGGCATCGTACATAATAATATCTGAAGTCATCAGCACTGGATAGGTAAAAAGCCCGGCATTAACATCAGCCAGCCGGTCCGACTTGTCTTTAAAAGAGTGAGCGTTGGCCAGCATCGGAAAAGGCGTGAAACAGTTGAGATACCAGGTCATCTCGCATACCTCCGGAATCTTAGACTGTCGGTAGAAAAGATTTTTGTCTGTATCAAAGCCAAAAGCCAGCCAGGCGGCCGCTACGGCATTTACATTTTGTTTACGGATTTCCGCATCTTTGATCGTGGTAAGTGAGTGCAGGTCTGCTATAAAAAACAGTGACTCGTTTTTCTGATCTCTGGATAACTCAATAGCAGGGACAATAGCGCCGAGTACATTCCCCAGATGAGGCCTACCTGAGCTTTGTATACCTGTCAATATTCTGGACATGCTTCTTCTTTTTTTGGCAAAGTAAACGAATTTATTACTTCCTGAACAAAATTTGATGGCAAACAGAACTTATGGCATCCGGTTCGTTATTCAATTGATACGTTTACAGTGCCTGCTTGTACAAGAGGCAAATATACGGGAGAAACTATCCGAGTCCTTTAGCATAAAAATTGCGCCATTGGCTATTAAAAAGACGGACACAAAATAATTCGCAGTTCTATAACAGCACACACTATGAAGAAGAAATTTCCTTTATTACTTTGGCTGACATTGCTTTCAGTGCTTGTCTGGGCTCAGGAAAACAAGGCCGAGATTACATTTGAAACCTCCAAACATGACTTTGGTACAGTCAGAGAAGAAGGCGGCCCTGTATCACATGAGTTTATCTTCACCAATACCGGAGACGAGCCCCTGCTCATCAGCGGTGTCAGAGCCTCCTGTGGTTGCACTACTCCCAACTGGTCAAAAAAACCCATTGCCTCCGGAGAGCGGGGCAGCATCACTGCTCAATATAACCCCATGAATCGTCCGGGAGCTTTCCGTAAGTCTGTAACCGTCACCTCCAACGCCAGTAACCCTACAACAGTACTTTACATCCAGGGAGTGGTGCAGCCTAAGCCTCGTACACCTCAGGATGATTATCCTACGGCCATGGGTAACATCCGTGTGAAGTACCGCTCGCTCAACATGGGTAAAGTGCTTACCAACGAGCCGGCAACCAAATCCTTTGATATCTATAATGATAGTGACGAGGCCGTTATTTTCAGCCAGAACGTGGTAGCTCCGGATTTTATCAGCCTGGAGGTAGAGCCCAAAGAACTACTACCCCGCCAGAAAGGCAGCATAAAACTCACCTACGATGCTAAAGCCCGCAACAGCCTAGGATTTGCCTCTGACCGTATTACCCTCTTCACCAACGAGCCCGACGATAGCGTCAAACAGTTCTCAGTAATGGCAACGGTGGAAGAGTACTTTCCCCCGATGACCGAAGAAAAACTGGAGCAGGCTCCCCGGTTAAAACTGGAAAAGACAACCTACGATTTTGGAACGGTCAACGAAGGGCAAATGGTCAAAACAGATTTTGTGTTTACCAATACCGGCAAAAGTCCACTCAACATCCGCGAAACCAAAGCCAACTGCGGCTGCACTGTCTCTAAGCCGGATCAGGAAACCCTGGCACCAGGAGAAAGTGGTAAGATCACGGTAACGTTCAACTCCCAGGGAAGAAGAGGACGTCAGCAAAAAATGGTGACTATCTTCTCCAACGATCCTACGGCGCCTACGCAACGGATCACCCTGAAAGGATTGGTAAGAAGTAGTGACAGCCAGTAGAGGCCATCAGCAGTATCTCAGCACTCGAAGCCCGGCCTAAAACGTCGGGCTTTTATATTAGCTATCTACGCATGCCGATCTTACTGGCTGAAAGCTATCTGAAGAGATCCCTGCCCTTTTTTATCATAACACATTACGCGTTAAATCGACCTTTTTCGTATGGGCAGGTAACTGCTAGCGTTTGCCAGAGTGTACCTATGAGCCTGGTACAGGAGCACTTGGAAGCATCGGCTTCAAATATTGGTCACCAAAATTTTCTGGCAAGGAAATTATCAGTATTTTTTGACTTTGTACAACGATTCTTAACCTGATAAGCCATGAAAGCTTTACTGATCACAACCTTAAGCCTTTGCCTGTTTTCCTTTGATCCGCCTCAAACTACCGATTTCAAGATACCGGACGATTATCAGCTACTCTATGAGCAGGACTTCAGTAGTAAGGAAGCAATACAGGACTTTGAAATGACAGACCCTGCTGCTTGGCGGCTTTCAGAAAGTAAATACGGAACTGCCCTGGAGCTGCATGGTGAGAGTGATTATCAGCCCCGAGTACGCTCCCCTTTCAACATCGCCATGATCCGGGATAAAATGTTCGGAAGCTTCGTACTGGAAGCTGACGTACGGCAAACCGGCCGCGAATACGGACACCGTGACATGTGTTTTTTCTTCAACATCAAAGATCCCAGTAACTTCTATTACGTACACATGGCTTCTGTTCCTGATCCTCATGCTCACAATATCTTCCTGGTGAATGATGAGCCACGTGTAGCCATTGCCGAAAAAGTATCGAAGGGTGTAGACTGGGGCGAAACTGACGATTGGCATAAAGTACGCATAGAGCGAGATGCGAAAGAAGGAACGATCAGGGTCTACTTTGACAATATGGAAAACCCCATCATGGAAGGCAATGACACCCACTTTGACTATGGTCACATTGGCTTTGGCTCCTTTGACGATACCGGCCTGATAGATAATATTAAAGTATGGGCGCCCGCTTATGCAGAAAAAGGCAATGGCTTTTTTAGCCAGACCAGCAGGTAGACCAGTACCATTCCAACCATTTGACCAAGACTTGAGTCTGTGCCATCGGGACAGACTTTTTTTGGATACCTCTTCAGGCTATACAGAATATTATTAATCCTTCACTAATAATTTCACCGGCCAGGGATTACTCCTACTTTTGTGAATTGGTAAAATCAAAATAGTCTATCCGTCGATAATAAAAATTACAATGATATGCCTGGGAGTCATGCTACTGGTAGGCGCTGCAACTACCCAGGATATATTACCTACTGTCTCCGGGCAGCGGGTTGATATCTATGAGTATGCAAAAAACCTGATGCAAACCCAAGGACTGGAGCAGCCGCCCGAGGCAATCAACGAACTGCCTCATGCCATCTTCCGTTACCGGAGAAATACGCTCAATGCCAATCAATTCAACCGTAACCTCATGGGAGCTAAAGCCTTTGAAAGCCAGGCGTACAATATTACCCTGCCCAACCTGACCGGCATGAAGGATACGCTGGTGCTGATAGTAGGTGTGACTAACGCATACGAACAACGTATCGTCAGTGCAGTAATCATCGGAAATATGCGCGACAAACTCGCTTACTACGTAGACACCAACCATAACTTTGACTTTACGGACGATGGTTCTTTTATTTTTTTGACAAAAACAACAAAGCCAGTCTGGTTGAGATCAAATCTGCCAATAAGAAAAACCGCTACGAATATATCCTGTACGACCTGGCTCTGGTACCTGAATACCTGGTAATGCTAGGAATACAACTGATAGATGTACCTCGGGTAAAATCTGAACAGGAACCAAAATTTCTAAATTGTACAATAGCATGGGAAGCAGTGAGAGGAATATCATCGTCCATTTGTCTCAGTCGGTTCACTGTCTCACCAATAATAGTCAACTGCCGCTCTACCGCACTGCGCAGAATGTCATCTTACTGGTAAACACTAAAATCACGTTTGCTCTAAAAACTGCTCAATGTGACCGATGGCCGTGAGCGCATCAAATAAGTAACTCAAGTTGCGGATTATTTAGAGTGAATGAAGAAGCATAGTCTGTCAAAAGATTGTCAGGGTAAAATTATCACACTTTACTCAACA
>CAZZGE010000233.1:0-7427 GCA_964653665.1 uncultured Porifericola sp. | reverse complement strand
AGTTACTGGTAAATACAACGGATACCTTTCCAACTACCCTGGTTAAAGAAGGGGACGCCATCTGGAGCCCTAAGTTTCAGAGAAAGTAAATATTACCGAAGATAACATTTACGGTACGATCAAGATACGATTGCATTTCGTATCAGATATTCGGTTAAAGACTACCCTGAGGACGAAACAACGGTCCTGATCATGAGTTGGTCAGGCTAAACATGGTAACTGATACACTTTAACCACCGCTGTCATTGTCTTATATGCATACAAACGCCATTGTACTGTTTAGTGATGGTGATGTCCTCCTTCCCCTTTCTTCATTTCAGCGTACAGAAAATAAGCCCCCTGCGTCACGATAACGCCTGAAGGTGGCATGTCTGCAACCTCTTTGATCTGCACAAACCCCTGGTCTTTCACACCGGTCACCACCTGTACCCTGCGGAAAATAATACCGTGCTCGTGTTCTTCGTGTACGGTTTCATCCTGCCGGGTCAGCGATGCCTGCTTTACCTCCTCGCCGTCTTCCTGGTGGGCGTGTTCATCGGAATGGGCCTCTTCCGTCCTGACAAAAATGTAGGAGTTTCCTTCCTCCTGTACAACGGCATCTTCAGGTAGCGCCATCACCTGCTGGTCGCCAGTATAGATTTTGGCCTCAACGTACAAGCCCCGCAGGAAGTGATCACGTTCATCCTCAATATGTCCGTGTATTCTGATCGTTTTGTTTTCCATATCAAAGGACTTCCCTACCAAAAACACCTTTCCACGGTAGTTTTCTTCCCCGATACTGGGGATGGCAAAGCGTATAGGCTGCCCGATTTCAACCTTAGGCATATCCTGCTCAAAGACATTCAGTTCAAGATGCACATGTTCGGTGTCTATCAACTCATACAGTTCCTGCTCTGAACGGGCAAAGCTACCGTTGTGCACGTTCAGGGTGGTGATGTAACCACTGATAGGAGCTCGCACTACAATGACACTGCTGATCTCGCCCCCGGCCACGCGTGACGGGGCAATGCCCATATACTGTAGCTGCTTTTCCAGGGCTTTTTTCTTAGAAAGCGCGCTGTGGTACGCTGCACTGGATTGCTGAAACTGCCGGTGGGACGTTACCTGGGCAGAGTCCAGTTGCTTTTGTCGTTCAAACTCCGCTTTCAGAAACTCCAGGTCGCTCATGACATTCAGGTACTCTTCCTGTAGCTTGATGTAGTCCATGTGTTCCAGGGTAACCAGTACAGTCCCTTTTTCTACATAATCGCCTACCAGGTAATTGACTTTTTTCACAAAACCATTCATCGGAGCGGATACCGCTGCGATGTTTTGAGGAGGCAAATCCAAAATTCCGTTGGCACTCACAAACTCCGAAATATTGAGTGTGTCCAGGGTACCGTACTGCAGCTCAGCATTGGCGAGTTGCACCTGACTGAGTTCTACTCTATCGGCTTCACCTTCCTCATGATCGCTATGGCCCTCTTCGGCATGGTCGTGCGCTTCATCCGTTGCGTGTTTCGGTGCTTCACACTGGAAAAAAACAAGCGCCAGGGCTCCCACCATCAGGCTGTGTTGAAGTATTCGTTTCATATCTCTATCAAGGATTAATAAATGGTTCATAATTTTCAAGTAATTCTCCGGACAGGCGATTCAGTTCAATCACAGCCCGGTTATACTGCTGCAGGCTCTTCAGGTAATCTTCCCGAATCTCAAGGGCCTGGGCAAGGTTCTGGATGAAGGCAATATAATCTACTCCACCCTGATCGTAGCCAAACTGGGCCGCACGAATCTGCTCTTCCGCCAGTTGTAGCCCTTCTTTTTCGTAGAACTGCAGCGAGACCGCTGCTTTTTGTAGGTCGGCCCGGGCCGAGGCTAGTTGACGCCCCAGTATCTGTTGCTGCTCCTGAAATTCCTGCTCTGCGACGGCTTGCTCCATTTGGGCCGCCTGTGTATATCCTCTCTGGGCAAAAAACAGCAGGGGCACATTAAGACCAACCCGGTACAGGAAGAAGCCTTCCCGGTCGTTTACCGTCTGTTCACTGTAGCCGAGGGTGAAGCCCGGCAGAAACCGGGAGCGCTCCATTTGGGTGGTAGCTTCAGCAACTGAGCGGTTTTGAAAATAATAGGCCAGTTGTGGGTTTTGCCGTAAGCCAGCCTGTTTCAACGGTGCCTCTGCGAATCGAGTGAGTCCTCCTTCCTCGGAAGAAATTTCATCGTCTACACTCAGCCAGCTTTGGAGACGCTGGGTAGTGGCCAGGTAATCTGCCCTTGCCTGCTCCAGGAGTACTCCTACCCTTTTGGCCTGACTGGTAGCTGACAAATACTCTAGTTTACCAGTAGCCCCGGTCTCAAAGCGTAAACGGGCGGCTTCCTCAAAATTACGGAAGATACTGTCCTGCCTTCGTACCAGTTGAAGGCGGCTTTCTGCCAATAACCAGGCATTATAAGCCTGACTCACCTGGGCAATCAGCTGGTTGACCGAGATACTTCGGGATAGCTGGCGCTGGTCTACCTGTTTTTGCTGATAAGCGTACTTTTTGAAATAGGTAGTCGGAAAGTCTATCTGCTGCTGCACCCCGTACGAGACGATACCCGATATGTCTTCTCCATTAGCTTCCTCTCGCTGATGGAAGAGCCGGGTGGGGTTGAACTCAAAAGCCGTTTTTTTGAGAGCTTCCTGCTGTTCTACCTTCAGATTGGCCTTCTGTATGGCCGGGTGATTTTGTAACGCTAACTGGATGGCACTCTGCAGGCTCAGGACCTGGGTAGTGTCAGGCTGCTCCTGCGCATATACAGGTTGAGAGCCTAGGTATGCTCCCGTCAACATCAGTAACGCGAAAGCTGCTCTTGGCCTGAAGCTTATCCCTTTTTCCAGGTAGTAATAAAGAATGGGCAGCACTAACAGGGTTAGCAGGGTGGCCGTTACCAGTCCACCGATCACCACAGTGGCCAGCGGCCGTTGCACTTCAGCACCGGCAGAGGTAGACAGTGCCATCGGCAGGAAACCAAAGGAGGCTACCGAGGCCGTCATGATTATCGGCCGCAATCGGGTGTGCGTGCCTTTGAGGATGCGCTCCTGAATACTGCTGATCCCCTCCTGCTTAAGACTGTTAAATTCAGAAATGAGCACAATCCCGTTGAGCACTGCCACTCCAAAAAGAGCAATAAAGCCAATGCCTGCTGAGATGCTGAACGGCATATCTCGCAGCCAGAGGGCCAGCACCCCACCAATGGCCGACATCGGTACGGCGGTAAAGATGAGTAAGGATTGTCGTACCGACCCAAACGTAAAATACAGCAGCATCAGGATTAACAGCAAGGCAGCCGGAACGGCGAAAGAAAGCCGACGGGTTGCCTTGATCAGGTTCTCAAACTGTCCTCCGTAGGTTACGTAGTAGCCCGGTGGCAGATCAAGCTCCGCATCCAGAACCTGCTGAATATCTTCCACCACACTTTGGGTATCCCGGTCTCGGGTATTGACGCCCACCACAATCCGGCGCCTGGCATCATCTCGGGATATCTGGGCCGGAGCTTCTACAAAATCCACGTCGGCCACCTCTTTAACAGGTATCTGCCCTCCTTTTGGCAGAGGGATGTACATGCTTCTTACATTATCAATATCCTGCCGAAACTGCTGGTCAAAGCGGACGACCAGGTTATATCGCCGCTCTCCTTCAAACACGACGCCCGCCTCACCACCGGCAAAAGCAGTATTAACTGCCTCATTTACATCTGCTACGTCCAGTCCGTACTGGGCCAGTTTGTTACGTTTGTAGTCAATTTGTATCTGCGGCAGGCCGGTAAGCTGCTCCACGACGGTACCACCTACGCCCTCTATCTGGCTGATTAAGCCGTTGGCCTCATTACCTTTCTGAAAAAGTAAGTCCAGGTCTTCACCGTAAATTTTGACGGCAATATCCTGGCGTACGCCACTGATCAGTTCATTAAAACGCATCTGGATAGGCTGAGTGAACTCAGTTCCTACACCTGGAACCTTATTAATGACAGCTTCCATTTTTTCAAACATTTCTTCCCGCGAAGACGCGCTTACCCACTTATCTTTATCCTCCATGACAATGATAATATCGGCCAGCTCTATCGGCATAGGGTCAGTAGGAATCTCGGAGGTACCAATCTTGGCTACCACTTCCTTCACTTCAGGAAATTCCTGCATCAGTTCTTCCTGTACTTTTTTTGAGACCGCCACCATTTGTCCGAGAGAAGAGCCGGTGGGTAAAATCTGGTGGGAAGCAATATCTCCCTCGTCCAGCTGCGGAATAAATTCTCTTCCCAGCCGGTTGAACAGCCAGACACTGGTCGCAAATAGCAGGATGGAAGCCAAGATCACCGGTCGCTTGGACCGTAAACCGAAGCGGATCACCGGCTCGTACAGCCGGTGAAAAAAGTCCATGATTTTGTCTGAAACTGTTCTCTTGACAACGACTTTTTTCTTCAATACCAGAGCTGTCATCATGGGTACGTAGGTAAGCGAGAGGATAAATGCTCCCAGAATGGCAAAGCTTACGGTAAGCGCCATAGGGCGAAACAATTTTCCTTCAATACCGACTAGAGCCAAGATGGGCAGGTAGACAATCAGAATGATGATCTCTCCAAAAGCCGCTGATTTCCGGATTCGGCTGGATGCCAGCCCTACCTGCTGATCCATCTGCTGCTGGCTCAGTTGCTGACCGTTGAAAGTACCGTAGATGCGGTGAATGATGGCCTCTACGATGATGACGGCTCCGTCAACGATCAGCCCAAAATCAATAGCACCCAGGCTCATCAGGTTTGCCGACACGCCGAAAACGTTCATCATACCCAGCGCAAAGAGCATTGACAAGGGAATGACGGAGGCTACTACCAGTCCGGCCCGCAGGTTACCGAGGAGCAGTACCAGTACAAAAATAACGATCAGACCTCCCTCTACCAGGTTGGTAGTTACAGTTTCAATCGCCCGGTCAATCAGTTCGGAGCGATCTAAGAAAGGAGCAATCCGGACACCCTCCGGCAGGCTTTTCTGTATCTGGACAACACGCTCCTTTACTGCCTGTGTCACCTGGTAGGAGTTCTCTCCCTTGAGCATTAGTACCAAACCTCCGACCGCTTCACCTTCTCCGTTACGGGTCAGCGCGCCAAAGCGTGGTGCATGACCAAAGTGGACACGGGCGACGTCCCCCACCACAACCGGCATACCGTTGGTGTTTTTTATCAAAATGTCCCGCACCTCGTCTAGGGAACTGACCATCCCTTCACCCCGGATAAAGTAGGTAGTATTGGTACGTTCAATGTAAGAGCCCCCAGTGTTCTGGTTGTTTCTGTGGATAGCAGTGTACACATCAACCAGCGTCAGGCGGTAAGCCCGGAGTTTCTCAGGGTTGATGGCTACTTCATACTGCTTGAGAAAGCCTCCGAAACTGCTCACTTCCGCTACACCGGATACCCCCGCTAGTTGTCGCTTCACAATCCAGTCCTGAATGCTACGCAGTTCCATAGAGCTATACAGCGAATCGTAGCCTTCTTCCTTTAACAGGGTGTACTGGTAAATTTCGCTCAATCCAGTCACCATAGGAGCTAGGTTCGGTTTGCCAAAACCCTCCGGAATATTTTCTTCAGCTACCTTTATTTGCTCACTGACCAGTTGTCGGGCCAGGTACGGGTCTACGTCTGGCTCAAATACGATGGTGATGACGGAAAGACCGAAGCGGGAAGTGGAACGCGTCTCTTCCACATCCGGTATAAAAGACATGGAAACCTCCAGTGGGTAGGTAATGAACTGCTCTACCTCCTGGGTTGCCAGGTCGGGTGCCCGGGTCACCACCTGTACCTGATTATTTGTGATATCTGGTACAGCATCCAGTGGGATTCTGGTAAGGGAGTAAACACCCCAGGCAATTAGGGCTAGCAGAAAAATGCCGACGACCAGCTTATGCTGGATAGAGAAATTAATAATCTTATCAAACATGTAGATTGGTTATATCAATTCCAAAAAATGAAATGCGCCATTCTCTCTCATCGGGGATGACAGTGAATCGACTTTCGGTGGGACAGATTTGTCCCTTTTCATTGATTTAACCCTGGGGTGGATGCCAGACTGAGGCCACTTTGTTGGAATGGAAACTTAGAATTAGAGGGGTCTGGTTTTGAGTAGAGGGAAGCAATAAAGCACTCACAGTACTTTCGGTAACTACTGTATAGACTTGACAGCAACTGCAGAAGCAAAAGGGCGAGCATTCGTGCTCTGCTTCCCCGCCTTGCTGATCATCAACTGTGTCGTGTAGGTGAAGTTCTTCATCGCAGCCATCCGTACAGGCACTGGCTTCCGGGCAGGGCACGAAGGTCAAAGCGCACAGGTATACTGAAAACAGGATGGTCAAACTTTTCATTAAGTTTAAAGCTAAGAAGTCAGAGCGATAATTCTAACGCGAAGATGCTTAATATTGAATCAGAGAAGATACAATTTTTATTTTGCCAATACATACTACGGACAAGATAGCCCTAAGCGATCCACCGATCTGATCATAATCTGAATATGAAGTTAACCCAATTTATCATTATTGTTTATGTTCTGAAGGTGGTACTAGGAGGCAGCCAGCATACCCTAGGCTAGGTTTCTCCTGAAAATATACAGTTTGTGAGAAAGGATGTATATAGATTTGTCTATGGCGAAAACCATCGCATCTCCCTAGTACATTAGGCATTAAATACTTTTACATTAGATTTTAGAATCTTTGTTTTTTTTCATAGCCTTTAAATTTCCATCTCAGAGGTTTTAGTAAGCAAGTGCTGTAGAATTGATACTGCTCAATCTTGCCTTTGAGATTCTCTGTAGAGTTGAAACTGCCGTATGTTATCACATTGAGGTGGTTCAATTAATCAGGACACATTATTAAGATAGTAAATTGATTTCCCTTTGTTGATAAATATCATTTTTGCTGTTTCCTCTCATATTTTTTTGTCCTAAAGTCTTCAAAGGAACAGAGGCTTTTGGCTAAAAAAATATAGGTCCTATATTTTACTGTTTTTCTCAAACTGCTCTTCATATTGCCACGGACTCCAATAGCCAATTGAAGAGTACTTGCGGATCAGATTATAGTACCCTTCTATGTACCGTGCGGTCGGCCCTGTCAAAAGTGCGAAAATAAGCATCTTTCCATTCAAAGAAAACTCCGCTATCTAATAGCTCCGTCTTGAATCTGCTGAACAAAGATTCTGCCTGGGCATTGTCGTAATGATTATCTTTGCAAGTCATACTCTGACGGTACTCATGCCCCTTCAATAAAGCTGAAGACCATTGAGCCATACGGTGCTCCACCATCTGAATGGACAATGAAGCCCTGTATGAGGGCTCTCTTACCGGCGTTGCAAGCACTTAGTAATAACATTGCTACTAAAAAAAGATATAAATACGAAGATGATTTCCTCATAGCAGTGGGAGTAATAGAGAT
>CAZZGE010000232.1:4753-7443 GCA_964653665.1 uncultured Porifericola sp. | reverse complement strand
TTGCTATTCAGGGAGGTCGTGCCTTATTGGCTGGTAGTTTCACCTACACCAAGTTTAAAAATTTCAATCATATACTGGCGATTGGCAGTGATGGTTTGATCAAAGACTGGAATCCAAATCCGAATAGCACTATACAGGCAATTGAAATTAGTGGTGATAAGGTCTATTTAAGCGGCAATTTTTCTGGTGTAAATGGCATTGCTCAAAACCGGTTTGCCGTGGTAGATAAAATGACAGGTGATTTGACCGGTAACCAAATAAACCTAAATAGTACTGTAGAAGACATAGTGGTTTTGGGAGATAGCGTTTACCTGGCCGGTTTCTTTACCCAGGTCAATGGAGAGGACAGAAGTTACCTGGTAGGCTACAATCTGCAAACCAATAACTTTTTAGATTGGTCACCTGACCCGGACAATTGGGTTAATACTATCGCATTTGATGGCACGGATTTCCTGCTGGGTGGAAATTTTGATTATCTAAAATCCAAAGATCGCAGCAACTTACTGGCCCTGGATAAAAATACCCGCCTGATTTCTGACTGGAACCCGGGTTTTATTGACAATCAGGTAAGAACCATCGTGGCAGATGACAATAATGTATTCATCGGAGGTAACTTTAGCCAGGTGCAGGGACAAACCCGCGGCAGGTTTGCGGCTTTCAGTAAAACTGACGCTACTTTGCAGCCTTTGACTGTTAATTTCAATAGTACCCTGTACAAGCTTTTATTGAATGATAATACATTGTTTGCACTTGGCAGCTTCAGTTTGGTGAATAGTGCTACGGTTAACAGGGTTGCAGCCTTCAACAAAACCAATGGCAATGTGAGTTCTTTGATCAATCTTAATTTTTCCGGAAGTGCTGGTTTACTATCGGGATTAATAGATAATAACACATTGTACCTGGGAGGTAATAGTATTGGTACTGTAAATGGAGAAAATAGAGGCGAATTATTCGCGGTCGACCTCAATAGCGGTAATCTGACTGATTGGTCACCCAACATCAATGGTTCAATCTGGGATCTGGAACAAAAAGATAATCTCATCTATGCAGCTGGAAGCATTTCCAGTTTTGGAGATATCGTAGCCATCAATAAAAACGATGCAATCCCGATTGATCTTGGTATCGAAACCAATAGTACGGTTTTCGATATTCAGTTGGTAGAAGATAAAATACTTGCTGCCGGTAATTTCAGCACCATTAATTCCGAATCTGCGCCCTATTTTTCGGTGGTGAATAATGATGCTACTTTACAACCAGGCATGCCTGATTTCAATAGTACTTTACATAAAATCTCCTACCGGGAAGATACACTTTTAGCCGGAGGTAGTTTTACCAGGGTCAACAATGAGCCGGTGCGTTATTTTGCCAGCCTTGATTTGAATGTAGATGGCTCTAATCAAAAACAAGATCAAACCATTGCCTTTCCAGGCATTAGTACCAAAACTTTGCTGGAAGATCCCTATGTACTACAGGCTTCTGCCAGTTCCGGCTTGCCCATCACTTTTGTATTGGCAGGAGGGCCAGCCACTTTGGATAGCAACGTGCTTACTTTCACAGGTACTGGTAGTGTAACAGTTACCGCAACCCAACCAGGCAATGAACAATTCAATGCCGCTACCGAAGTCACCAGAACGTTCTCCGTGATCAAAGCTCCGCAGAGCATCACTTTCAATCCTATTGAGGATGTTTCCATTGATGCCGGCTCCATCGAGTTGCAGGCATCTTCTTCGCAGGGGTTACCAGTTGTATTTAATTTGAATGCCGGTCCTGCGACTTTGGCTGGTAATGTCCTCACTTTCACGGGTACGGGTGATGTTTCCATCACTGCCAGCCAACCAGGCAACGATAGTATTCAGGCCGCTGGTAGTATTACACGCACCTTTACCATTCTACCGCCGGTGATTCAATTGGATCTGGCAGCTACTGATATCCTCAATCCGTCCGATGATTGCAACTTAACTGCCGACGAATTTGTCACCGTACAAATCACCAACAACAGCAACGTGGAAGTGAGTAGTTTTCAGGTAGCGTATAGATTAGACGATCTACCTCCGGTGGTTGAAAATGTAAACCTGAGCATTCAACCCGGGCTTACCGCCAACTACACCTTTTCGCAAAGAGTGGACATGGCTGCCGATGGCGAGTATCAATTGGAAGTTTATACCATCATCACCGATGACATTAATCCTTCCAATGATGCCTTGCAGGTAACCATAGAAAACCTGGAGGATTTAACCACCACAATTACCGAAGAACAAACCATATGTGCCAGTGACCTGGTAACTTTAACTGCCACCGGAGGTGCTTCTTACCAGTGGAACAATGGCGCCACTACCGCCAACATCAATGTGAGTCCGAGTGATACCACAACTTACTTTGTCACCATCACCGGTGAAAACGGCTGTACTGCCAATGAATCAGTAAAAGTAAATGTAGTGCCGTTGCCGACTCCGGCTATCGATGCCACTGCCATTACTTTCTGTACTACAGAGACTGCCACATTATCTCTGGGTGAAGCTTACAGCAGCTATTCCTGGCAGAAGGATGGTGTGGAAGTAGGCACAGCAGCTACGCTTGAAGTAAGTGAAAGTGGCAACTACACGGTAGAAGTGACCAATGCCGCTGGCTGTGCTGCTACCAGTGCGCCGGTAGTGATCAATGCTACCACCGCCTCTACCTGGTACGCCGAT
>CAZZGE010000232.1:0-4653 GCA_964653665.1 uncultured Porifericola sp. | reverse complement strand
TACCTGGTACGCCGATACAGATGGCGATGGTTTTGGTGATGCAACCAATACTCAACAGGCATGCAGCCAACCTACAGGTTTTGTGGCCAATGCCCTTGATTGTGACGATAGTAATAATGCAATTAATCCTGATGCTACGGAGATACCCAATGATGGCATTGACCAGGATTGCGATGGTGAAGACTTCATCCAGGTAGTTGACCTGGCTGTTACTCAAATTATTACCCCTCAGTCTGCTTGCTCGCCTTTAGGCCAGGTAACTATTGAAATTACCAACAACAGTGAAATTGCTGTCAGCAGTTTCCAGGTAGCATATACCGTAAATGGTGGCTCACCTGTTGTGGAAAATGTGATCACCAACATCCTGGTTGGCCAAACGGCAACTTATACATTTGTTCAGGCTACTGATTTATCGATAGACGGAGTATATACTATTGAAGCATACACCATCATAGCTAACGACGATAATCCTGCTAATGATGCTTTACAAACAACTGTAGAGAACTTTACAGAACCAGTAGCTTCGGTCTCGGACGATGTGACTATTTGTGCAGGCGAACCTGTGACATTGATAGCTTCCGGAGGCACCACTTACCAATGGAGCACCGGAGCCACCACTGCTGAAATAACTGTAAGTCCATTGAATACTACTACTTACACGGTAACGGTTTTCGATGAAAATTTATGCAGCAGCAGTGCCACAGTTACAGTTACCACAGCTTCACCAATTTTAAGTGTATCCGGTAATCCCGGTTTTGAAAGTGGTTTTGTTTCACCGGCAATCGGAGGCCCCGATCAGGAATATACTTTCGAAATATTATACACTGATGCCAGTGGAGCATTGCCCGCTACCGGATATCCGAGGGTAGAACTGGATGGTAACAATGACAATGATGTTACCGACTCATTTGACCGGATATTGAATATGAGCGAAGTAGACAATGCGGATAATGATGTGACCGATGGAAAATTGTACAGGGCTACGGTAAACAATCTGGATGAGCAATTTAATTGGCGTCACAGGATTGCCGTAGTAAATGCCACAGGTTGTCAAACCACTACTTCTTTCCGCAACGGACCTACTATTTCAACTGATCTACTGGACCTTACCGTGTATACCAGTGACATTAGCTTGAGTCCAACGGCTCCGGGTGTTTTACAGCCGGTGGATATCTTTGCCCGCATCCGCAATACCTCCGACTTCCCGGCAGAAAATGTCACGGTTTCATTATACGCCGAGGATGTGCTGGTTGAAACTCAGGTAATTCCATTGATTGAGCCGCAATCTACTCAAAATGTAGCCTGGGAATATCGCTTTGAGGAAGCTAATTTGTACCCAATCAAAGTGGTAATTGACGAAGCCAATTCCATTGTGGAGAAAAATGTATTAAACAACTTCGCCATCAGGCCGATTCTGGTGGGTGATTTTCCACTGGTAGGAGCCATGGATGTATCAGCAACTATTTCTGACGATGAAGTTTTCCCGCGTGCGTTAGTCATCGTGTCAGGGGACGCAAGTTATGTTGGTCTGCCGCCAGAATTTGATTTTGAGGTAGCTGGGGCTGAAGTTGAATTGAAGCTGGATGGTCGTACATTTACAACGCGAACCACTACTGATGGAACTTTTGAAGTGAGAATGTTTGCACCGGAAGTAGTAGGTAATTATCAGATTACCGGGGTAGTAACTGACTTTACTTTGTTTGGAGAAATTGACCCAATTAATCTGGAAGTAATACCGGTACCACCAAGTCCGGATTTAGTGAGCAGTATTACCATAGAAAAAAGAAGGTTTCTGGCCGGAGAAGAAATCTCGGGCACTGCTACGGTAACTAATCGAGGTGATCTTATTGCAGAGAACTTCATTTTCAGATACCTTACTTGTGAAAATACCATTGGTGAAGAAAGTATTGCCAGTCTGGCACCGGGTGAGTCTTTATCATTCCCATTTACTTTTACGCTTTCGCAAACCAGTAATTGTCTGGACTTTTTTGGAAATTGCTTTGTGCAGGCAGTAGCCGATCCGGATGGTGAGGTTGAAAATGAAAGAACCTCGGGAAATACTGCTGAAGTAAGGGTAACCGTGTTGCCGGTAAACCCTGATTTGAGCACAGCCGTAACCTATTTACCATCTGCTTTAAATTTACTGGAAGAGCAAACTATTTCGTTTAATGTAGCCAACATTGGTGGCTTACCAGCCGGAAGCTTTGATGTGGGAGTATATTTAAATAATGAACTCCTGGAAATTTTTACCATAACATCACTGGACGCCTGTGAAACAGAAAGGTTTTCTTTCACTACCGGGTTCGCTTCTCTGGAAGATCAGGAACTTACCGTAAGAATTGATGAGCCGATTGGCTCAGGTAGTGTGGAAGAAGCAAGAGAGGATAATAACGAGATAATCCGTATTATTGAGCACAGACCTCCGCCGCCACCATTGCCCAACATTGCTATCAGTAACCTGATACTTCAGCCTTCCCTGGCTAATAGTGGTGAAACGGTATTAGCCAAAGCGACTATCAGGAATAGTGGTAATTTGGACATAGCTCCGGGAGAATCATTTAACATTAAGTTTTCTACCCTGAGTGAAACTGATACAATAGAAGTCAACCAGATATTCAATGCTGGTCTGGCTGTAGGCGAATCCAGCGAAGTATCAGCATCTATTATAGTACCTCCTGTGGGTAATAATTTGTTGCTTGCTTTCGCGGATTCAGACAATCAAATTGAAGAAAAATTTGAGACTGACAACAGGATTGCTGATAAATTGTGTATCGATTTGTCGATAAGAAGAACCGGACGCATATGGGAAGGCAACTTCTTTGTAGGTTATGAACAGGATGTGACGGTAATAGTGAATAATTCAGGCTTGCTGGCCGCCGAAAATGTAAAGGTAAGTTTACTTTCCGATGGAATTGAAGTGGCTTCTAAAGTAATACCTTTGGTAAGCTCGGGCAAAAGTTATCCGGTGTCTTTACCTTATACATTTAATGATGAAGGAGATTTCACTTTAACTGTAAAGGTAGACAGTGATGATCAATTTACTGAATGTAATGAGGATAACAATGAGTATGAGCAGCTGTTTCAGGCATTTCCTCCGGGTGCTGACCTGGTGTTGTTGCCGGAATTTATACAGTTTTCTGAATTGAATCCGGATGTGGATGAAGAAATTACCATGTTTCTTACTTATGAAAACAGGGGACTATTGGCTTCACCATCATTCAAAGCCAGAATACTGGTAAACAATGTGCCTTTGGGTGCTGATGTGGACGTACCTGAGATTGCCGCCGGAGAAGATGGTACCGTGGCATTCCCGGTTGCCTATAAAGATTCATTGGGTGGCCTGAGAATAGTACAAGGTGTTTTAGATACCGAAGATGAAGTGGATGAAACCAATGAGGAAAACAATACAGCCTTCAGGTCATTACTGGTTGGTGATGCACCCAACCTTTATTTTGAAGCGCTTGAATTTGATGAAAGATGTCCAAGAACCGGAGAGATTGTTCGTATCACCAGTGAGATTTTCAACGAAGGAAAAGTGTTTACACAGGCAAATCTGGTGTACAGACTTGTGACTTCTGATGGTGATACCATTCCTATAGAGACTATTCCAATTGCTGTGGGAAGAGAAGAATTGCTTGTCAATACCATTGAATATACCGTTACCGATACCGCGAGTACTATTGTAGCCAGTATCGAAAATTCTGCTCCGCTGGAGTTCAATCCATTTGACAATGTAATTTCGCGCACTTTCTGCAGTGAACCATTATTTAGTGTAGAACTCAATGTAATTGGTCAGGGAATTGCCCGACAGCCTCGTTTAGATGGTATTTACACGGTAGGCGACACTGTAAGGCTGGAAGCTACTCCGGCAGATGGATGGTTCTTTGACGAATGGAGGGGTGACTTCAGCGGAGATGATAATCCATTGGAATTTGTAATTGACACCAATAAAGTGGTAATTGCCAAGTTTACGCCTCTTTATACCTTACAAGTTTCTCAAATAGGTGCTGGAGTAGTTACCATTGACCCAGACCAGGCCGAATATGATTCTGCCAGTGTGGTACAAATAAATGCTGTACCGGATCCCGGTTGGAGATTTGTGCGATGGCTTGGCGATGTAAATGACAATTCTCCATCCATTGAAGTAACTATGGACGCGGATAAGATAATAGTTGCTGATTTTGAACCAGTTTACACCTTAACGGTGAATAAAATTGGACAAGGCAACATTATCATCGAACCTGATTTAGCAGAGTATGATTCCGCAAGTTTGGTAGTATTAACCGCAGTACCGGAACCAGGTTGGCGATTTGTTGGTTGGACTGGTTCTTTGGAAAGCAGTGAATTTACTATTGCTGTGGAAATGCTTCAAGATAAAGTCCTATTGGCAGATTTTGAGCCGGTGTATACACTAACTGTTAATCAGATTGGAGAAGGAAGTATTAACATTGATCCTGATTTACCACAGTATGACTCAGCCAGTGTAGTAGAATTGACTGCTATAGCAGAACCTGGCTATCGATTTGTAGGTTGGAGTGGTGATTTGGTTAGTGAAGAGTCAACTATTAATATTGCCATGACCTCGGATAAGGTATTGCTGGCAGATTTTGAGCCGGTGTATACACTAACTGTTAATCAGATTGGAGAAGGAAG
>CAZZGE010000231.1:0-7488 GCA_964653665.1 uncultured Porifericola sp. | reverse complement strand
ACCAGTTGCTCACCCAGGCGAATGGTCAGCGTCTCTTTCTGCTCGGCATCATAGTCTAATGCCAGTGTCGCAAAAGCGTCTTTGCCAAAATCCAAGAGATAGGCATCATCTTCCGGGCGGCGAACGCTGACTGCCGGAATACGATCCATCTGAAAAATATTGGATGTCGTTATCTGGTCGTGCGCTTCCGCAGCGATGGTAAAAGCCTGCGGTTCCGAGTAGGGCCCAAGCCGGTGCAGCTCGTCCCACAGCCGGACTTTCCAGTAATAGGTGGCCCCTGCTTCCAGGGGTTTCCCTCCGTGTTCTATGTTAGACGAGTTACCTGATCTTACTTCGCCAGTATCCCAGATATCACCGATGTTGTTATCCAGTTCTTCTGCCGATGAAGCCACCAGCAACTGATAGCTTAGCTGTCTGACGGCCCCATCGGGAACCTGCCACTGATATTCGGGTGACGGGTCTACCACGGCCACCGATGCGGGCTGCCGAATCAGCTCTACTGTGAGCCCTTGGGGTTGGCCTACGGTCGTATCCTGGTACTGGCTGATAAGAGCATCACACTGAGCTCGCATGTCTGCCAGCACTTCCTGGTATTTTTTGTCTTCAGCCAGGTTCCTGGTTTCCTGAGGATCTTTTTTAAGATCATACAGCTCTTCAATAGACTGGTCGTTCACGTACCGAAGATACTTCCAGTCTTTGGTTCTCACCCCTTCACTGGGTGGGATATTGTCAAACTCCCACAAATGCTCCAGGAGTGCCGTATCTCTTCCTATTTTCTCGGTAGTACCCTGCACCAGTGGATAAAGGCTTTTGCCCTGCCAGGAAGCCGGTATGTCCACGCCTGCCATATCCAGAATGGTAGTGGGCACGTCTACATTCATGGCCATTTCATCAGTATCGAGATGCTGGTTTGCGCGGGGATCATGAATGATGAGAGGTACACGAACGGAATTATCGTACATCAGCCACTTACCGGCCAGTTGACGTTCACCCAAAAAATACCCGTTGTCGCCCATCAGGATGATAATCGTATTGTCAGCGATGCCCTTTTCTTCAAGCTTCTCACGGATTTTGGCAATTTCCCGATCCACCCCGGCAACCATCCGGTAGTAACCCTTCACACTGTGCTGGTACTTCTCAGGGGTGTCGTAGCGCCAGTACCAGCGGGTCCGGTTGAAGCCTTCTCTCACTTCCCGGGGTAGTTGCTCAAAGTATGGATCACCTCCCAGTGCCGGGGGCGGTACGGTAGTGCTGGCCAGTACATCAGACGTTGCTTCCTGCCAGAAATACTGGTCCTCTGCACGGTCGTGTGCGTGGGGAGCACTAAAGCTGAGACTCAGACAAAAAGGCTGACCGGAAACATCGTCAATATATTCTAATGCCTTTTGGCCAGTGTAGCGCGTGAGGTGGACCGTATCTCCGTTGAGTGTTTTATAAAAATAACCTCTCCGGTCGTCGTAGCTATTGTTTCTGTCGTAGCTCTCGTACACATCAAACAGAGCTTCTACCATATCTGTCCTTACGCCCAGCTTACCATAGAACCCGGTGTGATAACCTGCCTCACGCAAGAGTTTAGGGTAGGACAGTTGCATGAATTCATCCTTCAGCTTGCTGCTCTGAAAATCATAACGGTGAGTACGTTCGTACAGGCCGGTGAGTAAAGTGGCCCGGCTGGCTGCACAAATGGGGGTGGTCACCATGGCTTGCTCAAAGTAGACCCCTGCTGCCGCCAGCTGGTTCATGGCTGGCGAATGGGCCAGTTCATTTCCAGCATAGCCCAGGGCATCCCAGCGCTGGTCATCGGTGAGGATAAAAATGATGTTAGGTGGTTCAGCGGAGGATAGTTGCTGGCTGTAAAGTTCCGATTGAAAAATACAAAAAAGGAGAAGTAACAGGCTGTTTCGTAGTAGCATACTGGTCGTTGTAATCATAATCTTAAATAGGAGACTAAGATATTAGAAATAGCAATAAATCACAGGAGATCGTTAAAGTTAGGTTGGAAAATCTGTTTCAATATTGAAGAAACTTAACTAATGATTGATACTTAGAATCAGCAATAGAACTGATTTATTTCAATGGCAACCTTCGGGCAACTAAGGATTCATACGCTGCTACTACCACTTCTCATGTAGAATATGATTTTAATAACAAGGAACTTGAAAACTAACCCGGTTGCTTAGGATCATCCCTTGCATAAAATAATTTTGTCTTACAGTAATATTCCAAATTTAATTTTTTAAATGTCAAGATAGTATACTCATTTGGTAACTTTGTGATTTTTTACCACGCACCCGCTCTCTAGTTTTATTTTCCTAAACACCAAAACTATCTATTATGAAAAAATTATCACAATCCTGGTTTGGGAGAAGTATAATGACGCTGGTCGTCTTCTTTCTCTTGATGGAGGCAGTACAAGCCCAAGATATTACTGTCCGAGGAACGGTTACCGATGAGTCCGGAGAAATACTACCCGGGGTCACCGTCGTTAACAAGGGCACATTAGCAGGAACTGTCACGAATGCCGAAGGAAAATACAGACTTGAAGTAGGCGAGGATGCCGTACTCACTTTTAGCTTTGTAGGTTACCTTTCCAAAGAAGTTCAGGTAGGATCCCGTACGTAGGTAAATGTACAACTTAGTGCTGATCTGGTTTCGCTAGACGAAGTGGTAGTAACTGCCCTGGGACTAACTCGGGAAAAAGAAGCCTTAGGTTATGCCGTACAGGAATTGGAAGGCAATGAACTAAATCCTTCCAATGATCCAAACATTGTCAACTCCCTGTCAGGAAAGATCGCCGGAGTCCAGGTGACTAGTGGAGGAAGATATATTCTGGGGTACGCAAATGTGGTGGGATAAAAGAACCGGAGTTCAGTAGAACAGGCCACCTAAAGTATAGGTACTGAGAATGCTTTTTTACAAAGAGGACGGTCGCTTGCTGTCCTCTTTATTTTACTTAACTACCATGCACTACACTACTATTACACTGACCGTACTAATATTCCTGACAGCCACTTTTTCTGAAAGCCTTTGCCAGTCTGTTGAACCAGGATCCAATAATTCAAAAATTATGTCTGGTAGCAAAGGATTACACGGCTACATTAGCTACTATTCTCCCAAACCGCCAGAAGGTTACGGTGTAGGCGTAAGCTTTTACTCCGCAGTTTGGCCACTGATTGATAAACCTTTAGCCAACTTTCAGATAGGCTTGCCCAGTACCTGGATCATACCTGAAAACTCCGAGGTAGACTTTCCCCTCTGCCCGGTAGGAACGCTGGCCAGAAACTGGGAACCCCGGGGGCCTCCTGGGCGACCGTTTTTCAAACCGTAGAGGGTGGGTTGGGTTACTGGAGAGGTAATCATTTTCGCTACGCCTCTCCCAAGTTTAGTATGAATGGTATCCCCAGTTGCTACGACTACGAAGTGGCGTCTCCCGGATGGTCTTTTTTCTATAGTGATACTCCCCTGGCCGATGAAAAAATGGGAATAGCCTAGCTCAGTAACCGTATCCTTGTGCCCCCCGATGGCATGACTTTCCAGGGCAAGCCCAACGGTGAGTTTCTGGGTTATGCCTGGATGGCTTTACCGCTCATGGACGGTAGCGAAGGCCCAACACCAACGGGTGACCAGAGCTGGACGCTGTTCTTAAATTCAAAAAACTTTAAAGGCGCAGTTGCATACTATATCGCTGAAACCTGGACAAAAATAGCTGAAGAATATCCAACAGCCACCGGTCATACCCTGGACGTAAGGCCGGGAGTCACTGGTGCCGGAGCCATGGAAATCAATACAGTTCCAAAATTTGAACTAGAAATATCAACGGATTCTACGTACTACAAAATACCTGCTTTACAATTTCCGGTAGATGAACAGGAACGTACCATACTAGTACAGGACGTTAAATTTTACTCTAAAAAGGCGCTATACGATTCTTTCAAAGCCTGGCGTGATGGAGAAGGCGTAAGTTCGGGAGCCTTCAATCAATCAGGTGTTCACGAGCCTACCCTCACTACCCGAAAAACCAAATTTGATCAGGATGGTAAACTCCTCGCGGGCGTAGATGACCTGTTAGCCACCGAGATATATCCGGGTAATGTGTTTGGCATCCGTTGGGACGATGCTGCTTTTGGCGAGGCAGGTAAATTTCCGCAATATTTTCTGGATACGGGCGGAGAACACCGGGTACCCGTAGCAGCTGAAAATGTACCCGCTGAACTCGTAGCCCAGGATTTTGAGTTGGCTCCCAAGGGAGCGCCCTATACATCTCCTAAAGCAGGTGCCTGGGTTAAGCCCGGCCCGGCGTCTGGACCACTTGAGGTGGTGCTCGCTGATGGATCAACCGTTACGTATTGCTGGTATCGTTTTATAGATCAACCTTCTTTACAACAATTTGACTGGAGCCCCGAAGAACGGGAGAAGCTACAAGCACTGGTTGAGAAAATCCATGCCAACTGGGGTACTGATGACGCATACATGGAACCTCAAACGCAGGGCGAACTGGTTGCTTTTGATGAGGCACTACTGGTAGCTCCTCCGGTGGACTATGAGCTAGGTTACGTACCCATCGTTATTGGACAAAAATAGATAACTTGTTCCGTTTACATCATGAAAAAAATGATAAGCCTATCTACTCCTGCTGTACTGATTGCTTCAACTTTTCTCTTGCTGGCATCCTGCGATGACACCAATGATGAAAGCAGAGAGCAGCCTAATATCATAATTTTTCTGGCTGATGACCTGGGTTATGGCGACCTGGGCTGCTACGGAAACCCTATCGTCAAAACTCCGGCTATTGACAAATTCGCCTCCGAGGGGGTTCGGCTTACTGATTGCCACTCAGCGGGTACCGTTTGTTCTCCATCCCGTGCCGGTCTGCTTACCGGCCGAAACCCCTACCGAAGTGGATTCTATTATATTCAAGGAGCCTGGGGGGCTCATCTCCGGGATAACGAAATTACTGTGGCCGAACTTTTACAATCGGCTGGTTACGAAACAGCGTTTATGGGTAAATGGCATTTGTCACGGTTGGAAAAGGGAGAGCATGAAGAACCAGATACAGGTGAGCAAGGCTTTGATCACTGGCTGGCAACGACCCGCAATGCCTTTGAGGGCCCCAGAAACCCTGAAAAATTCATCCTTAACGGTAATCCGGTAGGTACTAAAGAGGGCTGGTATTGTGACATCCTTATTGAGGAAGCTACCCGCTGGCTTACAGAAAAAAGGGATAGGAAAAAACCGTTTTTCCTGATAATATCAACACATGAGCCCCATACACCCATAAACCCTCCTAAAGAACACAGTGACCTTTACGAAAACCCTAAGGTAGACAGTCTGGAGAGGTCCATTCAATACGGTGAGGTAGCTCGGCCTGATAAAGATATTGGTCAAAACAAAAAGGAATACTACGGTACCCTCACCCAACTTGATCAGGCCTTCGCCAATCTGCTGGCGGTCGTTGAGAAGGAGCATCTGGAGGACAATACACTGATCATCTTCACCAGTGACAATGGCCCTGAACATCCTGTAAACCTGGAAGAATCACGAGGAGAATGGGAAGACCCCATCCGGGATTTTTGTTTTGGAACACCAGGGACACTGAAAGGGATGAAAAGATATCCTTATGAAGGAGGACACCGGGTACCGGGGATTGTCCGTTGGCCTGCAACAATTCCTGGCGGCACTGTGAGTAACGAGCTAGTCAATGCCACTGATTTTGCCCCTACCATTTGTAAGTTAGTTGGCATTGATATGCCAACAGACCGAGCCATAGATGGCATGAATGCCTTTCCCGCATTGATGGGTGATCAGGTTAAGAGAGAGAAACCCTGTTTATGGATATTTCCTACGCATGAAGATACTTACTTGAGAATGCCCCAGATGGCCATGCGCCTTAATGAATACACTTTGGTAGGGTGGTTTCCAGAAAAAGACGCAACTACCCATCTGCTTGATTGGATGAAAATATCGATACCAGAAAAATTCGCCCTTTACAATACCCATACTGATCCCGGTCAGGAAAACGATATTGCTGATGAGAAACCAGAGGTAGTCAAAGAACTGGTACCGAAAATGGTGGCAAAATGGATTGAGGTCAGGGACGAGGGTCCGGATTGGCGATGAGAACGATAGACCAATTATTAAAGCTACGATGAGAACATTCAAACTAAGCGTAATCCTGTTATTTTTCCTCCCTACCCTTTCGTGGGGCGATCCCTATCCCAAGCATCCAGATATTGACATCCTCCATTACGCTTTTGACCTTACACTATCCGATGAAAGTGATGGTATCAAAGCAAAAGCTACCATTCAGGTTCAATATAAAAAAGAGGGTATTGAGAAGTTGCGCCTTGACCTGATCAGGAAAAGCGAAGCACTGAAAGGCAAAGGGATGACAGTCAAGGAGATTAGCTCAGCAGGAGGCTCTCTGGAATACATGCATGAGCCCGAGGTACTCTGGATTAGCGTACCTAAAGTATCAAAAAACGATATCCGTACCGTAGTGATTGAGTACGAAGGCATACTTGCTACTGGCCTCGTCATTGGCCCCAATAAATATGGCGATCGTACTTTTTTTAGTGATAACTGGCCCAATAAGGCCCGTAACTGGTTACCCACCGTAGACCATCCCTATGATAAAGCAAGCAGTGAATTTATCGTCAAAACTCCCGTTAAATACCAGGTTGTTTCCAATGGGCTGCTGCTGGAAGAAAGTAACCTTGGGAATGGAACGCGACTTACCCACTGGAAGCAATCAATACCCATCTCCTGCTGGCTGTATGTGCTGGGAGTAGCAGAATTTGCTGTTCAAAACGTAGGGTATTTTCAAGAGAAAGAGATTCAAACCTGGGTGTATTGGCAGGATAGAGAAAAAGGCTTTTACGATTTTGCTGTCCCTACCAAGCAGGCACAGACTTTTTATTCGGATTATATCGGTCCTTTTGTGTATGAAAAACTTGCTAATGTTCAGTCCAATAGTGTGGGAGGAGGTATGGAATCGGCCTCGGCTATTCTTTACCACGATCGGCTTACCGGAACCCGGGACGAAGGCTTAGGGAACATCATCATCCACGAGGTAACACACCAGTGGTTTGGCAATGCCGTCACTGAATATCATTGGGACAATGTATGGCTGAGCGAAGGTCTGACTACTTATTTTACACTGCGGTTTATTAAACATGCCTACGGAAGAGACGCATTTGTAGAGGACCTTCAAAGGGCAAGAGACCGGGTATTTAAGATGTCTGAGAAAATGGAAGATTATCGGATTGTACACGATAACCTTACAGATATGAGTAAAGTTACTTCCGGCCTTACCTATCAGAAAGGGGCCTGGTTTACGCATATGCTTTGCCAACATGTAGGTGAAGTAGCTTTTCATGCAGGTATCCGAAACTATTACCGAAGATACATTAACGATCATGCGACTATTAATGACTTTAGAAAGGAAATGGAGCAGGCATCCGGTCAAAACCTGAAACCGTTTTTTGATCA
>CAZZGE010000230.1:0-7502 GCA_964653665.1 uncultured Porifericola sp. | reverse complement strand
GGCTGCAGGCTCGCATTCCCATGTCAGGTTCTGGCGATTCACTCATGCAAAGCCTAACGCCTCTGAAAGAGCAGCTTACCTGGTTGGATATGGGAGACACAGAAACCACTGATGATGCCTTGTCGGCCTTACCTCAATTCAAAAACCTCACCCGCCTGCATCTGGAGAATACCAAGGTTACTGATGCCGGTCTACGGCATCTTAAGGAAATGCCCTATCTGAGGTACCTCAACCTCTATGGTACGCAAGTAAGCGATGAAGGAATTCAGCAACTAAAAGGTCTCAAGAACCTGCGTAAGTTATACCTCTGGCAAACCCAGGCTACACCAGAAGGTGTGGCTCAGTTGCAGGAAGCCATACCCCAACTGGAAGTCAATATGGGCATAGAAAACTGGGGAGAAGTAGCTTCTGACAGCACTAAAATTGCCATGTCTGATGACTGACGGGCCATGTAGGTAAGCGATGATTGAGAGTCAGAGGCGAAGCTTATTCGTTTGTGATAGGAATACACTACAACCCGGAATATGCTTATTATTGATGCTTATCCCATAGCAGTGGCGATGCTTTTTGTCACCATGCTGTGTTGGGGCTCCTGGGCAAATACGCAAAAATTAGCTACCCAAAAGTGGCCTTTCCAGCTTTTTTATTGGGACTATACTCTAGGTGTACTTTTACTATCTCTGGCTTTTGGACTTACTCTTGGCAGTGGCGGTACCGAGGGCAGGAGTTTCATAGAAGATTTATCGCAGGCCAACGGTGAGGCGCTACGCTCAGCCTTTTTCGGCGGAATTGTATTTAACATTGCCAACCTACTACTGGTAGCCGCCATAGACCTGACAGGTATGGCCGTAGCCTTTCCTATTGGGATTGGTCTGGCCCTGGTACTGGGAGTAATTGTTAATTATGTGGCTGTACCGATCGGTGATCCTCTACTGTTGTTTGGCGGCGTGGCTATGGTCACGCTCGCTATTGTACTGGACGCTCTTGCCTACCGACAGAAGGGTGGTGGAGTAGGCGTCACGACCAAAGGCATCCTTATATCACTGGTGGCTGGTACGCTCATGGGCTTTTTCTTTCGTTTTGTAGCAGCCGCTACCATCCAGGACTTCGCTGAACCAGCCCCCGGCCTTATGACTCCTTTCAGCTCCGTTTTTATCTTCTCGGTCGGTGTTTTTCTTTCCAACTTTCTCTGGAATACCCTCTTCATGTACCGCCCCATCTCTGGCGAAAAGGTAAGCTACGGGCAGTATTTCAGCCAAGGCAACGCCCGGCTTCACCTGGTGGGCATCCTGGGCGGCATCATCTGGTGTGTAGGTATGTCTTTCAGTATGCTGGCCTCCGAACAGGCCGGTTTTGCCATCAGCTATGGCCTCGGGCAGGGCGCGACTATGATCGCCGCTATCTGGGGCGTATTTATCTGGAAAGAATTTGCTGGTACCTCTACCAAAACCAAGCGATTGATCACCACCATGTTTATCTTCTTTACCATTGGGCTGGCGCTGATTATTCTGGCAAGAGTGAATTGATGGGTTGATGGACGATGAGTAATCGTAATTTTTGCCCATTATCCATCACTCGTTTTTTATCAATAGTACAATATGGCTCGTCTTATCCTGCTCAACAAACCTTTCCAAGTACTTAGTCAGTTTTCGCCTGAGGGCGACAAGCGTACACTCAAAGATTATGTATCTATCCCTAAGGTGTACCCGGCAGGCCGGTTAGACTACGATAGTGAGGGCTTAGTCATACTGACCGATGCCGGCTATCTCCAGCATCTCATAAGTGATCCGAAACACAAGTTGAGCAAAACCTACTGGGCGCAGGTGGAGGGGATTCCCGAAAAAACTGCATTAGAACAACTGAGGCAGGGTGTAACAATTAAAGGTTACCAAACTCGCCCGGCTGAAGTCCGGCTAATGGAAGCACCCAAGATATGGGACCGGCATCCTCCCATACGGGAGCGTAAGCACATCCCCACTGCTTGGATAGAACTGAAAATCAGCGAAGGCCGCAACCGGCAGGTCCGGCGAATGACCGCCGCGGTAGGCTATCCCACCCTGAGACTGGTTCGACAATCCGTTGGCCCCTGGTCTTTACAGCAACTGAAACCGGGAGAGTGGGTGGAATTGCCTTGTCCGAAAAACAAGCAAGAGTTGATGAAGATGATGGGGTGAACGCCTAATGGATTTGGAAAATGATATTTGTATATTTTACCCAAAAGAATCAATATGTGCTATTTAGCCATTGACACTAATATTTGGCTATATCTCCTAAAGGAAGGCGCTGAGTCTGATAATCCTTTAAATGCACTGATACATTGGATAGAAAATCAGCATGTAAAGATTCTATTACCTGAAATTATCATTACTGAGTGGGAAAGACATCGTGACGAAAAGAAAAATGTACTAATTCAGGATTGGCGAGATTTTCTAAATAGAGCAAGAAAAGTATTTGATTCTTCTTATGTAAATGATTTAACTCCTGAATTTATAGAACAGCAGGTAGATAGGCAATTAGACAGAGTTGATTATATATTTAGTAATCATGCAATAGTCTTACCTATCTCAGAAGAAGTTAAATTAAAGTCAGTTGAAAATGCTTTACACAAAAAGGCGCCTTTCCATAGAAAAAGCAGCATGGCAGATGTCTTAGCCCCCTAAATAACTGGATGATTTTGAAGTACGATAAAGCAGAACTAGAGAGGCTTATCAAGGAATATTTGCAAGAGCATGGGCTAGAGTATGAAAAGGGTAGTGAAAACGGAATTGACCTAGGTGAAGCAGTACGGATATTATATAACGATACCTCAAGCATATGGTGCCGTTCTCTTCATGATTTTAACACTGAATACCACAGCACAACAAAAGAGACTCTGGCGTTAATACTAAAAGAAATAACAAATCAGAAAGCAAAACATGATGAAGGAACTGCCGCTGAAATTATAAAAGCATTTGCCTTTGATTATACCTTCAACCTCCCATTTTTTAAACGTTTAGCAATTTACACTATATCTGAAAATTGGTCAGACCCATTGAAGTCTATTTTTTGGCAGATGATTGACCAAGAGGATGCAAAGCAAATTTTTTCATCCTATCAGTATAGGCATGAATTATATCATTTGTTAAGGCAAAATATAGCAAACTTTGAAGCCCATGAGCGCGCTATTGTAAAGCAAATAGTTGAAAATGGTCCTCAAGATGAGAAAGAGGAAAGACACGATGGCTATATAGAGTCCTGGAAATTACGATGGTATTCTGCTTTAAAAGAAGATGTTCAGTTTGCAAGCGATTATACTCAACTCTCTGCTAAACTTAATAGAAGTAGCGTAGACTATGAGAAAGAAGGGAAAGTACAGACAAGAATAGGTTCTGTCTCCCCTTTATCAGTGCAAGACATTTTACAAATGCACAATGAAGAAATAGTTTCTTATATCAAGAACTTTAACCCTGAAAACCGATGGGAAGGTCCTTCTATAGACGGTCTTTCACAAGCAATTAAAGACGCAATATCCGAAGCTCCTCAGAGATTTGACACCAGTATTCAACTCTTTGAAAGCGTAGCCTATCCATATGCCTACAGAATGATCTATGGGTTCAATAAGGCATGGAAAAATAACAAAGATTTTGATTGGAAAAAGGTGCTTTCTTTTTGCTTAGCCTATATTAATTCTTCAGCTTTTCGTACAACACGACTTGAACTAAAAAATGATGATCTTGGAGCTAAGCCCAACTGGGTAGTGGGGGTAATTGCTAACTTAATTCAGGATGGCACCAGGAGTGACAACCATTCTTTTCCAGCAGAGTATTTACCATTAGTAAAAGAGATACTATTCAAATTAATTCCTCAGCTAAATGCTGATGATGAGTTTGAGAAAACTAACATGGATTATCCAACCTATTCATTAAATTCTACAGCAGGTAAACTTCTGCATGCGTTGCTAAACTACTCTCTTAGAAAAGCAAGAATAGAACATGGGAATAAGGAAGGAGTAAAGTGGGATGCTGAAGCCCAAAACCTTTTTGAGTAAACTATGCAAAAAGGAATTATTGACTCTTATATTTTACAAGGATGGTATTACCCTCAGTTCTATTATCTCAATAAAGACTGGATAATTGATCAAACAAAGAAGAACTACAAATTAGAAGATAAATTTTGGAAAGCTTTTATGGAGGGAGTTGCCATAAGAAATCCGATGAGTGGCAAAGATTTATACGATCTCATGTATCCTCATTATCAAAAAGCGATAGAGAATAAGCTGGATTTTAAAGGGCACAACTTATATGGAATCACTAGGCATTTAGCCACCTTCTTTTTTTGGGGTTATGAAGGTATAAGTGACTGCAAACTTATTACTAAGTTTTTAAATGAGTCTCATCCTAAGCAAATTCAAAGTTTCATTCATTTTATCGTTTCTCAAAAAGATTTCATGTCATCATTAGAAGATGAAGCTGAAAGAGAATCCTTTCGCAGTAAGATTACTGAATTGTGGAGATTTGTGTTAAGCAGATATCAGAAAGAAAATACCAAAGAAGTACTTGAGTTGATTTCTGATTTGTCTCAGCTTTCAATTTTCTTAGTAGAGATTAAAGCAAATAACAAAAGCTTATTTCAAGCATCAGCCAGAGTTCTTAATGTTGGGCGTAATAGCCACTCATTTATAGAAGAATTAAATAGATTAAAGGATAATGGCAATCCAGTGGAAAAAGTAAAATGATAGTGATAAATAATCGTCCCTAACACAAAAAAAGCAGTAAGACTGTTCTTTTATAAAACATTGATGAAGACAAAAAGCGATTAATTGATCTGACTATTTTTCTCTACGATAACAAGGAAATAGAAACTGCAAATCTAATCTGCAATAAGTATAGTAAAGAAGGTATGGATTTTTTAAGAATGACATACGAAAAATACAACTAATACAATTTTCCATTAATGCCATGCCTTATGTATCTTAACTTTTTAAACTCAAACCTACCTATGATGAAAAAACTCATACTCACTACATTAATAGCGGGCTGTGTCCTGATTAGCTATGCACAGAAAAAGCCAAATATCAATGCTAACAAAAAAGCAGTAATGGCCTCGGTGGAAAATAAGTTTGAACAGCTTAGCGAACTGAGCGATAAAATCTGGGCTTACGAAGAGATTGCTTTCCAGGAAGTAAAATCCTCCAAGGCACTTTCTGAGTTTGCCGAGGCCAGGGCTTCAGAGTGACGCGCGGCGTTGCCAGCATCCCTACCGCCCTTACCGCCGAGTATGTCTCTGGTGAGCTGGTCTTCGATATCCCGGGTGAGTTTGATGCACTGCCTGGCCTGTCGCAGAAGGCAGTACCTACCAAAGAGCCTCGCCATGTGGGCGCCCCCGGTCATGGCTGTAGCCACAACCTCTTTGGCGTAGCATCTCTCGGGGCTGCTACTGCCATCAAAGAATTGATTGAAGCGGGAGAACTGGAAGGAACCGTTCGCTTCTACGGAACACCGGCCGAAGAGAAATTTTTTGGCAAACTCTGGATGGTTCGCGAAGGCCTGCTCGAAGATGTGGACATCTGCATGGACTGGCACCCTTCAGCCGAAACCAAAGGCCAACGTACAAAAAGGACTGGCGCTGGTAGACTTTATTGTAGAGTTCGCAGGACAGGCAGCACACGCTTCCGGCGATCCCTGGAACGGCCGCAGTGCATCCGATGCGCTGAAACTCTACACTACCGGCATCAACTACTATCGTGAGCACATCAAGCCAACGGTACGTATCCACTACCACATACAGGATGGCGGTCAGGTAGTTAATGTGGTACCCGACTACGCTAAAATCTGGACGCGTGTCCGAGATACAAATCGCGAAGGTATGGAGAAAGTGTGGAAGCAAGTGGAACGCATTGCCGAAGGCGCTTCCATCATGGCCGACGTGGATTACGAAATCAACCTGGTATCGGGTGTGCATGAGGTACTGGTGAATCGTACCGGAGCCGCTGCATTACAAAGTAACCTGGAGTACCTTGGCCCTATCTACTATACTGATGAAGAGCAGGATTTTGCCAAAAAGATACAAGAAGCTACCGGTGCCGAACTGGTGGGTGTAGAGTCAGCAATCAATCCGATGGAAGAAACCTTAGAGAACCCGATGGGTGGCTCTACCGACGTTGGCGATGTAAGCTATGTGGTGCCCACCATCCGCTTAAGCGCGACCACAGCGCCCAAAGGAACTCCCTGGCATTCCTGAGAGTAGCCTGCAGCGGCATGTCTATCGGGCACAAAGGCATGCTCTATGCTGCCAAAGCACTCTCCATGACGCTGGTGGACCTTTTTGAAAAAGAAAAGCTTCGGGAGGAAATCAAGGAGGAATTTAAGGAGCGAAAAGGCGATTATGATTACAAAGGCATTGTGCCAGACGGCCCTCTTCCGGTAGACGCAGCGAACTAAGAAAAAGCAGCAGATTCAATATCACTGAAAGTAAAAAAGTGCGACCAGATAGCCGCACTTTTTCATTTTTTGGGTTTAAGAAGTATTCAGACATTGTCTACTTTCGGGTGTTTACGCTTTCGGCGTATGCGTAGCCATCGCTTACAAAAGACAGTTCATATTTTCCACGGCTCAGGTGAGATACGTCAAGTCCCTGGGCGTAAACCTCCTGAGAGGCTACTTTGGATTCGTAGATCATGTGGTTATAGCGGTCATAGAGTTTGAAAGACACCGGAGTCTTCAGTGGGTTTTTGAATACAACTTTGATAACACCCGCTTCCGTTCTGATTACTGGCTTGAAGTAGATAACATCAGCAGAAGGGTTAATGTCAAAAGTCTTTTTGGTCTTACCCGCTTTGCTGATTATTTCAACAGTGTACGTATTACCTTTTACCTCAGAGAAGTCATAACTTCTGACAAAAGTAGGGGCCTCGTAAATCACCTCACTGTGTAAAACACAGCCTTGCTCGTCTTTAATTTTTAGTTGCGACTTTTGTTCTTTGGTAAGATTATCTACGCGGATTGTGGCTTTTCTCTCGTCTGATACGCTTTGCGCGATTACTAATTTGGTCTCTTCACCGTCATTATCATTGGCAAACGTGGTGCTTCCACTGAAAAGAGATACTGCAAAAAGGATGGATAATGTTAGAGTTTTCATCTTAATTCAAAATTTGGGTTAATGTTATTGTCGTTGCCTGTCTATGGTTAGTCACAATGCCTGCCAATTTGCAGTGCCACAAGTGATCACATGCCAATCCTGGGCATCCTCAAATTTTCTAGTAATTTTTTAAGTAATTGATTTACAGATAGTTGTATTCCCCGGAAAAATTTTGATATTTCTTCTCGAGTCTTGTTTTGCCTGTTTGCCAGAGTGTAGTTTTTGGTAAGATTCTGTCCGTAAGCGAACATTTATTGTGCGTTTCTGAAGCAAGCAGAAAGAAAATCTACCCACTTCGCGGTGACGTTGCTTTGGTCGATATTTTTGATAACTACTTAGGCATAAAAGCCACAACCTCGGCAGGCTCAAGCTGGCCAAACTGACAA
>CAZZGE010000229.1:0-7510 GCA_964653665.1 uncultured Porifericola sp. | reverse complement strand
GCCAAATATGGTTTAGATGGCATTGCAGTAGATCCCATTACAAAACGAAATGATCCCCGCCTCTTCGACGCTTCGGGAAATCCCTTATATGACACTGATTGGCAGGATGAAGGGTTTAGAACTGCGATTAGTAACCGTCATAACTTGGGTTTCACTGGTGGTGATAGTAAAAGCAGTTATGCATTTAACTTGGGTTACAGGAATGAAGAGGGTATTCTTAGAAAATCAGCCTTAGAGCGCTATACTGGCCGCTTAATGATTGATAGTGAAATTCGAGACTGGTTGACAGTTGGTACTTCGTTAAATTATAGTGCCCAAAACGAAAGTCAACCAAGAGCAGTTGGATCAGGTGGGATTTCCCCTACCAGATCAATATTACAAGCTCTTCCAATAACACCGGTCAGGTATCCGGATGGTACTTTCGGTAGGACGCAGGATTATCCTGGTGTGGAAGGTGGAGCACAACCAGTTAGGCTGGTAAATGAAACTAAAAGATTGTTAAACGCAGTCAACACAGTAGGAAATGCCTATGCGAACATAAAAATTGCTGAAGGTTTAGAATTTAGAAGTATAGTTGGAGTCAACCTTATTGAACAAGAGGTCCAATACTATGCAGGTGATGATCTCCGGTTTGTTTCAGAAAATGGAACAGCTTCCATATCTGACGAAAGACATACTTCCTGGCAATATGAAAACTACCTGACCTACCAGAAAGATATTGCTGAAAACCATTCTTTGACTGCTTTACTAGGTACATCATGGCAACGTGTGACAAACTTCACAAAATCAGTAAGGGTTGAAAATTTTTTAGATGATTATTTTGAGTACAATAATTTAGGAGTAGCGGCTAATATTTTGCCTCCTTCATCGGGTTCAAGTGCCTATAGTCTTAATTCGTACTTCGCAAGATTAAACTACAATATAGCCAGTAAATATTTATTCACCTTTACAGGTCGTGTGGATGGTTCTTCACGATTTTCAGAAGAGAACAGGTATGCAATTTTTCCTTCCGGAGCGTTTGGCTGGAGAATATCAGAGGAGAGTTTCATGGATAATGTAGACCTCATTTCTAACCTAAAATTACGCAGTAGTTACGGACTTACCGGAAATTCTGAAATTCCTAATTACCGCACAGTTGCCGGCTTGGGTAACTATTCATATATCATCAACGGGGAGAGGGTGCCTGGGATAGGAATTCAAAGAATGGCAAACACTGACTTAAGATGGGAAAAAAGTAGCCAATTTGATATAGGAATAGAGGTTGGAATCCTTGAAGACAGGATATCTTTTGAAGGGGACTATTACTACAAAAAAACCGAAGACATGTTGTTGAATGCTCCTGTTCCGTCAACTAGCGGATACAGCAATGTAATCCGCAATATAGGAAGCATGGAGAACCAAGGTGTGGAATTAGCGCTTAGATCAACTAATATTTTGAACGTTGATTTCCGATGGTCAACGATATTCAACATTTCCATGAATAGAAATAGAGTATTAAGCCTGACAGGAGGACAAGATATTATACAAGGGGGTAATCCTGTGACAGGTAATAGAATTATCAGAGAAGGCGAACCCGTAAACTCTTTTTATGGATTTGTTCAATTAGGAACATGGAATACCGCTGAAGCTGACCAGGCGTCTAACTACAATCGTCTTCCGGGAGACATAAAATATCAAGATATCAATAATGATGGGGTAATTAATGATCAAGATAGGGTCATTATTGGTAATGGTATGCCAGATGGATATGGCGCGCTGATAAATAACTTTAATTACAAAGGCTTCGAGTTAGTTGTAGATATCCAATTCATGTACGGCAATGATGTAGCGTGGGGAACCAGAGCTACATCATTGGATAGGACGGGTATCACTAATGTGTTTTCAGAAGTTTTGAATGCCTGGACCCCAACTAATCAAGACACATTCATTCCAGAGGTGAGGCCCACAGCTGGATATCGCGACCGTCAGACTTCATCAGGAAGAATCTACGATGGGTCTTTTATGAGAGGTAGAAATATTCTATTAGGTTACAATGTCCCTTCTGAAAAGCTCAGCAAATGGGGTTTAAGTAATCTAAGAATTCAAGCTTCAGTACAGAATTTCTTTTTACTAACCGATTATCCCGGATATGACCCTGAAGTTTCTTCCTTAACAGAAAACTTCTCACAAGGTGTGGACCTGTATAGCTACCCTAAGCCTAGAGTTTTTCAACTAGGAGTAAGCTGCACATTATAATTAATAAAATTAAAAAAATCATAATACCATGAATGTATCAAAAAATATTAGTCCTTGGTTAATGTCAATGATGCTAGTTGCAGGTGCGGCTTGTGATGATTTCCTGGATGAAAGTGACCCTTCCAACTTTGCTACTGATAATTATTTTACACAACCCGCACATGCTGAGTCTATTGTAATTGCTACTTATCAAAGCCTTTATCCAATGCAAACATCACAGGCTTGGTTGATCACTGAACTAAGAACGGGAGCCGCAAATTCTGCTTTTTCTGCTAACGGCGGGTTTCCCAGTTTTCAGCTTGTAAGAAGTCTTGATATGAGTGCAGATCACCCTTCTGTTGAACAAATTTGGAACAGCCATTACCAGGGTATTGGAAACGCTAACTTAGCAATATCCAGAATCCCTGGTATTAACATGGATGAAGCCAAAAAAAGCAGACTATTGGGAGAAGTGCGGTTTTTGAGGGCTTACTATTATTTTAACTTAGTAAGGATATTCGGTGAAGTTCCATTAATCCTACAACCGGTAGATTTAAGAAGTGATGAACTTAACCCGATGCGATCATCTGTGGCAGATATTTATGAACTTATTACTGAAGATTTAACCTCTGCCGAAGGTTCAGGGCTACCATTCAATGATGAAAGCGGTAGAGTGACATTAGGCGCAGTAAAATCTTTATTGGCAGATGTATACTTAACTATGGCAGGTTTTCCATTGCAATTAGGGCAAGGATATTATGAGCTTGCCAGGGCTAAAGCTAAAGAAGTGATTGATGCTCAGGAATACACATTATTTGAATCTTATGAAGCATTTAGAGACAAAAGTACGGATAACACCGGTGAATACATTTTTATGATTCAATTTGATGAAATTGAGCAACCATCCAATTCTTTACAAATAGGCCTACCGCCATTTAAACTGGGAGTATCAGCTTATGCATCAGAGCAAGGCTTTTCATTCGCTCAAGGAGAGTTTGTCAATTCATATGAAACTGGTGATAATAGAGCAGAGGAAGGAGTATTCTTTTTTTCAAAGTTTACATCTGAATCAAACAGAAATGATTCGATAGAATTTGGCAATTTTTATAATTATAAGTTTTTTGATGAAAGTGCACATCTAAACACTGCTCAATCTGGCCTCAACTGGCAGGTCATTCGTTATGCTGATGTATTACTGGATTTTGCTGAGGCAACCAATGAGTTGTTGGGCCCAACCGACGAAGCTTATGATGCTATTAACAGCATACGCACCCGGGCTAATATTCCTAAATTAGGTGGATTAAGTACAAGTGAGTTCAGAGAAGCAATCTGGAAAGAGCGGTGGCATGAACAGTATTTTGAAGGAGAAATATGGTTTGATATGACAAGAACACGGAAAGTGTATGATTTTGAAAATGAAACATTTAACGATTATGTAGGCCATGCCTTCGTTGATGGTATTATTTTGGAGGAAAGGCACCTTATTTTCCCCATTCCAACGCCTGAAATAAGAAACAATCCAAATCTTGAACAGAATGTTGGATACTAATGGGCTTACTTAATAATAAATATTCATATCTCATGAAAATATATTTTTTGCTAATTGCTATACTGACATTCTTTTTGCCAAAAAGTGATTCTGTAGCAGCTAACATTGGCACTCATTTACAAGTTGATCCAAAACCTAACGTCATTCTGATTATTACAGATGATCAGGGATACGGAGACCTTGGATTTCATGGTAATGAAATTATCGAAACGCCTACATTAGATCAATTTTTTTCGGAGTCAGTTAGGGCGACAGATTTTCATGTGTCGCCTACCTGCTCTCCTACACGTGGGGCATTGATGACTGGACGGTATACCAACAGAGTAGGCACCTGGCATACTATAGCAGGTCGTAGCTTACTTTTTGAAGATGAAAGAATACTTCCCCAAATTTTTGCTGAAAATGGGTATACGACTGGTATGTTTGGAAAGTGGCATCTTGGGGATAACTATCCATTTCGTCCTGAGGACAGAGGCTTTCAGGAAGTAGTGAGGCATGGAGGTGGAGGAATTACCCAAGGACCTGATTACTGGGGTAATGACTATTTTGATGATACCTATTGGCATAATGGTAAACCGCAACAATATGATGGGTACTGTACAGATGTTTTCTTTGAAGAAAGCATGAAGTTCATAGAGGCGAACAAAGATAAACCTTTCTTTACTTATATCGCCACTAATGCAGCTCATGGCCCATTTCATGTTCCTGAGGAATGCTATAATCTTTATAAAGATGAAGAACAGCTGCTGGAGCGTCAAAAGAGGTTTTATGGAATGATTACTAATTTTGATCAAAACCTGAAGCGTCTGGATGATCATTTGAAAGAACTAGGGATTGCTGAAAATACAATCCTCGTATTTATGACCGATAATGGAACAGCCGCAGGATACTCTAAGAGAGATGGTCAAATTTATGGCTACAATGCTGGTCTTAAAGGCACTAAGAACAGTGAGTACGAAGGTGGGCACCGAGTACCATTTGCTGTTCGTTGGCCTGAGGGCGGTATTGAAGGTGGGAGAGAAATCAATCAACTGTTGGCTCATATAGATGTGCTACCCACCTTAGTTGATTTAGCGGATTTAAATTGGGTAGAGAGTAAGCGAATTGATGGAATAAGTTTCGCTCCTTTACTCCTAGGCAACTCTAAGAAGTGGGAACCTCGTACTTTGATTGTCGATTCTCAGCGTATGCTTAACCTCGTAAAATGGAATAAATCGGCAGTTATGGACGATACCTGGCGTTTGATCAATGGGCAAGAGTTATATGATATCAACGAAGATCCTGGTCAAACTAGGGACGTTGCAGCCGATTATCCAGAGGTGGTAAACAGACTTAAGGAAAGCTATAACAGTTGGTGGGGCTCTTTAACGGAGCAAAATGTAAACGAGCGATATGCATATATTAAAGCTGGATCTCCGTATGAGAATCCGGTTCGTATCAGTGCTCACGATATGCATATATATCCTTACAAGTTTGCCTGGCATCAGCATGGAGCCTTGGGAGCAGTAGAAGGTAAGGGGGTATTAAAACTTGAGATTACTGACGATGGCATGTACAGGGTAAGCATCAGGAGATACCCTCGGGAAAGTGGTCTTTCGTTTGATGATCGAGTACCTGCTAAAGCAGAAACAGTGGAAATTAGCTCTCCTATGCCAGCCAGCAATAACCAGGTGAATATGCAAGAAGCTACGCTTTATTTAGCTGATATAAGTACTACAAAGCCAATCAAAGATGATGTACAGGAAGTGGATTTTGAGGGTTATCTATTCGCTGGAAAATATGATATGGTAGCCACTGTAAAGGATACAGAGGGAAAGATATATCCTGCTTATTATATCTACATTGAAAAAATTGATGATTCTTATTGAAGGAAGCATGTTTTACACTGGTATTTACTACAATAAGTTAAGGCAATTATCAATCAGCATAGTCATTTTGCTTTGGGTCTTCGGATGCCAAAAAAATGATGATCATCCTAATAATCTCCCTAATATTATTTTCCTGATGGCAGATGACCAACGAGCTGATGCATTTGGGTTTATGGGGAATGAGCATGTTATGACTCCCAATCTTGATAGGCTTGCTTCAGAAGGTGTGGTTTTTAGTAATGCATATCATGTAGCCCCAATTTGTCTGCCCAGTCGTACCTCAGTAATGACCGGCCAATATCTAGGTACGCATGGGTCTGGATTTGACCGGCCTACTAATTTTGTTCTTACGGAAGATGAGTTCAAGAGTAGCTATCCGGCGGTTTTACGTAACAATGGATATTATACGGGATTCATAGGTAAATTCGGATTTGCAGTAGGCGGAGTAGACAAGATAGAAAACCAAAACTATCAGGATAAGGCAGAGTACATGCCAATCAGTCATTTTGATATCTGGTATGGGTTTCCCGGTCAGGGTAGTTACCAGGAAAAAGATGGACAATTTAACGGCTATGAAAACCTGTGGAAGGCTAAGCATCTGACTGAGTTTATGGGTTTTCAAGCCATAGATTTCCTTCATGAAGCAAAAGATTCAGGACAGCCCTTCTGCTTATCGGTTAGTTTTAAAGCGCCACATGCTCCCTTTCAGCCTGCCCAAGAGTTCAGGCAAAAATATGATTCAATAACCATTCCGAGGATGGCAAACGACAATCCTGAAAGCTATGAGCGATTGCCTCAGGTAGTCAAAGAAAAAAGCCGTAATGCCCGGTGGTACTTTGGAAGAACAAAGGATTATTACGGCAATGAGTTAGGCTATCGGCAGGATTGGCACATAGAGAAAGAGAGCATATATCAGGCATTTATTAAAAATTACTATGCCCTTATTTCAGGTATTGATGATGCTGTAGGAAGCATACGTGCTGAGTTAAAGAACTTAGGTCTTGAGAAAAATACAGTCATCATTTATACTTCCGATAATGGCTTTTTCGCCGGTTCTAAGCAATTAATGGGTAAGGCGCTGCTTTATGAAGAATCTGCTAAGGCACCGATGATTGTATATTATCCTGACAGATCAAAAAATGAAGGGACAGGAATAGAAGACGGACTTATTTCCCATGTTGATATTGCCCCTACATTGCTGGACATAGCCGGGATAGATATCCCGGGTAATTACCCTGGCAAGAGTTTCATACCTATTGTAAAAGGTAAAAATGAGGTTATTCATGAGGCAGTATATGGTGAAAATAACTTTGATGAATGGTACCCGATCGCATCAGAGGTAGAGCATCCGGAAGAATACCAATCTATACGGTCCAGGTTTGTCAGAACATCGGATTACAAGTATATCCGCTATCATGAAAGTCGTCCTATCATAGAGGAGCTTTACAAAATAGATGAAGATCCTTTTGAAGAAAGTAATATCATAGACGACCCTGCTTTTGCAGATGTAGTCAAAGTAATGCGATCTAAATTAAACGATTTTGAGAGTAAGTATGTGAAATTTCACAATTGAAATGCTAAATAAGATTTGATATGGTTGATTACTCAGAAAAGTAAAATGTAAGAGCACTATAGAGTAACTTCATTAAAGTGTGTCAAAAGTGATAACCTAACGTGAATTCGGAGATTAAGCAGCTATGGTAAGATGCTCTTCCAAACAGCTATCCCAGCTAAACTCTGGGACATCAGATGGAAAATCCTCCAGGACCAAGTGCGTCAACCTTAACCTAACTTGCCAAAAGAGGTTGATAAGACACACTGAGACATGATTTCGGTCATCAGTGGTACACTACATATTTTTTGACAGCTTTCTGAGTTT
>CAZZGE010000228.1:0-7591 GCA_964653665.1 uncultured Porifericola sp. | reverse complement strand
CCCTCACCGACAACCCCAATTTTCGCGCCTACTGGTACGGCACGAATAAGCTGTTTATGAACAGTATTTTCTTTGGCAGGATGATGCGGTAGGATGAGATCGATTTGTCAAATGAGAAACGCCGGGCGTTTTCATAAATCTCAAGCTCTACTTGACATTGTAGGGAACTGAAAACTTAATTGCAATTACTTACCTTATCTGAATTATCAGATAACTACATCTTATTTTATACTTGCTGATTCCTTAAGTGCCTGTACCAGTAGAGAAGCTGCGTTAAGCCATAGGATAAAGTGAGCGGAGCCCGATTGATTAAGCGAGTGCAATGGTATTATCCTACAAAAAATTTCCATACTTTTATGACCTTTCTAAAGGCTACTTTATCCCTTGGCTGAATGCAATCATCTGCTCAATCTGAGATCATACCCTTACCACCTGGCCATGAGCCACCCTACGATTTGCTGCTGTTGGCAGACCATTTCCGGGAGCAGTTAGCGCAGTATGCACATGACGGACAGTGCTACCAGGCACTAGTGGATACGCAAGTCGTTGGGGTTATGATCTTGAAGAAGGTCAGCAATGAAGTACTGGAAAGCAAAAATATCGCAGTGGCTGAAGTCTGGCAAGGCAAGGGTATAGGCCGGCAGTTACTGCGCTATGCCCGAAAAGCCGCTCAGTCTGCTGGTTACTCCCGGCTTCGCATTGCTACCAGTAATTCCAGCATTGGCCAGTTGGCGCTCTACCAGCAGGAAGGCTTTGAGATTTCGCATATTGATCAAGACTACTTTGCCCACCACTACCCGGAGCCGATTTATGAAAACGGCATACAGTGCCGCCACCGGATCGTACTGGAGCAGATCTTGTTAGCGTAAAGCCACTTCTTCAATCAAAGCTTTTTATTAAATTGCCCTCTGCTTCGCAAACCATACAAACCTACGCATGATGCGCTATCTATTCTACCTCATTTTTTTGCTACTCAGTCTTCTGTTTTTTACCTGCCAGTCGCCGGATACGGGAGGCCAGGAAGATATGCCGCCCCGGCAGGAGCAGGCGTGGGAGTCCATTTTCAACGGCCAGGATTTGGAAGGTTGGAATGCTATCGGTAGTGCCGACGTGCGTGTCGATAGTGGCCAACTGCTGCTGACCCGCTCTGGTGATACCGATGGCTGGCTGGTCAGCGATATACAGCCCGGTAATTTTCATTTGAAAACAGAGTTTAAGCTAAACCCAGCGGGCAACAGTGGTGTAGCGATTCGTTACCCGGCAAGTGCAGGCGGCGACCCAGCCTTCAGCGGTTACGAAGTCAACCTGGATAACCGTCCGGATATCCAGAATCCTACCGGTTCAGTGGTTTACCTGGCAAGAGCCTTCTGGAATGAGGAAGTTGATCCTACCAGCTGGAATGAATTACAGATTGAAGCCGAAGGTGACCGCATCCTGGTGATGGTCAACGGTAATGAAGTTGCCGAAACCTTCGCACGGCGTAGTATGCAGGGGGCCATTGCCCTGCAGGCCCCGGCCGGAGGTGAACAACCCGAAGTGTGTTTCCGAAATATAGAACTAAAAACCCTGCCTTCATCCTCTTTTACCAAACCTATGATCGCTGACTACATGCGCACCACACCCAAGCGTGACCGGGAGTTTATTTTCAACGGTGACAATACTGAAGGCTGGCATGTGCGGGGTGATGCGCAATGGACGGTCAGCGAAGGCTTCATCACCGGCAACAGTGAAGGTACTGAGGGAGGCTTCCTCTGTACTGAAAATACTTACAAAAACTTTTACCTCCGCCTGAAATTCAAAATTGCTTTGGAAGACAACAGTGGCGTCTTTATTCGCCATAACCCTGATGCCGAGGAGGTAACCCTTGACAATGCATTGGAGATTAATGTGTACGATGTCACTAACCTTACCTGGGCGCACCCTACCGGTTCTATCAACACCCACGCCCGTGCTTTTATGGGCATGATCAGCTACGATGACTGGAACCTGATGGAAATCTTCGCCTTTGACGAGCAGGTGACTACCTACGTGAACGGTATAAAAGCCGCCGAAGGCCGTGTTCCAGAAATTTACCAGAATGCCGGGGAAATCTGCCTGCAGGTGTACCCTCGTATGGCTACTGACAACGGACCTTCCAAGGTGATGTATAAAGACATCGCGATTAAAGACCTGGAAGGTATCCCGGCGATAGGCCATTAAACCTGTAGGGCAAGCTGCGCTTCATCCAAGAGTTTTCTGACCTTTACTTTCGGGTCTCCTTCCCCCAGCGTTTCCAGGAGGAAGTAGCCCCGGTATCCAGCACTACTGGCGATCTTCACGATACGGCTAATGTCGGTTTTTTCGGCTTTGCCATTTCGGTACACGTTTCCTTTTACCTGCCAGCTACGAGCGTAAGGAACCAGTTGGCGAACCTCCTGGTAGGGCTGGTTTCGCAGGCTGCCAATGTCCAGCATCAGTCCAAGCCAAGGGTGGTTCACTTCCTGTATTACTGCCTCTACTTCGTCAGCTGTTTTGAGGTATTCGTAATGGTTCTGCAGGTTGACCATCACACCATGTTTGCCGCCAAAGTCAGCACTGGCTTTAAGTCCGTCAATGAGGCGGGGCCAGGCCTTTTTCCAGGCGCTACGGTCATTGATCTCTCTACCGGCAAAAACCCGCAGCGTGGGTGCTCCCATTTTGGCAGCGGCCACAATCCATTTTTCTACCAGTTGTAAATCTGCTTTGCGTGCCGAATTATCTGCCAGCGTATAATCATTCCTGACGCCGGTACCACTGATGGCTAGTCCCTGCGCAAAGGCTTTTCTTTTGAAATCGTAGAGGAAAGCATCTTCCGGTACCTGTGGATAGCCGGGAAAATAGTAAGCCGTGGGGTCTACAGCATCAAAGGGAAATTGAGCGCAAAAGTCCAGTAGATCATCCAGTGACATACTGCCCTCACGTAGGGCCCGGTTGAAGGAGTAGGCGTTGAGGCTGAGTTTAAGGTGTGGAGGCCGGACTGTGCTCAGTGGATTAAATGAGGCGTAAGCCGGAAGCACCAGGCTAACTGCAAATGTACTGTTCAAAAAATCTCGACGTTTCATAGCTTTTCGGTTATCTAGTGTAAGTTGCATAAATCATGGAAACTGTTAGATAAAGGTTGGCAAAATTTATCGGTTAGAATTTAAGTGGGATGCCTATTAATCCATACGTCCTGTTCAGGTTTTCAAATTTCTTTTGGCATAGTCTTGTCGTCATCTCCTGCTATGAATTGGAATTTAATACTCAACTTTACCGCAGCCATGCCGGCCAATGTTGACTCCGTAGGCCTTGTGCCCTTTTGGTCGGTACTGATGGGCGATACCAGCCGCTGTGTCAGAATACGGGTTGCTCTGCTGACTACGATTACCGCCACACTGGTGCTGCTCATATTTTTGAACGTTAGCCAGTACGTGTTAGGGTTCTTCAGTATAAACATTCCTGTGTTTAAGGTAGCCGGCGGTTTTTTATTATTCAGGACCGGACTCAGCATAATAGTAGAGGGACAGGCTACCCAACTGGAAGAGAGGGACGAAAAAGTATATACCTGGTTCCACATCTCCAAGCAGCGATTTCAGAAGGTGATTGTGCCATTGGTTCTACCACTGCTGGCCGGACCAGATTCTATCACTACAGTAATTCTCTATGGCTCCATAACGGCAGGTATGTTGGAAAAAATTGAGCTTTCCGTCGTACTAGCTACTATGTTTTTACTGTTCGGAATCTTTACCTACTCTTACTGCATTAAAAAAACACGGACGAACAGATTTTTACGCGCATATTAGGCGTTCTGGTAGCAGTCATGCAAAAGATTAGTAATAAGCCCTTCCTTGTATGCCACAGTTGCGTATGCCTTGATTGAAGGATACTGCGTTTAGATGTATCAGTGAACTGCAGGGTGTAAATAAAAAAAGCCGGATCTGAAAGACCCGGCTCATCACTTAGTTTTCATTCGGATGATTGGGATTCGGTGGTCTCACGTCAAAGATCAATACGCCAAAGCCCGGCAGATTGGTATAGAACTGGGCAAAGCGTCCGGTAAACCGGCCATCCAACGAAGGATTATAGGTGTAGTACTGCCCAAACTGAGAATACTCCGTACCGTCGGTAGTAGTGAGGGTGTAGGTAAACTGAAACTCATCTCGACCACTGCCGTCATCATCAAAGTCGTTCAAAGTTTCTCCAAAGTAGCTGTAAGCCTCCTCGGCAGTCATGGTGATGGTGGAGGGAAAACTATTGAACGTACCGACCGTCACGGTTTCCGGACCGTTGCTGATGTAGAGTTCAATAGACTGGGCTTCGTGTACGTCAAAGCCATTATAGTTTAGGTCAAACTCTATCTCGGTACCCTGCAGGTTATCTGCGTTGAAGAAATACTTATTCTCGGCTATGTCGGCATTGGCAATTACGCCTACCTCGTAATCAGGCATACCAATAGAGTCTTCTTCAGCACATGCGCCTGTAAGAAAGACGATTCCGATCAGGTATATGATATGATATTTTTTCATGGTTCTCATCTTTTAGGTTTAATTAACGTCCCAGAATACGGCTTCAAAAGGATCTGGCTGGTAGTCAGATAGTTGTGGGTTGGTTTCTAACTCAGAGACCGGAATAATAAAGCGCAGCGGATAGGGTGGGTTACCCATCACCGGAGCGGTCACATCAAAGTTGGGGAAACCGGTACGGCGGAAGTTATTATAGGCTTCTATACCATTGCCCCAGAGCGCCAGTTGGTACTCAGTCATAATAATGTTGAGACGCTCATCGTCAGAGTCAGCCGCGTTGTAGGCCGACATTACATCAGCTACGTAAGCGTCTACTTTAGCCTGGGTAATTTCCTTCTCGGAACCTGCTACAGCTGGATACTGCTCAGCACCATAACCTGCCACCTTAGCCATAGACATGCGGATACCTTCTTCCAGCAGGGCAGATGCGTCGCCACTTACGCCCGTTGTCAGGGCCATTTCGGCATGCAGGAATTTGACCATGTAGGCGGTCAGCATGGGAAAGATACCTTCTCCCGTTCCATCCGAAGCATCCACGGTCCTGGGTGCGTCCATATCTACCATACCGCCTACCGGATATACGCCAAATGTGGCGATTAGTGCGCCTTCGTTAGAGAAAGCGGAAGGGTCACCAGCATCACGGCCCAGGTAACCATCATTGAGCAGACCTATCGGGCAGCCGCCACCCTGGCAGGTAGCTACAGCTCCACCGGCATCACCGGGTACCTGGCGGAAAATGTAGTAGGGCAGACGAGGGTCCTGTACTGAGCGATAAGAAACTGGCAGGCCAGTGTTAGAACCCACAATGCCGTTGTTGAGCAAATTAGCCATGGTCCAGTTGTCCATCCAGTAGGCAGTAGCCTGGTTGTAGTGGTTTACGTGTAGTGGATGGCGATTCTGGAAAGGCGTCTGCTGCGAACCGTACTGCATCTGAAAATCGTCGGTCATATTAGTCAGAATGTCGCCGCTGATCAGGCTGCTGAAGCCGCTTTCTGAGTCAATAGAACTTTCCAGACGGGTCTGGGCGTAGAGCTTAAGCTTGAGCGTATTGCCCATTTTGCGCCACTTATCCAGGTCGCCGCCGTAGACTACATCTCCCATTAACGCTCCTTCCTGCTGGCTTAACTCGCCCAGTGCGATATCAATTTCGCTCAGCAGGTTACTGTAGATTTCCGCACCGCTGTCTAGCGAAGGGAAGGGGATTTCAGTATTTAATGCTTCAGAGTAAGGAACATCGCCAAAGAGATCCACCAGTACGCTGAAAGTATAGGCCTTAAGCAGACGGGCTACGCCCCGGTAAGCACCCTGGCTCTCATCTGTATTGCCAATAATGGTCTGCAAGTCGGCCAGGGGACCGGCGTACAAGTTCGTCCAGACGTTTGAGTAAGTTCCCTGCGTCTGGTCGTAGTCGCGGATGGCCGTAGTGTACCACATACGGCTAAAGGTACCGGCATTGGTATTGGGTTCTGCCATCAGCGTAGAAGCGATGGATACCTGGGCAAACCCCAGTGTATTGCCAAGATCAAGATTCGTAGAAACGTTCGGGTCCTGGTTGATATCCAGGGGGTCTTCGCCGCAGGCGGAAGCTACCCACATCAGCAGGCTGAGGAATATATATTTTATGTTTTTCATAGCAAAAGTCATTTTAGAAGGTCAGGGAAAGGTTCACACTGTAACGGCGGGTGGAAGGGACTCCAATGAAGTCAATACCTCTGAGTCCGGCAAAGGAGCTGGTTTCGGGGTCAATGTTGAGACCGTCGTGAAAACCAGGTGCGTTAAACCAGAGATTACGGCCGCTCAAGCCTATGCTTCCTGAGCCAAAAGGTGTTTTCTCCAGCACTGAAGAAGGCAAACTGTAATTGAGGGCAACTTCCCGAATACGAATGACAGTAGCGTCAAAAGTGTGGAACTCCTCGGCAGCATTCCAGCCAAAGCCTCCCCGGTTGTACCACCAGTTGAAGTTAGAGATGTTGATCGTATTTCTGATCTTGTTACCCTGTGCATCAGTAGCAGCCAGGTAGTTACCGCTCTCGTCACGGGCAAGGCTACCGTCTGGATTACGAGCAGCAATGTAGCCGGGCATGATGCGCGAAACCATACGGTCGCCGGCATCATCGGTGAGGCCGCGCCCTACAATTTCGCGGTTAGACTTGGTATAAAGGTCACCGCCCTGCACCCAGTCCAGTAGTACGCTCAACTGCAGTCCTTTGAAAGATACAGTATTGGTCAGTCCTAGGGTAAAATCCGGATTAGGATCACCAATTACCTGCGGATCAGGGTTGTCCAAGTATTTACCGTAAGTTTGTCCGGGCAGGCCGTCAATCAGCAGGTCGCCGTCGGCATCGCGGATAGCCTCCCGGCCCACCAGCATGCCAAAGGGAAGTCCGTTGCGGTGTACGATCTGAACGATCTCGCTGCTGCCTGCGCTCTGCGTCAGTACGATCTGGTCTACGCCGGGCGCCAGTTCCAGCACTTCATTTCGGTTGCGGGTGAAGGCAGCGTAAATGTTCCAGTTGAATGCGCCCGTGCTGACGGGTGTTATGTCAAGTCCTAGCTCTATACCCCGGTTTCTCACTTTACCAATGTTGACTACCTGTGTGGCCGAGCCGGAAGAAGGGGGTACATTGATGGCGGTGATACCGTTTTCTGTCGTCCGGTTGTAGTAAGTAAGATCTACGCCAATTCTGCCGTTGAAGAATTGTAGATCGGTACCCAGTTCCCATTCGGTCGTAAGTTCGGGCTTCAGCAATGGATTACCCCGGTTATCGTTTAGCGTAGAGCCATTGATGGTACTAAACTGGTTAGTAAACGGAAACTGTGTGCTGCTGCCATTCACGGGCTGATTAACAAGGAAGTTGCTGGCTGTAAGATAAGGATCAGCGTCATTACCTACCTGTGCGATGCCAGCACGAATTTTTCCAAAAGAAAGCAGATCACTTTTCAGGTTGAAAGCATCTGTAAAAATAAGCGATGTACTCACCCCGGGATAGAAGTAGCTACGATTGTCTTCCGGCAGGGTAGAAGACCAATCGTTACGGGCGGTTACGTTCAAAAAAGCATAGTCGCGGTAA
>CAZZGE010000227.1:0-7620 GCA_964653665.1 uncultured Porifericola sp. | reverse complement strand
GGTAGAAGACCAATCGTTACGGGCGGTTACGTTCAAAAAAGCATAGTCGCGGTAAGAAAGCGAAACATCAGTGAAGATACCGGTAAAGCGTCGTTGCGTAAAGCGGTCATCTACCACAAACTGGGCAGCAGTATTATTCAGCGTGTTGACATCGCGCTCAATGATACCATTACCTTCAACGATCTCCACCTGCTGCGTACGCTGGTTGATGTTCCAGCCGGTGATGGTACGGAGGTTAAAATCGTTGCCGATGGCGTTGTCGGTATTGATCAGCAGGTTTCCATCCAGCTCTGAACGGTAGAAATTACTGTTGCGGATAATACCCGACCGTTGAATGGCACTACCGAATCCTCCCGGCTGCAGGATGAATTGCCGACGGTCAGTGTATGTATTAAAACCTAACTGGTAGCTGACGGTGATCCAGTCGGCGATATCGTAGCCCAGTTTCAGGTTACCGTAGGCCCGGTCAACGTCGCTATCGTCTTGCGTATTCTCCGCTACCCAACGCGGGTTGTTAACAGTACGATAGTACATGACGCCTCCGTCTTCTTCTCGCTGAAAAGGGTAGTCGTCCCCGTTAAAGCTTGTAGGCATCCAGAGTGCCAGCTGGGTAGCCGATTGATTGAAGCCACCAAAGTTAGAACTTCCCATGGCCGGGTTATCTTTGGCAGTTTTCACATAATTGACGGATCCACTGATAAACATACCATTTTCCAACTGGGCATTTCCTCCGAAGTTGACGTTGTAGCGGTCAATGCGGGAGTTAGGAATGATACCTTCATTACCGGTCCAGGAAAGTCCCGCGGATATATTGGTATTTTCTCCTCCGGAACGTACGTTGATGGCCTGCTCCATCAGACTACCAGTCTCGAAGTAGTTACGGTACTTATCGGTATGGGGTTCGTAAGGTACCTCGTCGCCCCGGGTCGCTACTGCCTGGTAAGAGGGGCTTTGCAGAAGCGGACCTAATCCAGGGTTGGTGTAGGGATGGGGTACCGTTTCGTAGGCTGAGTAAGGGGCACCAAAGGAACCAAAGTATTGCTCAATGTAAACATTACCATTCCCGCCTTGTCCGTAAGTTGTCTGGTAATCAGGTAGTGCAGCGACCTCCTCCAGGCCGAAAGAAGCATTGTACGTGACTTCCATACCTTTCTGAGAAGCTTTAGCCCCAGCTTTGGTGGTAATGATGATGGCCCCGTTTTGCGCACGTGAGCCGTACAAGGCAGCCGCCGCCGCACCTTTTAGTACTGTTACTGACTCTACATTATTGGGATCAATGTCAAAAGCCCGGTTAGTAACTGTATTACCAGCGGCCGGATCAAAACCCAGCGTAGAGTTGTCAAAGGGAACACCATCCACCACGTAGAGTGGCTGGTTGTTGCCGGTAAGTGAGGAGTTGCCGCGGATGGTAATGTTAGTATTACCGCCGGTAGCGCCGCCAGCACCCTGTACCTGCACCCCGGCTACCTTTCCGTTGAGTGCACGGGCAATGTCCGGTTCAGATCGCTGGCTGATGTTTTGTCCTTCAACCTCAGTGACAGCATAACCGAGAGCTTTCTTCTCCCTTTCAATACCCACGGCGGTAACGATAACCTCACTGAGCTCTGAAAATTCCGGTTGCATTTGTACATTCAGGTTGCTGCGGGAGCCTACTTCTACCTCCTGTGATGCCAGGCCGATAAAGGTGAATACTAAAATGGCGTCATCACTTGGGACGGTCAGGCTGAATTTGCCATCTACATCGGTAACCGTTCCGGTGCTCGTACCTTTCAGTAGCACGTTGACACCAGGAAGTTCCGCACCATCCTGCGCCGAGCTTACTACTCCGCTTACGGTTCTTTCCTGCGCGAAAAGCGGGGAAAACCACAAAAACTGTAGTGAAAATAATAGTAAAAAACGTCTCATTATATAGGTGTTTGGTAAAGAAAATCAACGCCATTGGTACTAAATCTGGTGGTAGTCATTGTAACTAAATAATAGACCTAAAACTGTGTAAACCAGATATATGCAAATGTAAATACTATTTTAATCACTAATCCAGTATTTTATTTTAAAAATTAGCGCAAATGAGAAATAATTATGATAAAAATCAATATTTGATTATTTATTATAATTAATATGTTAATTCAGTAGTAAAAATTAAATAAATGAATATTTAAACAGTAATATCATAAATAAAATTGATCTTAGTATGGAATGCTTCAACAAGCACTACACAGACCTAGGAGGATTTACAATCTTTGTAAAAAAGACCAAAAATGGTAGTAAAAATGGAAGGGTGCGAAGAGAGTTTTTTGAAATTATTAATGATCGGGCAAAAAAGTGCGAGCCTGCTAAAATAGATCAAAAAATGGGGAATGATTTTAGCGCTGGTGTACTTAGCCCCTGATTTTATCCAGCAAGCGGTTCAGTTGAGCTGCTTCTTTTTCAGATAAATTTTTCAGCGCTTCCTCGGATACTTGCGTCTGCTCGTCAATTTCCAGAAGTAGCTGTAGCCCTTCCTCAGTGATGGTGATATCCACCTGTCGGCGATCTGTAGGGCACTCTTCCCGCATGAGCAGTCCTTTGACCCGGAGTTTCTCTACGATGCGGGATACATTGGACATTTTATCCAGCATACGTTCGTTGAGAAGCAATACAGAAGAAGGGTTTGGGTACTGACCACGCAGGATACGGAGTAAGTTGTACTGCTCAGGAGAGAGGTTAAAATATTTGAGAATGGACTTATTGATAGAGTATACCCAGTTACCCGTATACATAAGGTTGATGACTGCTTTGTGCTTTTCGCTGGAGAATTTTTTTTGTTTGATTTCCTCTTCTAGCTTCATATCCAATGTAAATCTATTTTAACAAAACCGCTAATGATACAAGTAGTTTGTTCCTGACATGTTTATTCCTGCATGGCGTTGACTTCGTCCAGGTTAGAGGTTTTGTAAAAATTATATACTTTGAGAACAACTGCCATAGCTACTGCAGCTTCCGCAGCGGCGACTACAATGACAAATAGTGCAAAAATGTGTCCCTGTAAGCGGTAAGCATCGTATTGGCTAAAGGCTATCAGGTTGATATTGGCAGCATTCAGGATAAGCTCAATGCCGATGAGTACCACAATTGCGTTCTTTTTGATGATAACGATAGATAAGCCAATGCTAAACAAAAGCGCACTCAGCAGCAGATAGTGTTCAAGCGGGATCATGAGCAAAATTTGCCCAAACTTAACAAAAATCAGCGATCTAACCACGCTTTAAAATCAGGGGAGCGATCTACACTCACTACCGCTTCTAATTGGTTTTTGGGTTTTAGGTCAAGCTTGACCCGGCTCTTGGAATAGGCGTGCATCTGCTCAATGGCATTTACATGAACAATAAATTTACGATTGATCCTGAAAAAATACTCCGGGTCCAGTGCTTTATCCAACTCGCCAATAGACTGGTCAATAACAAATTGCTGCCCTTCAAAGGTGAGCATGAACACCATTTTTTCATGTGCATAAAAGTAGGCGACATCGTCAGCGTGTACTGACTTCATGCGTTGTCCGTAGCTTACCATGAATCGCTTTCTGTAGCGGGGCTGCTGCAGACTTTCTAACAGTGATTTCATATCCTGGCTTACCGAAGTCGGTTTCTGCAGTACGCGCCGGTATTTCTCCAGGCTGCTTTCCAACTCACGCCGCCCAATGGGCTTGAGCAAATAGTCAATACTATTCAGTTTGAAGGCTTTGATGGCGTACTCATCGTAGGCGGTAGTGAATATGATGGGGGTGTCTATTTGTTCAATACCTTCGGCATGTAGCTGCTCAAATACCTGAAATGAAAGACCGTCTGAGAGGTGAATATCTAGAAAAATCAGGTCAGGTTGTTGCTTTCGGAGCCAGGCAACTGTTTTTTCTACGCTGTCCAGTACGGCCAGAACTTCTACGCTGTCGTCAATGCGTTGCAGATTTCGTATGAGCTTGTCGGCAGCGGGCTTTTCGTCTTCTACAATGAGTACTTTCATCTTAACTTTGTTGACAGATCAGGGGCACCGAAGCCTTATACTGATGTCCTTGTGTGATAAACTCAGGCTGTGCTTCGGAGAATATCTTATACTTTTCTCTGAGGTTATACAGGCCGATTCCTGTTGACTTGACGGCTTCCTGTCGTTGTTGCAGGTTATTGGAAACCATGAGGAAACCATTGTTGACCTCCAGTGAAATCACCAGCGGTTTTTCCGGGCTCAGAGCGTTATGCTTGATCGCGTTTTCGCTCAGTACCTGCAAGGTGAGCGGAGGGATCAGGTGTTGGAGAAAATCACTATCAATGTGTTTTTCAACCGATAGCGCATTCCCAAAGCGAATCTTTTGTAAATAAATGTAGGAATCCATCATTTCCAGTTCTTCCTGCAGACTCACCAGGTTTTTGTCCTTGATTTCCAAAATGTAGCGGTAAAAGCGGGCAAATTCGTCAATAAATTCTTCCGCCACATCCGGGTTAGAATGTACCAGCGAAGAGAGCGTGTTGAGGCTATTGAACAGAAAGTGGGGATTGACCTGCGTTTTCAGCGCTTCGTATTGCGTTCTCAGTCGTTCCTTTTGCAGGCGCTCCGCTTCTACCAGTGAAGCCTTCCACTGACGAAAAAAAGCACTACTCTCCATGATGGTCGTGGCAATGAGGTTGATGATCAGAGCGATGAGGATATTTTCAAAAAGTGAGGGCTTGAAAGAACTATAGGGAATCTCTACCATTTGAAAAAATAGATACGTCCAGAGCAGCATAATAACCGCCGCATTAAAGGAGGTAATCAGAAATTCCAGTACAATGCGCTGACGCACATAGTTTTTCCAGGGCATAACGAGATCCAACTGTCTTACCGTGGCTATGTTGGCAGCAAATATGGCTGCCGACACCGTAAAGGTAAAAGCAACGTTATACAGCAAAAAAGTTGATTCGTTCCAGTCCCACCCGCTGCCGACCATGATGGTACGAAGTACATACAAGCCCGGTATCAACAGGCTGAGAGCAGCAATCGCAAAGAAAAGGCGCTGTAGAAAGCGCAGTCTTTTGGTTCTGGAATCAGGCATTAATCAAAATAGCCAAATTTCAGGCTTATGGCAAAGCTCATACTGCTTAAGTCACGGTCACGCAATCCCGGCGTATCCGAACCGCTAACGAGGCGGTACGTGACCCCTCCTGTAGCTCGCATAAAGGGAGCAATGTTGACTTCCAGGTGAGCTCCTGGTTCCATGACAAAGAATTCACTTTCTGTAGCCGTAAAATCACCTTCTCCCTCAAAGTCCTGTTCAATTTCTCCACCCCCAATCAAAATGTCAGCATGAAGGTGGATGATTCGGTTGGAAGAAATGGTATACCCAACCATAAAACCGCCATATCCCATATCGTAGTGTAAGTCCAACCCTGGGTCAAAACGATCCCGCTCCGGAACGGGTAAGTTGGATACCAAGCCAAAGCCACCGCCACCGATAGAAAATTTCTGGTTGATAAACCAGGCCCCGTAACCACCAAAGAAAGCAGCAAACTGTCCGTCTATCGCTGAGAACCGGGCGGCCGGGCCACCGTAGCCCCCTGAGCTGTATATGTTGAAGTCACCGAAGAGGGTTTGCTGTTGGCCATTGTCTTGAGCCATAGTGGTAAGGCTGCTGAGAGCAGATAAAAAAATCAGGATAATTGTTTTCTTCATCGTTGGTTAAGTTTAGAAAAATTGTGTGAGAACAAACGGTGGAGTGTGACAAACCCTCTTTGTCCCAAAATATATTTTTATTACGGAAAGCAGGCTGTCCGCGTTCTCCCAAGGCCCGATTGCGCTCATGATTCGCTTTTTGCAGCCAGGAGTTGAGATCCGCTTGCTTACAGTACCGCAAACCTAGTCACCCAGGTTGTAGATAAAAAAAACAATAGATGATCGGGAAAAATGAAGGGATGAACCAGCAGTTTTATTTGGTGGCTGCTACGGCTGGTTGTGCTTCGGGTGCCCGTTGTTCATCAACCGATTGTTCTATAAAAAGCACAATTCTGAAGGTCGTTCCTACGTCTACTTCCGACTGTTTGACAAAAAGTTTGCCTTGGTGGTAATTTTCAATGATTCGCTGCGCCAGGGAGAGCCCTAAGCCCCAGCCTCTTTTTTTGGTGGTGTAGCCGGGCGTAAATACCTGGCTGATTTTGGACTTGGGAATGCCCTTGCCCGTATCGGTAATGTCTATAAAAACCTTGTTTTTCTCCGTACTCAGCTGGATGCTAATACTACCGACTCCGCCCATGGCATCTACTGCATTTTTACAGATATTTTCTATGACCCACTCAAACAAAGGCCGGTTGATCATGGCATTGATGTGGGACTGATCGGCATGGAGGCTTACCTTGACTTTGGTAGAGATTCTCTTCTCCAGGTAGTTGAGGGTAGATCTCAGTATGTTGTAGAGGTCCTCTTTTTTGAGCGTAGGCACTGAGCCGATACTGGAAAAACGCGCAGTGATCCTTTCCAGGCGGCTGATGTCCTTATCCAGTTCTTTGATAATGGCCGGGTCGTAGCGTTCAGGATCAGAGCGGAAAAACTCCAGCCAGGCCATCAGCGAGGAAAGTGGTGTACCTAACTGGTGGGCTGTTTCTTTGGCCATACCGATCCATACCCGATTTTGTTCGGCACGACGGGAGTAACTAAATACGGTGTAGGTTAGCAGTACAAATACAGCGATGATAGATAACTGTACAATAGGATAGTACTGGAGTTGCGTGAGCAGAAAAGAGTTTCTGTAGTACACAAACTGGTAACCCGCTACCATACCGGTATTAGGATTACGCAGCACAATTTCAATAGGTTCGTAGGTGGCGCGCATTTCTTCCAGTTCTTGCTCTATTACCTGTGCCTTCTTTTCTTTATTGTACTTTTCAAGGTCAAGGTTACGGTGCTGAAGATAGTCTCCAAAGCTGTTGGTAAGGATAACCGGAATGTTATTGTTGGGGACAATCAGTTCATGAAAGAGAAAGGGAATGTCATCGCCCTCCTGATTGGCAACCATTTCTATGGTCTTAGCATAAAGGCTTACAAAGCTTTTCTCCCTTTCTTTGAGTTCTTCTACCAGTGTGTTGGTGTAATAGATGGAACCGGCCGCAATGACCGTTGCAACTATCAATACGACAATTTTAAGCGTATTCTTTTTCTGGTAAATACTGTCTACCTTCTCTTTGGTGTAAACGCGTTTATTCATTTACAAAATGTTTTTACCGCCTATGTTCTCTGCTTACAGCAGAAAATTAAGCGTTGTACGATAAAGTAACGAATGTTGTAATAAAAATTATCTGTCAGGAATAGTTTATCATTCGGCAAGAAAAAGTAGTATGAGCGAATACCCAACACCCGTTTTAGGCTATCTTCGGGCGAGATTGCGCCATACGAGTGTTGAACCTCCCACAACAGTTGGGAGCTGTCTATTGAAGATATTTAAAGTGAGGGCTAATTGTTAGAAAACAACCATTTCCCTAGCACCTTATAGTTTACCTTAGTGCCGTGCATCAGGATGCCCACCCGGTAGATTCTTCCGGCGATCCAGGTAGTGAAAATAAATCCACCTACCAACAGCACCATAGAAAGTACGAGCTGCCAGCCCGGAATACCAAAGGGTACACG
>CAZZGE010000226.1:0-7626 GCA_964653665.1 uncultured Porifericola sp. | reverse complement strand
ACTTTTAATACCATTTTGATTCCCCTTGATGTGTTTTTAACGGTATACTAGCCCACCAGAAGGTAGCTCTACTGATTCAATGCTGTTCGCAGATGAATTTTTTTCGGCAGGTGTAAAAAAATTTTTGCGAAGAATCCTTAAATTAAAGTATTACTATGTCTTTGCATGGTAAAAGTCTGATTCTTGTTATTTTTTGAGTGCGGAAAGCAGGAATAGATGGCCTTGAACTGACCTATATAAACACACCTATTATTATACTCATATGTATTCCAAGATTTATGTACTGATTGACTTTTCGCCCTATTCAAAGTTCCAGTTACTTTTGGCAGAAAAGTGGGCACGTATCTTAAAGGCCGAACTCGTCCTGATCCATGCTACGAGAATTTATGTTCCGGGTATCGCGGATGAAGCGACCAGAGAAACGCTCAAATCAGACAGTAAGCAGGAAGTGCACGAGAAGCTCACAAGACTTACTGATGAGTACGTCTCAAATGATCTTCCTGTTAAATTTCATATTACTGAGACCAGTATTACCGAAGCACTTCGCCAACTTACGCAATACACCGATAGTGCACTAATATGTGTGGGTCTTAAAGGTAAAGGGCTGCTTCAAAAGATTTTTATGGGCAGCACTTCAGTTGACATCATCAATTCAATCAACCAGCCTGTACTGACGGTGCCAAAACAGGCTAACAGCGATTCTCTAGAACAATTTATCGTAGCAGTAAACCACGAACAGCCCCTGAATACATCTGAGTTTGATAAAGTAGTTAAGAGTTTTAAGGGAAATCTTAAATGGCTGAAATTCATAACAATCCTCAATTCTGAATCTCAACAAGAGGATACTGTTCAGTACCTGGAAAATCTTGTTAACCACTATCATAAGGAACTCCCGTCTTCTTATGAAATCTACGGTGGAGGGCAACCTTTTTTACAGGTCAAAGCTGTCATGCAACAGCACAAGAACAGTTTGCTGGTGGTACAAAAGGGCTCCAGAGACCTGACTGACCAGCTTTTTAGAAGCTTTTTTATCAACCAAATCGTATATGATGCATCCATTCCCTTGCTTGTCATTCCAACAAAGACCAATTGAGTTTTTCAAATAGAGCAGTGAAGAGCCCAGAGGATGAAAACGTATTTTGTAAACCCAGACAGGGATAAAATCGCCATTCCCACTGAGAGATTCCATTTCATCAGCATCTGCTTGACAGCTTATTCTGAGAACAGAAAATGGGTGTAGTCAATCATACCAATGTACTGACCATTTTCCTCAACCGGGGCAATACGAATGCTGGTATTGTACATCAAACGAGGTACATATTTTACATTGAGATGTGCCGGTATTGATAAGACGGGCTTCGTCATAATTTCGTACACACTCACTTCATCAAGTGATTTATTAGGAATGATCACACCTTTGATCACATCTTTGACAGTAACAATTCCGTTGGCATCGGCTTCGTTCCTCTTTTTTATGATCAAGGCCTGCACCTCCTTGGTTTTCATCAATTGAATGGCACGGCGAACACTGTCCAGACCATCAATGTAAAATAATTTATCTGAAGCAATATCTTTGGCTGTTTTGTAAGATTCCATAATCACCAGGTCATAAGTGTTCGTCCTTTAAGTTTTCTCGTATTTTTTCTATTTGTCGGGATAATCCTGCGACTTTATCCAACCCCAAAGCTACCAAAATGCCATTGCCAGGCTCTTCAATATTACATTCCTCGCTCACTGTCTGCATGATCTTATCTACATGGTGTTCTTCTACAATGAACAAGACGATATTCGTTTGGTCCTTTATAGATAAGCCCAGGAAGTTTGCCCCGTCAATGCCACTTCCTTTTGCCTGGATGACCACATCTCCGGTGGCCCCGGCGGATTTAGCTGTTTTGATTACCTTTTCGGTAACATCAGGATCTACAAAAGATACAATTAATTTAAATCTCATTGATTTTTGAGTTTATTGATTTTTCGTAACAGATCATTGAGTTGTGCATACCCTAGGACGGTGATCATAGGGAAAACGCTTGCAAACGCGATAAGCCCAAAACCATCCAGTGCCGGATTTCTACCCGGTACCACGGAAGCCAGCCCCAGTCCCAGGGCTACTACGATCGGTACCGTGACGGTAGAGGTAGTTACGCCTCCTGAGTCGTATGCTAGAGCTACCAGGTCTTTTTTTACAAAAATAGTCTGGATGACCACCAAAATATAACAAACCATGATGTAGGTAGATAACGAATCTCCTACCACGATCCGGTAAGTCCCCACTATTAACGAAAGTGCTACGCCAACGGCGACCACAAGTCGTAGCTGAAAGATACCAATCGTTCCTCCGGAGACTTCATTTGCCTTGATGGCGACAGCATAAAGAGAGGGCTCAGCGATGGTGGTAGAGAACCCTATAAGGCCTGCAAAAATATAGACCCAGTAGTAGGCCTGCCACTGTGTCAAACTGCCCGAATAGTATTTCTTGATAAATACCGGATCAGATAACTGCTTAGCCATCATTTCTCCCACTGGAAACAAGGCCATTTCCAACCCCATCAAAAAAAAGGATAGGCCCGCTACTACGAACACCCCTCCTAACAGTACACTAGTCATGTTCGGAATAGGCTTTTTTATTACAAGAATCTGAAACACTGCAATGAGCAGCACAATGGGTGCGACATCTCTGATGGTGGCAAAAAAGGTACTTACTAAATTTTCTATCATAAGTGTTAGGAGAAAATTAAGATGCCATAACCCATAACAAAAATCATCGGCAGTAAGGAAGCGAAAGCTATCAGGCCAAAGCCATCCGTAAGCGGGCTTCTCCCCTGGATGACTGATGCTAAACCAACGCCTAATGCCGTAACCAAAGGAACCGTAATCGTAGAGGTCGTAACCCCACCTGCATCATAAGCAATGCCTATGATTTCGTCCGGGGCAAATAAGGACATGACAACGACTATCACATACCCTCCAATAATAAGGTAGTAAATTGGCCAGCCTTTCACAATCCTCCATATACCAATCAATATGGCTAGGCCCACAGAAACAGCCACGGATAAGCGAAGGCCGAGTGCATAGCTTTGTTCATTTTCGGGTACAATCAGTTTGGCATCAACAGCAATTCTCCCGGCCTCTTTAGCTACAGCTATCAACGCGGGTTCAGCCACGGTAGTAGAAAATCCGAGCAAAAATGAAAAAGTAAGTAGCCAGAACAGGCTACCTTTTTTGGCCAGTGCATAAGATAAATTTTCACCCAGCGGAAATAAGCCGATTTCCAGCCCTTCAATGAAAATCATTAAACCAAATATGACAAAACCTAAACCGATAAGAATATTAAAAAGATCAGGAAATGGTTGCTGCAAAACCACTATCTGAAAAAATGAAACGATGAGTATAATGGGTAGCAGGTCAAAAAAAGAAGATTTCAGTTTGAGAACCACTTTTTTTATGATCTTCAAAATCATTCACTTTAAAGGTTTTTGACTTTTTCCAGTTCGTCGATAAGCTCTGCAGGTTCTGCTTTGACCATAAAAACTTCAGCCCATCAAACTAAAATTACTAAGCACCAATGAGACCACAAGTTGATGGAGGAACATCAGTCTGATTTCAATGCTACCATTGCTTGACTCAGACATATCCAAGGCGGTCACCGCAGTTTTTGTACTTATCAGGCTATCTGCGATCGCTTAGGATAATAAGCCTTACCCAATGATCTGTAGCTTCTTAAAGAGCCTGTACTTATAAAGTTGAATATAATTTCTTGAATAAGAAAAGGAGGTGGGTGTTGTATAAAAAAATAATAACCTTTTTTCGCTGACACTTCGTAGGTTCAACGGATGTTCGGCTTAGGATAATCCTATAGTGTACAGGAATTTATTTTGGTCGGACATGATAGATTTTGCAAAACTGTGGTCACTTCATAAAAAGTAATCAGCTATATGTCCGCTCGCTGCCCCCTTAGAACTACTGATGCAGATCAGCAAAAAGCAGGTACTCTATAGCTTCAGCCTCTTAGCTCCCACAACCCATACAATCAATGGAAGAGTCCATAGGCTTAGTGCCATTCAACTTCATTTTGATATTATGGATTTTGTCGCGGATCTCCATGTCCTTGAACATATCGCCGCTAAGCTGAGCTTCTAGTTCTTTGATTTCTGCAGCTATACTTTCTTTAGTGGTTTGGGTATTTTCCATCATTTGGTGTTTTTTAAAAGGTAACGCCATGAGACTACCAAGGTCTCGATGTAGGGACAAATGTCAGCTTCATTTAAAAAATGATACGCCATTTCCTTCGTGATGCAGGAATCCGTAAACTTGTGCATAAATAAAATCAAGCATATGAAAACAGCAGAAATTCACACCAACAAAGGCGTTATGAAAGTGGAGTTTTATGACAAAGATGCTCCCAATACAGCAGATAACTTTATCAGCCTCAGCAAAAAAGGCTTTTATGATGGCCTGACTTTCCACCGGGTGATTCCCAATTTCGTCATTCAAGGGGGATGCCCGGATGGTACAGGTGCCGGTGGCCCGGGTTACACCATCAAGTGTGAACTGAGCGGGGAGAAGCAGTACCATGAACGCGGGGTACTTTCCATGGCTCATGCCGGCCGCGATACCGGAGGCTCGCAGTTCTTCATCTGTCACAACCGGGATAATACCAAGCATCTTGACAGGCAGCATACCGCTTTTGGTAAAGTGGTAGAGGGCGATGAGGTAATAGATCAGATCCGCAAAGATGATGTGATTGAGAAGATTGTGGTGAACGAGGAGTAGACACTAAAATTTGATATTTGACTCAACGGCTTGTCAAAAGGCAGGCCGTTTCTTTTGTTGGCCCTACTCCAGATAAATTTCTACATCCGGTTTGCCACATATACCTCATCCAGTATGGCTGCCATGCCTACGAAGTAATAGTTGGTGAAAATGGTTGTAGCGGAGCTAAAGGCAAAGTTTAGGCAGCAACTGGCTGTAGTTTTTTAATATTTTCTGGTGTATATCGCTAGCTCCATAATATAGAAATCGCTTCCTTAGCTTTCAGAGCATGTTGGGAAATATTATTTGGTTTAAAAATCTATTCGCCAAAGACACATCGAGATGTTTGCCAAAAGCAAGAAGGAATAGAACTTTCAGGGGTGTGCTCGCAGTCGACGACCGTACTGCGGAAGAAATTAAACCAGGCAAGAGTCCTTTCCACCACCCACCTTTTGGCTTCCACAACAAAGTCTTTTGTGTTTTTTGGGCGGACTGGGGTTTCAAATTTTAAGCCTATTTTTTCCACTGCTTTTGCCAAGTTCCCTTTGTAGGTTTTATCACCCATGATCTTTTCTTACCGGGTTAATTTTTCCCGCGAGAAATCTAACAGGTTGACCCCTTGGGGACTGTCATGCAAATTGGCGGGGTGTACATGACAATGGTAAACCCTTCCTAGTACATCCACCAAAATATGGCGCTTCCTCCCATTGACCTTTTTGTTCCCGTCTATCCCCCTGTCCTCGAGGATCATCGGGGTCAACTTTATGCCCTGGGAATCCACAAAACCTAAGCTGGGCGTTGGTTTACGGTCTTTTTGTCTCCGTTCTAATGCGTTCAGTGCCCAGTTGATTTTCTCAAGAACGCCTTGTTTCTTCCACTTGTCAAAGTAGTAGTACACTGCCTACTAATCAGGGAACATCTCATTGGATAGGTTCCTCCACTATACCCCGGTGCGGGTTATGTACAGTAGGGCATCAAAAACATTTCGTAAATCCAGTTTCAGTTTCCGTTTCCTTTTATAGTCCAAAAATTATTTTGCAATGGCCCATTGGGCGTCAGTGAGCCGAGCGTATTTCGTTTGCATATCTTTTGTGTTTTAGTTGAACCTCAAGATACGCTGACTGCCCTTTTTTTAACTATATCAACCCCTTAAAAAAATTCCCAACATCTCTTTGTGCTTTCAGAAATTCAGGCTTGACCTCTTTGCCCTGATCATTGGTTACTGCCAGTGCAGTCACTTGTTTTTTCACCTGTTTTCTACGAGTTTCTTTGATATCTTCCCAAGCAAATAAAAAGTGCGGTAAGTTCATACTATTGGTAGTACTGAAAGTTTTAATGACCAATTCCTGCTTACGGAAGGCTATCTGAAAATCAAATGTAAATTCCAGGCCAGTACTGCCGCGTGAAATAAAATAAGGAGTATATGTTATTTGCTGTTCGTTCAAGTAAGCTTCCACATCCTCGGCAAAAGCAGAGGCTACCGTATGACTGGAGAAATATAGAGGTTATTTATTTTCAACAATAGCCGATAACACATTAAATTTTTTCTGGGCAAAATCTTTGAGAGAGGATTCTACCAGTAATTTCTTCTCTCCATATTTTACTTCATAGTTAAGAAGAACCTGATCTAACAGTTTTTTCCGTTTAGGGGATCGGGATATGCTTACGCCACTCAACTCCAGATTGCAGAGCGTCTATCCATCATCTGAAATCAGGATTTTCTCATCCTGCAGTTTGACATACAGGTCAATACTATCATTGAAAACATCCGGTAGAGGCGTACTGATCTGTACCCAACTATCCTGGACATTCTGTACAATGGTTTTGTCCCTGAGGAAAGTAAAGTAATCCTCTATCAGAGACGCTATCGTATGATAATTATCTAGCTTAGAAAAATACATCCATTTGTACAGTTATAGTAATTTGTGTTTGCACATTAATCCCTTGAAAAACGCTAAAAGAACGCTGGAAATTTCTGAGCCTGCGCTTATTTCCTTGATGAGGAAATAACTTATGATAAAGGGATTGCCCAGGCTAAAGGTTTGTATCCCTCTACTGGCAGATGTATATGGGGACTTGTAAGCCATTGCCCACAGTAAGGATGGCAAACATCCGGCACGTATCCTTTACAATCTCAGGATTTTTATGTTGTCCTACGCAATCTACCCTCAACAACCCGTACTTAGCATTATCTTCCTGAAAATGAAAGGTAATTTGTGACTATTCAGCATGGCTGACAATTCAGGAAAAAATTATTGTTTTCTGGGATGCTACCAGCGTCACTACAACAAGCGATTAAGCATTTGCCAGCGGATAGCCAACTGGTGATACAGGCTGTTGTAGTGTTTTATGAATCACAGGTTCAAGCGCTTCAATCCCGGATCGCGGCACTAGAAGATCAGCTCTCAAAGAACAGCAGCAAGCCTCCGTCCACAGATGAATTTGTCAAGCCGTCCCCTAAAAGCCTTCGCAAGCAAACAGGGCGCAAGGCCGGGGGGCAAAAGGGGCATGAAGGGAATACCCTGAAAATGGTGGACCGCCCAGATGAAGAAGTACTTCATAAGGTAGAGGTTTGTGCCTGTTGCCAGAAAAGCCTTCGCGAGCAAAAAACCGATGCCATAGAACGCCGCCAGGTATATGATCTACCTCCCTTGGCGTTGATCATCACCAAACACCAGGCAGAGGTCAAGCGCTGTTGCTGCGGGCAGGTTTTTCAGCGGGCGTCAGCCATGATGTGCAGTATGGCCCAAATATCAAGAGCCTGTTGGTGTGTATGTAAGATTACCAGTTGCTCAAAGGCAAACTGTGCCTGTCCCAAACCACGCTAAGCCGGTATCGGAGCCACTATGAGGATCTGGTGCAAAAGGGGCTTAA
>CAZZGE010000225.1:0-7699 GCA_964653665.1 uncultured Porifericola sp. | reverse complement strand
GGACGAATACTATCGGGTTCTTAATAAAAATACTGGATCTTTTGCAGTTTCACACTTCCGATGATGCCTGAAGGCACCGGTTCCCAGTTAGAGGCATCAAAGGACTGGTACTTGATATCCACAAAATTAATGTCATAAAAATTTTTCCAGTTCACTCCCTGACGGTCTAGCTGAATGACTCGGTTCGCAGAGAGATTTTGTACCATAAGCTCAAGCGTATTTTCTTCGCGAAACAGCTCTGCCGGAATGGTGAGTTCGTAGGGTAAGGCCCAGACCGTACCTACCTCTTTTCCGTTCAGTATTACTTTAGCACTCTCACGCAGATCGGTAAAAGTAAGGCGGTAGGCTTCCACTAGAACTTCTTCCTCGGGAAGGTCGAACGTCAGGGAGTAGCGGGCTTTTCCGCTAAAGTATTGAAGACTGCTATCTTCCCAGGCAGTCCATGAAGTAAGGCTGTCTACGCTAAATGATTGTGGTAACCCTTCAGTATTACCTGAGACTAGCTCTACATCCCAGGTTCTGCTGAGCGACAACTCCCCTTTTACGGCCTCGTAGTGAAAAGGGACTGTCGCCTCCAATGGCTGATCGTAGGTAAGCACGATAGCCGATGCTCCAGGTTTCAGTTGCAGGTAAATCTGGGTTTTACCATCCACCGATTGTGCGTCTACTTCGCCCCTTTTACCAGTGAGAGGATCAAGTATCTCTACCGCCTCACCGCTTAAGGCTAATCTGATAAGCCCCTCACTAAACTGATTACCCAAATTAGTAACAAAGTAAATGTGCCCATTTGCATGTTTTTTACGGATAAAATCCAGCCCTTGCTGCTTCATACTTTCCGGGCGGAGTAGTTCAATACGAACAATTTCAGAAATATCCTGAAGGAGCTGAACCCGGGAGTTTGCTTTCAGCGCAGCAAGCAATGTATCAAATTCATTCTGCTGATCGCTACTTACACGATAACCGGGGATAGCGTCGGGATAACCTTCGGTGAATATAACAGGAGTGCCTGCCTCAGCCAACTCAATAAGCTTACGCAGGCTTGCTAAAGGCAAGTATTCGGTAGGTGGGATGAGAATTGCCCGATACTTTGCTCCTTCCGGCAAGCTGGTTTGGTTTTGCTTACTACCCAAGGTAGCAAGTTGCCTGTCGGATACATAATCAAAAGTATACCCGCTTTCCCACAGATAACGCGTCATCATACCAGCAGAAGTTGCAGAAAACCAGTCATCGTACTTGTGTACATCTAACTGGAGGAGCCAGTTATCTCCCTTTTGGTTTGTCCAGATATCGTGGATCGGGAAGTAGAGCAAAAGGTCGTTATCTGGTCGGCTATTTTGGAGGTAGGCCTGCACGCGACTGATATAGTTGTTTAGTTGCGGAAGCTCATCCCAAAAGTGCGACTGTCGGTTAAAGTTGGTAGAAGCATAAAACAACCAGCCCGGGAATCCTGCTCTACGGGGAGAATAAGGCGTTCCATGGTAAAAAATGTGATTAATCCCAGCAGTAAAGAGCTCGTCTATTTGCGGTTTTACCTGAGAGAGAGCCACTTTAAAGTGGTTCCCCAGCCAGGTAGTCGTCTCTGAGCTTACCATCGGTTTGCCCATCAGGTGGGCTGGCGAAGACGCAAACTTCATCATCAACGGACTGGGCTTACCGAAACGTTCTACCTCAAAATCCTTATCTATCCTCAAACCGGGAATTTCAAACTGACTGGTGCCAAATGACTCTGTTTCGGGAATACCTGCCAGCCCGTAAAGATCAAGTATGTTAGCAGGAGAACCATGGGCCTGGTTTCGGGTATTGATATTTTTATTGTGGCTCCACTCAGTCCAGGTTTGGGTAAAACTGCCGTAGAGTAAATCGGAAAGTGTGTGGCGAATGTCATGCATTACAGCGGCGTAATCTGTGTGGGTAGTATCGGCCAGTACCGGTATAACTTCTGCAAGCGAGTAGCCACGTAAAGTTTCAAATTTTCGGAGGAAATCTGCCGACCAGTTGGCACCGTAGGCCTCGTAAGAGTCGTGGTAAAATGCCCGGGGGGGGCTTTGTGCAAGAAGTTCAGCTAGTGCAGAATCGTGATGCTGGAGATAGGCGGTTACAGCAGCGGTATCAAAGTAGTCCATCACCAAGCCTTCGCCACCAGGGGCTGCTCTCTTTACTCGCTGTCCGGTCAGGGCTTCGCCTAATATCAACAGCTCCCAGTCACCATACTCAAGCTGCCTACGTGCAGCATCTTCCAGAAATTCTATCGGTACTAAGGCCCCCTGATCATTGATAGCGACAATGAATGCAACAGACCTCAACCGATGATTTTCCAAAACAGTATCCATTTGTATCTCTATCTGATCGGTAGCGGGAAATGCATAACGAATTAGTTCTATCCTTTTTGCTGCTTCCTGTTCGTTAACCTGCGGTCCTCCGAAAGGCCATCCGGTGCCCAGTGTCAAATCCACGCCCATTTTCAGCGAGTCTGCCGTACGAATCGTGTGGCTTACCATCTGCTGCCATTTCGGACTGAGATAAGACAGAAAATTTTCTTCTTCTCCCCTCACTCCGTAAATCGGAATAATGTGCACACCCCCCATTCCTGCTTTTTGCATATCTACCAACTGGTCAGTAATATCTGCTCGTGTCGCTGCGCTTCCCAGCCACCACCAATAGGTCCAGGGCTTAGTAGTTTGAGATTCTTCAAAACGGAGCGGCCTGGCAGGTTCATAGCAGGCACCCAAACTTATGATAAATATCAGGATAAGAAACGCTTGCGGCTTGCGCAGAGCAGAAACTAAGGTCATTGCAAAGAACATGAAATACGATGGCTTACTTTGAAAGTATGGTCTTATCTGGTTAGTAATTTACGATTAAAATAAGCAATTGAAGGGGTTTTCAAAATACTGGGATTTGACACAGTTGATAAGGCATCATTCACCGGACGGTTTGTTCCAAACTAACTGTCGTGATTAAAATAACCATCATATCCCGGTTACGCAGGCTGTCTTCTTCCTGCGTTTCTTTTTCTTCCAGTATGGGGTCTTCACCTTCCATGATTTGTTCATGATTCTCATCATTTTGCTCGGCAGAGGGGCGGCAGGCAGTTCCCAAAAAAATGACCATTAATAGGGAAAATAGCCTGATCATAGATTGTGGTTTCAATATTACTATTTGGTATGCTGACCTGTATAAACCAAGGACGTACCCTATCAAAATTGTAAGGAAGCAAGGCCAAGAAGCCCGTGAGAAGCCTCCCACCATGCTTCAGAACCGTATTAGTTCAGTGCCTGCATGCCTGTTGGTAAGCACTGATTAATGGACAGGCGCTGATCCAGGGCAACATCTTTTTTGAGCGGTGTTGGTAAGTAAGCTGATGCTTGATTCTCCTGATCAGGATTCAGCACCAGGTATTGCTCAGCCTCCGGTATCTCTGCCTGGTTTGGGTCAGCTTGATCCCAGTTTTGCAGAAAGTCTTGATAATACTGGTAAGCCAGGGGCCTGTCATTCAGCATTTCAGCCGCACGGGCTATACCCAGGAGTGATGCTGACCTGCCGGGCATACGTTCTAAAGACACCGCAAAAGCATCTCGGGCTGCTTCAGCTTCATTGATTTCCAGCAATACTTCTCCGTAGAGTTCGTGGATAGGCTTGATCACATCGGGCGGACCGGTAGGTGGATTCATGCTCTCTTCAATAGCCAGGCCCTCTTCAAAAAGCTGACGGCTCGAGGCAATCTGGCCTTGCTGATACAGCATAAAACCTTCCAGCGCTTTTTCGTTGATCTGGATAAGCTTTACGTAGTATTCATCCTTTTTGGCCTCAAACTTCGCTTTGATTTTTGCCGTGTGAGCCAGAGCTTTCTTGGCAGCCTCTGCTTCCTCCAGATGCACCGCACTCAGACCAGAGGCCAGCAGGTAGCTTACCTGCGCGTACAGAGAACGGCCTTTTGCACTTTCCCAGTCTGGTAGAGGGAGCACCTCCCAATTCTGAGAGTTTACAATATAGTTACCCTGCATAATTGGCAGGTAATAATCAGAGCCACCGCCGCTGGCCTCGGCATCTTTGATAATCTGCAGATTCTCAGCAGATTTTTCAAACTGACCGCTCTGCTCGTAACCGTATGACATCCAGGCCAGGCTATGATAGTCCCAGTCCTCATTAGAAAGCTCTTTTTTCTCCACCCACTTTTTGGAAGCTGCGAAGGCATCAATATTAGAACTAATGACCTCATGCCACAGCCCCAACTGCACAAAAATATGAGAAGGCATGTGCAGGGCATGGTTAGACTCCGGGGCGATACGCGCGTAAGTACGGGCAGCGTCCAGTGCCATAGGTGCATGCAAAGGATCGTCCAGCGAATGGATGAGGTAGTGCACAGCACCAGGATGTTCACTGTTCTGGTTTAGCACCTTCTGTACGACTGCCGCGGCTTCCATGCGTTCTTTTTCATTCCCCTGGTTGTTTCGGATAATACCCAGCAGAGAGAGAGCGTAAAAGCTGGCGACCTCGTGATCGTCCGGATACTTTTGATATAAGTCTTTCATGAACTGCATGTAAGCCCGATCACGCTGCAGTTTGTCTTCCACATCGCTGTAGAGAATATCCAATGACTGCAAAAACATCTTTTCTTTTTCAGAACCGGCCTGGGCCAGTCTCTCCTCGGGAGTAGTTCCCAGTTGGTTTAGTACTTCAAGAGCTGCTTCTTCATCCTGCACCTGCCAGAAGGTACGATTGTGGCTCATAGCTTCTCCCCAGTAAGCCATAGCAAAATCAGGATCAGTTTCTTTTGCTTTCTGAAAAGCTTCCAGGGCTTCAGGATACCAGAAATTATGCAGAGCGGCCACCCCTCGTTCAAAGTGGGGTATAGCTTCGGGGCTGCCTTCCACTGAAAAGTCAATTTTTCCCAGGGAAGACGTTGGATCAGATGCTTCGGGTGACTTCGGTGACTGGCATGCCAGCATTAGCAGAAAGCAGAAAAAAGAAAGATAAAGTCGCATGAATACCAAAGTTTAGGTAAAAATTTACTAATCAGTAAAAATAACTAACTTTTGTCCGTAATGCCAATCTATAATACTACAAAATGATGATCACTCATTATTTGGCTAATGATGAGCAAGCTCTAGGGTTGCTTTTTCGCGCAGATGAGTTCTCAGGCTCAAATAATCAACCTGAACCTTTTGCCGAACCAGTTCAATACTGGTAAGGCTGATGGTTTGCAGCCCTCCACTGCGGGTCATCCTGAAATCTACTGTTGGATCCCCTTCACCTCCGTGCAGGTGAAAGTGACGGACACTTTCCATGGTAAAATCAGGACCTTCAGCCAGCCATTCGTCAAACCACTGATGTCGCTTGGCACGCATTTTTTCATCGTAGAGCGTTACTGACGACCAAATTTGTGGCTGTTTGGGATCCGCTGTGCGGTAGTGTATTGCTTGTCCATCCCAGCGAATTTCATGTATCTGATAGTGTTGACATGGGTTCTGAATCACCTTAACCAGGGTAAAGGGCTCTATCTGGTCAAAATTATAATGCGCTACGAAGTCGTTAATATCAGCATATTGAAACGACTCTAAGATGACGCGACCCCGGCTTTTGCGGTAGGGTGGTCTGCGCTTGTGGTTTTCAAAAGCACCGTTTAACAAGCAGGCTGCTTCACCATTGTCGGCAGCCAGTATCCAGGTGCCGCCTCCCTGAGGATCCAGCGGCATGAGTAACTGTTTTGACGCCTGATGAAGAAAGTGAGGGAAACGCGCTGGCATCCGGCTGATAATTTCGTCGCGGCTGGACGTAAAAAGAAAGCCTGATTGGGTAGGCAAGTAAGTCAATGTACACATCCTGTATGCTAGCTCATTTCAGGACGGCAACGGGCATGCGAACCAAAAAGTTTTGACTAACGACACGCAGGTTTAACGAAGAAAATAGATAGCAGCAGCGATGGCAGCAAGCCCCAGGGCTGACAGCAGGATGATTACCCAGGTTGGCAAACCGGATTTTTTAGGTTTGTCGGATAAGATAAGTTGGTCTTTAAGCTGTCGCATAAAGTGGTATTCAATACCCTGTAAAACATCTTTATGCATATGTACCGCATGAGCTAGTTGTACATTCTCCCGCATCCGCTGCTCAAAAACAATGAGTTCTTCCCCAGACATATTACCGTTGACGTAGCGGTCTATCTGATCTTTCCGGTTTTCCTTTTCATCGCTCATGATCAATTCGCTAAAATTCGTCAGCATTGTACTGATCAGTTACCATTTTTTTGAGAGTAGTCAGACAGCGCAGCTTTTGGGTCTTAGCTACATTTTCGTTCTTGTAGTTAAGCGTATCCGCAATGGCTTTCATACTGAACCTTTTGAAGTAAAATAACCGCAGGATGGTTTTGCAAGGATCACCAATGCTCTCCATCAGAGAGGCGACGAAGCGTTGGCGGTCGTTGACTATAAAAGTGTCCAGGGGTTCAGCATAGAGCGACTCTAAAACCAGGCTCTCATCTCCTTCAAAAACAGCATCTTTTTGCAGCTTTTTCCTGACGATATTTTTACCAATGGCGTAAAGGTAGGTTTTCAGGGAACTGCTTAGCGTTACCAATTTTTCCCGGATAATATTGCTGTGGAGGCATATAACTGCATCCTGAAAAGCATCAGCCGCACTCGACTCATCAATCCGGTAAGCAGACTGCGCCCATTGAATGAAACCTTCGCGATGTGCCTGGTACACTGCTACGATGCTCTCTTCGTCGCCCTGCCGGATTTTGTTTATAACTTGCTGGTCTTCGGTATTAGTTTCTTGCACAGTCGTTAATAGCTAGTTGGGGTAACAAGTTTACGATATCGTATCCTACCTATTTCTTTCATATTTTCAAATCTTTTGCGGATGTAATTAATAACCTGTTACCCAAAATTGAGCCAACGTAATACTTTCAAAATTAAAAAAACCACCCAATAAGAGTGGTTTTTATCAAAAAAAGTGGCCGTAATATTTTAAAAAATACTTTCTTCATCCAAAGTTTCTACGTCTTCTTCTACTATCAGGGAATCCGATTCCATCTCGAAGAGGTCCGATCCATACTTACCGCAATCAATCTCAATATCGATACCCTGGGAAGGTCGTTCAAAGGGGCCTTTTTCGTAGTCAAGGCGGTCGTCTGCATAGACTCTCTTCATATATTCTATCCAGATAGGCATGGCCATGCGGGCGCCCTGGCCTAGCGCCAGCGTGCGGAAGTGTACGCTCCGGCTATCGGCTCCTACCCAAGCACCGGAGACCAGATCCTTGGTAACTCCCATGAACCAACCATCAGAGAAATTTTGGGTGGTTCCGGTTTTAGCGCCTACTTCGTTATTATCCCTGATTTCAGCCGGAATACCTCTTCCGGTTCCACCATCTTCTTCAGTAGCTCCCCGCAGCATATACAGCATCAGGTATGCGGTTTCTTCACTTAACGCTTCCCGGGTATTGACAGGATTTTCGTACACAGTATTGCCTTCTTTGTCTTCAATGCGGGTGATGAAAACCGGCTCCGTCCAGGTACCGTGATTTACGAAGGTGCTGTAAGCGCCGACCATCTCGTACACCGAGACATCACCACCACCACCTAGTGCCAGGGAAGGTACTGCCTCAATGTTACTGGTAATTCCCAGTCGCCTTGCATACTCTACTACGGTACCGGGCCCTACACGCTTCATCAGGAAGGCCGTAATAGAATTTTTAGATT
>CAZZGE010000224.1:0-7700 GCA_964653665.1 uncultured Porifericola sp. | reverse complement strand
CGGTGGTTTCTACTTCCAAATGGAGGAAACGTGCCAGAATGTCCATCAGGCTATCCTTCAGCAAGACCTCCTCCCAGAGGTAGGCCGTGCGGTAGTTGTCATGTGACGGATCAGGCGGGTTACCCGCTCCGTGCTGATGACCTTTGTTGAAGGGCAGGAAGTAAGTGCTTTTTTCCGCCAGTTTGGTGGTCATCTCCACGGTCTCGGTATCTACGGCAAAATGTACCAGTGCCCTTTCCTTGAAGCGGAAGATAGGTTCGCGGGAATCACGATCTGTGCGGTACTGGTGCTTGGCATGCTCTACCGTCTGTCCGCTCATGGGGTTCTTGAGTTCCAGGGTGACTACCGGCAAGCCATTGACCGCCAGTACCACATCCAGGGAGAGGCGGGGGTTCTTTTCGCTGAAATGTAGCTGACGGGTGAGGGTAAGGCGGTTATGCGCATAAGCCTCCCAGGCATCGGGATTGAGATGGGTATTGGGGGCAAAATAAGCCAGGCGAAAGGTCTTACCAAAGCATTTGAAGCCGTGACGCAGCACATGCAGTGCTCCCTTGGCGGCCAGTTCCTTGCAGAGGTCATCCAGCAGTATCTGCTCACTGCGGTCTTTGTTGATGGCGTAGAGTCTCTCCCAAAGATGGGGCTGGCTGCGCCGGATGAAGCCGATGACTTCGGCGGGAAAGAGGGCGCGACTGATATCATAGGCCTGGGAATCGCCCGGCTGGTATCCACCCTCAGCAGTAAGCAGGCAGGCTTCTATGGCATCCTCAAAGCGGGCTTCGCGGTGCTTGGTGATCATAGGGCAACAGTTTGGTGGGCATACTTCTCGGGCCGCGTAGGCCGTACATCTATCTTACCGGTAACGGCATGGGTGATCAGGGATGAGCGGTACTCTTTGAGCTTGTCTATCGAATTTTCAACGTGAGTGATTATTTCATCGATAGATTCACATTCACTATTAAGATATTTTGAAATTTCTCTTTGCTCAGATTTTGGCGGAAAAATTACCAAACATTTTTTTATATCATCCTTATATATTGCCCCAATCGTGGTTGAGAGATTGGCTAGAGTCAACTGGGGTTTTCCATATCTACTTGTAAACCAATAATAAACATATTTAGGTATTAGCTTATCGTTTAATCTAATCAAATAAAGATTAGGAGCTAATGTGGCTTTGCAATCAATTTCTGGTAGGACGTATACTTTTCCAATTTCTCCTCTTTTGGCTACCAAAAGCTCATTTCCGTATAAGCTTGTTTTACCTAGAAAATTGTAAGAATGCTCTGTACATGACCTGTTTCCATCAACTATTCCTATTCTATTATTTTCTAAATCCGTTGCTCTTACGTACCATGCATACTTGTCATCCTTATCAAGCTCTAGGTTATCTTTAATAGAAGAAAAGCTACCATTTGCCTCAAAGTCTGTTAAAAAACTTATTCCTCTTCTAAAGTCAAGGATATCCCAATGCGCCGGGATCTTACCCAACCAGGGGATGCCTGAGTCTTTGGTGGGGGCATTAGGATTAAGGCCGCGGGTGACGGCACGGGTGATGAGGGCGGTGCGCTTCTCGGCCAGCAGTTGCAGCAGCCTTTCCTTCTGAGCGATCAGGTCATCTATCTGCTTGGTCTTCTCATCCAGGAAACGGGCAATGGCTTGCTGCTCATTAGCAGGTGGAACCGGTAACTTTATATTGCCTAATCTTTCTTTTGTAAGTTTAGGTTGTGCCGAACCAGAGATCCAAGGACTATAATCAATCTCACAAAGTAGATTCGCCCAATATTCAAACGGGCCCAGTATTGGCTCCAAAATATGTGCATGATTATTAACCCAATATCTACCATCAGCTATAAAAGCTAAAGGAGTTGATCTTGACAAGAGGTTAGCACCATCTTCGGCAATAAGAATAAGCGGCTTATCAAAAATATATGACTCTACGTAATCTATTATCCCTGAAGCTCCATAATATGGGTAAGTTTTGGTCGTCATAGCCCCCCTTTCTTCACTACTCAGTGGTATTCTTTTATTATTCAAAAATTTAACTGAAAATTTAAGAGGGAAAGCTTCCCAATGCTCAGGAATCTGCCAAAGCCAGGCTATGCCGGAGTCTTTATAGTGGGGGTAGGGTTTCATTTTTGGCTTTGGGTCAGGATAGTGAGGAGTTGATTCTTAATCGGTTCAAAATCTCGCTGGGTAACTTCCGTCAAAAATGCCATTAGGTTTTGCAGTTGATCTTCTGTCAATTCATATGATTTCCAGGCAAAGTCTATCCAATGATGATCGGGCAATGTTTCCAGAAAATGAACTCCTTTGTCACTAGTAAAACCGGCCTCCATTACAGTTCTTACCACTTCATCTCCAAGTTTATCAAAAGTCAGAGATATATTTACCTGAGGTTTCTCGTGTTTGTGCAGTTCAGTTAACCAGATAGAATAATAAACTTTCCCATTCAGAGGGCTGCTTTGCTCCAGAAACTCCCAATACAAATAACTTTTACCCCGACCACCACTGTAACGGTAACCTAGATCGTCAGCAGCCCTCTTCACTTGGTCCTTCACATGGTTGATAACCTCATACTGCAAATGGACTAATTCATCAATTTTTTGGTGGTGCTCAAAAAAGAAGCTAAGCTTTTCTTTCATTTCTGAAGTGAGATAGAGTTGGTTAATATTTTGCACATAATCCTTCAAAAGGTAAAGGTACTTGTCATTCCCTCTTAGATAGAATCTACCCAGATTTTTCAAAATCCTATCACTGAATTCCTGATGGGTAATGTTCACAAATTTAGGATGTCTTGGGGTTGTAGGTTCCAGGCTAAGTAAGACTCCTATTTTCTGTGAAGCGTCATCCCCAATAGCATGGTAATAGTCATCCAGGCCATTGTTGAGAAAGTGATAAATTTTATTCTCAATGATGATAAACTTATCCTTGGTATCGTTACTGAGTAGTATATCAATCCTTCCACTTACTCTTTCCCCGAATTCTCGCTCGGCAACGCATTCATTCATACAAAAATCTACACCTTGCTCACGGATTAACTCTAGCAAAGAAGAAAGAAATAAATCTTCCAATCCATGCTCCTCACTCGTATCAAAAAAGAAAGCGAGAATATTGCTGATCACATTTTCGTAATGTGGCTGCTGGGCAATCTGAAGAAAAGTTTTGGGCTGAGATACCTGCTCTTGAATCTCATACTCCAGCACCTCCCGGTAATTATCGTAGGTTAATTCAGTCATGGCTTAGCTTGGTTTACTCATCCAGTGCATGCACGCTGAGCTTATAGTTTTTCATGATCTGGTCTAGCTGGGAGGTGTACTGCCGGTGCAGATGCCGCTCCTGCCTATAGGCCAGGCTGTCCTCGCGCTTGCCCGCCTGCCTTAGGTGCTCCATCGTCTGATTAGATAGCTGGATAAGCTCCAGTAGCCGGGCTATGTCTGCCTGTAGTTGGTGTTCCTTTTCCATAGGATTAGAATTTTATTTGAATCAGACCTTTGGGTTTTCCCTCACGGTCTTTACCAAAACGGTTAAGCCAGAGATTACGATAGTGTACCGTAAGCTGCTGGTATTGATCACTGTTTTCCTGATAGACCTCCACCAGGTAAGCGTCCAGTCCCTGATCTTCCAACGCAAATGACCAATAACCCTCCAGGTCTGATTCCTTTTCTTTAAACACCTGGGTGTCAATAAAGGTCACCAGGTCAATGTCTTTAGGGTCAAGCGCCTGGGTAATAAAGCTGCCGTCTATCCACTGAGCAAAATGGGGCGTAATATGCTGTTGTAAATCATCCACGTACTGAATATAATAATTCCATAGTCCCTGTCGGGTATTTGACAGTGGGAATGCATCCACAAAATTTGCTTTCAGGTCATCCAGATCGCATTCTACCAGATGATAGGGTTGCAGGTATCCCAGCTTATCAAACTCAAAAATCATCTACACCGTAGTTTATGGATGTATTTTTCCCACGCTTTATCTCTGGCCTGCTTCCAGGCAGGATCGTTCGCCAGGTCTATGCTAGACAGATCCTCCAATGCATCCTGTGCGGCTGCTTTCAGTTGGCCGTCACTACGGTGTAATTGTTCCGGCATAAAGCTGATGTGCCTTTCTATATTCTCCTGCCCCAGGGCAGTCAGTACTTCATCTTCTATTTTGATCTTAAATTCGGTCATACGCTTAGATTTTATTTCAAAATAATCAATTCCAGGGATCAGTGCTAGATAGTCTGCCCTTTATTACCGTACACAATCTCTTTCAGGCTATGCTGCATGTCCTCTTCCAGGGCCAGCATCTCCGCTTCTATCTCACTAAGCTCACGGGGAGGCTCATAAACATAGAAGTGGCGGTTGATGGGTATCTCGTAGCCCACTTTGGTTTTGCTGTAGTCTATCCAGGCATCCGGTACATGCGGGAGCACCTCCTGTTTCATGTAGGCTTCACAATGTGATTTGACTAGCTTGACCAATGCGGTGTTATCCGCTTTACTATCATAGTCCAGGGGTAGCGGCAAGGGGATATTATCGGGTAGCGGAATCAGTTCTGTATCACGCAGGTCAGTATCAGGCTCAGGATTGCCCTTGCTGTCGGTGCAGATCGCCGCCTCAGAATCACGCTCAGATAGGGCAGAAAGTATCGCTTTTTTGATAGGCGCTGGCACTTTTACTCCTGTTGTTCGTAAGGCTTTACTCAGTAGTTTATCGAACTCCTCCCGATCCTGATACAAGGTGGTATCCTGAATACCCTTCAGCACCTGCCTGATCTTTTCCTGAAATTCTTCACCTGCTTTGATTTCGGCAGCCTTGATGGTTGGGTCTTTCTTTTTGCTCTCAGCTAATTTGCGAAAAGCACTTTCCTCCTCCAGACGGTTGATCCTTTCTTCGCTTAACTGGAAATTGAGGCGTAGTGGACGTTCTACTGTTACCTTCAGGTAGCCAAAATCGCGGTTGTCAAAGATTTTGCTACACACCCTTTGCTGCATCTCATCACCTATCTTCACTTTGGATGTTGCATCATGCTCGTAATTGCCATAGAGTCGGGTGATCTCGTCAATATGCTCAGGGGAAAGTTCATTACGTTTATTTCCCAGGCTTTTACGCATCTTCTGAAAGTGACGGGTAGCGTCTATCAACTGGACTTTGCCCTGGCGCTCGGAAGGCTTACGATTGTTGACCAGCCAAACGTAGGTATAGATGCCGGTATTGTAGAATAGCTGATCAGGCAGCGCGATGATGCTATCCAGCCAGTCATTCTCAATAATCCAACGGCGGATGTTGCTTTCACCCGATCCAGCATCTCCTGTAAAGAGTGGCGAACCATTAAATACGATAGCGATCTTGGAACCCTCTCCGCCAGCTTCAGGAGCGGGCTTCATTTTGGAGATCATGTGGAGTAGAAACAGGAGCGCACCGTCGTTAATACGGGGCGTGCCAGGGCCAAACCTTCCCCGGAACCCGTGCACCTCATGCTCTTTGATCACTGTATTTTTTTGATTATCCCAGTTGACGCCAAAGGGGGGATTGGCCAGCATGTAGTGAAAGTTTTCTTCTGTTCTGTCACTGAGTAGCGTATCACCAAATACGATATTGTCAACGGGTTCATCTTTGATCAGTAAATCTGAACAACAAATGGCGTAGGATTCCGCATTGAATTCCTGTCCAAAAAGTATAAGGGTAGCATCCTGGTTATGCTCACGTATGTATTCCTCAGAAATGGAAAGCATGCCGCCAGTACCCCAGGTGGGATCATAAATAGTCCGGGCAATGCCGGGTTTGTACACATCCTCATCCTGTGTATAAATCAGATGTGCCATCAGGCGAATTACTTCACGAGGCGTAAAGTGATCTCCCGCCTCCTCATTGGCCTGCTCGTTGAACTTCCTGACCAGTTCTTCAAAGACATATCCCATCTGGAGGTTGGAGACTCGAGCAGGATGAAGGTCTACATTAGGATCAGTGAAAGCCTTGACTACTTTGAAGAGGCGGTTGTTTTTGTCCATCTTCATTATCTCCTGCTCAAAGTCAAACTTTTCAAAGACTTCACGCGCTTTAGGTGAAAAACCCTTGATAAAAGCGACCAGGTTAGTCGCCAGGTTATCAGGATCAGCTAACAATTTTCTAAAAGTAAACGGACTTACATTATAAAGTGGCTGCTCACGCTTACCAGTCGCTTTTCTTCCCAGGATTTTGTCAATGACATCCTGGGAGTGGCCCTGCCCAATCAGTTTTTCATACTCTTTCAGAACTTCGTCTTTAGTACCTTCGAGCACCAGGTCCATTCGCCGCAGCACAATCATGGGCAGCATCACCCTGCGGTACTGGGGTGGACGGTAAGGGCCGCGTAGCAGGTCGGCAATCTTCCAGATAAATCCTACGAGTTCAGAGTGGTTGGTTTGGGTCATGAGTGGTAATACACAGATTTATAGTAAGGCTTTTAGGCAATCTAATGGGAAGCAATAATATTTGCAACCGCTAGACTGAATCCAGTGCATAATCTTGAAAAATGATAATGCCAGGTTTTGTATCAACGAAACCTTTAATTTAGACAAGAGGTATCCAGGCAAACATGAAACAGCAGATACTCAAACAGTTCAAATCCATCTCCACCTGGGGCAGGAAGGGGGAACGGGCACCCCATAAACCACTTCTGCTTTTACTAGCCCTGGCCAGGATACAGCAGGGTAAGCCTGGTCTGATTTCTTACGAAGAAGCAGAACCTAAACTCAAGAATTTGCTTATTGACTTCGGTCCGCCCAGGAAAAATATACGTCCACAGTATCCTTTTATCAGGCTGGCCAATGATGGTTTCTGGCAATTCAATAAGCCTGCTATCATTGACACTTCTAAAGACTACAGCCGGAAATTTTTAATAGACGAGCATTTAGCAGCCGGTCTTGAGTCTGAAGTAGAGGCAGCTTTAAAAAGCGATCCTAAGATGCTCAAAACAGTGGCAGAGTGGCTGTTAGAGAGTAACTTTCCCGATACTATCCATGAGGATATCCTCTCGGCAGTAGGATTGGATCTTGAAGTAGAGACCATAAAGCAGCGTGACCCTCGATTCAGAGAGCGAGTACTAATAGCCTACGAGTATAGCTGCTCTGTTTGTGGTTACGGTATACGTATGGGCGAAAAACTGGTAGGCGTTGAGGCTGCGCATATCAAATGGCATAAGGCTGGCGGTCCAGACGTTGAAAATAACGGTATCGCGTTATGTACTCTACATCATAAACTCTTTGACCTTGGTGCTTATACAGTGGATAAACACTTGAAAATGTTGGTATCAGAAAAGGTTCATGGAAATGGGGCTAATGAGTGGCTGGTAAATTACCATGGTAAGTCGCTCAGACCGCCGCAAAGTCGGTCTTATTTTCCGGAAGATACTTTCTTACAGTGGCATGTAAATGAGGTTTTTAAAGGTGGATACCGGAAAATGCAATAATATTTATTTGTGCTTTCTTTTATACCTAAAATGAAAACATAAAGATTAGTCAATAGCGAATAAGCAATACATCCTGATATAGTTATGTCTATTGAAGAGCTTGCGAAGCTTACCCTGTCCTATCACTGAAAAGGGCTGTCGGTCACGGGTTACTGATGGAATATTGAAGGCTATGCTTTCCGGATTCAGGGTAATGCTGGCACCTTCACGCTCTACAAAATAGCTTTGGGAAATTTGGGTTAATGCTGTCATGGCTAATGTTGTTTAAAAT
>CAZZGE010000223.1:0-7786 GCA_964653665.1 uncultured Porifericola sp. | reverse complement strand
TTAAAATAAACAAGACCATATTTTATGGCTAAGCGCAAAGGAAATCAAACACATCAAAGCAAGCCGGTATTGAGTACCCAGGAAATGACGCCCATGCAAATGGAAATTCTTGATATGTTTGCTCACAAAAAGCTCAATTCAGACGAAGAAGAAGAAATAAAAGACTTGCTCTCTAACTATTTCCTTAACAAGGCCCAGCAAGAACTGGAAGCTTTGGCCGATGAAGAAAACTGGGATTTGAAGAAGAAATCAGAAGTATGGGCCAAAGAGAAACTTAGAACTCCTTATCGTAGTGAGGGTAATTCTTGACACCAACGTATTACTACAAACTTTTCCCAGGAGATCAGCCAGGCACTGGATCTTCAACTATTTTGTAGAGAAAAGATACGAGTTGATTATCACTACTGATATCCTTCTGGAATATCAGGAAATCCTGATCAGAAAGACGAATACATCTATAGCAGATAATGTGATTAGGCAGCAATGAATTATTAATCTACCCACAATTAAAATTATACGCCCCCTTATTTTTGTACCGAATCAGTGTATTTGCCAACGATTTTTCAATCCCCCCATCCCCCTTCTCCAAGGGGGAGGTTGATTCCCCCTTTTAAAAGGGGGCCACGGTGGCGCCGTTAGGGGGATTTTAAGCTACATTTTTTGAAGAAGTGCATCTATGGCATTGATAATAGAAGTGTATCATAATAAGCTGATGAGGGCATGAGCCTCGGGTACAATTAAAATTCAATGCTCCCTTAACGGTATTATCCGAAGGAGTAATTGCAAAAGAGTTGAGCCCTCTTTTTTTCTGAAACTTAATGACCAAGGATGCCGACGACAATAAATTCACCGATGCTTATTTGGCAGGTCAGGCATACCTATTAATCAGCAACAATAGCTCAGAATTTAAGGTGCTGGATAATTGATTTCCCAAAAATCCATTGGCTTACTGTTTCTCAGGTGAAAAAATCAATGTTCTAAAATACATCGCACTATTTTTTGAATTGCTTTCTGATTAGAAATGGCAACTACAGCCTTCTTCATAGAATACATTAACCGGGATATGTTTCCTACGGTCATCTCGGTGTTTGATGAAGATGTCCGCTTTGCAGAAGGCTTTCAGGGTTTGAGCGTAAGTCCGGTGCAGGAACAAGCAGCGCAGGGCGATAGCTTGGTTCTGGTATATGAAATTTGAGCATTTCCGAGGAATTGACTGCCTGCCGCAATTTGCTCAGGCGCAAAAAAACTCAATTTTATAGCCTTTCAGCCCGCATTGCGCTTATACAAGGTCGTAGGTAGTATTTCATTCGGATCAACCGCCTCAATTTTTCCGTTCCGGACCACGATCATCGGACTTTTCTTTTGCTTCTTGTATTCAACCAGTCTTCTGTAGGTCTCCTCCAGTCCTTTGACTATTCTGTCCCTTTCCTCTTTAAACTGCTCTTTAGTTTCCATAGTATTTTCTTTTTAATGCTTCCCACAGTGCTACATTTTGAATAGTTTCTTCATTCAGCGCCCCTTCTGCTATAATCTCGTAATTGTCTCCTGAGTTGTTTACAACAAGCCAGTTATCAACCCGGGCGAGAAATAAGTTAAAAAGGTTCTTCAGACCACTTTTGTACCTTCTCCTGATCACATCTTCCGGTATATGATGACCGCCTTCTTTTACTCTTGTTTCCACTCTTGAAATGGCCAATTCTTCCGAATAGAGCCAGAAAAACAAGCAAGTTACCTGATAGCCTAATTGCTTTGCTCTATCAATAAACTGCACATAGCTTCTTGTGGAAAGCGTAGTTTCTAAGGCAAAGCTTTCTCCTGACGCCAGCAACTTATTAATCCTTTTCAACATCAACCTGCCAGCCTCAATGCCGGCTTTGTCCGGCTGAAAAGGTGAAATACCTTTGGCAATTTCATCTGCATTGACAAATTCTTTGCAGTCAAGAATTTCCGGTAAAATGGTATAGGAAGCGGTGGTTTTTCCTGCTCCATTACAACCTGCTATGATATATAGTTTTTTCATTTCAAACCATTTTTAAATTTACTATTAAGCATAGCAGCTTTTGTTGGTTACTTACTGCGACCTGGCTAGCGCTGGTTAAGCCTTCGTGCTCTTCATTACTTGTCATAATGATATCTGCAGCTATAGATCAATATTTCGTTTCCAGAGACTTGATACACTAATCTATGCTCACGGTCAATGCGCCTGGACCAATAGCCCGAAAGTTCGTATTTTAAAGGCTCCGGTTTTCCTCTACCTTCAAACGGGGTTCTTTGAATTTCTTTAATCAGATCATTAATTTTCTTGAGCATTTTTTTGTCCTCGGTTAACCATGAGGTATAGTCCTCCCAGGCATTTTTTGAAAAGGTAATTTTCATCAATCCTCAATCAATCCCTTTGTAACGGTATTACCTTCTTTCACCTGCTGTATTGACTCAAAGAGCCGATCTGCATTTTTCTTTGAACGTAAGAGATGAACCGTCTCCATAAGGGAATTGTACTCATCAAGTGATAGCATCACTGTTCCATTACCCGATCCTCTTTTGATAATTAAGGTTTCTTGATTTTGCTCAACAGCATCAAGGTACTTTTTGAGATGAGTTCTGAATTCTGTGTAATTAGCAGCAATCATAATATTCATGTTCATTTATGTACTGATATAAGTACGTATTCAATTACTTAAAAGTTTTATATCATTTCGTATGTGGCCTATCACCCAAATAAAAATGGTCTACTCGTCTTTATTAACATTTCAACATTAAAAAATGAAGCAGCCTCCAAAAAGTAATGATTATTTAGAGGTGAGGCTGGCTTTCAAAGGTTCAACATCTGCTCAAAATTCATTACATTGAAAGGATAATCTTTTCAACTGAAACCATCAGGAGCAACTCCCTTCAACATGCATTCGCATGCCAATGATTTTTCAACCTATGCGCAGCAAATACCTACTTTTTTGCACAATTATTTTCCTTTCAACTTTTCATATAGCGTTATCCCAGGCCGAACCTATTCAGGCCGAGCCGCTTCCGGCAGACCCTATTCAGGCTGATCTGTCACGCTATGAGCCACAAACAGGACTCACTGCCGAAGTGGAAGGTGAAAATCTGCTCATCCGCTGGGAAGGAGAAAATGAAAGCGAACTGCAACTCAGCTTTTCCATCAACCAGGGTGTGCCCACCATCCGCGAACTGTTGATTCGTCCATCGGATGGAGCGTGGCAAACCATCGCTACCGATGTTGTGCCCGAATACCGCATCGTATCTGGCCTGCGTAGGGTCACGCAGCAGCAGACCGAGCCACTGGAAGAACTGGGCGTGGAACTCACTTCCGAAAAACTGGAGGAGATCAAGTGGGATGCTTTCTGGGATGCTCCGCTCTATGTTTCCGATGAACCGCCGCGTTCGCATAAATCTTCCATTCCTGCCGCTGAGCCTTTTGCCAGCCATCCCGGTATGCCGCGCAGGCCAGAGGAAATCAGCCGGGTGACGGCTACTTTCCGCGCCCAAGGCTGCGAAGTGCGCACCAACGGTGCCCGGCTGGAAATCATCTTTCCGGGTGTGCAAGCAGGTGTTTTCTCCGGACATCTGCAGTATGACATTTTCAAAGGTTCTAACCTGATCCGGCAGGTGCTGGTGGCCAAAACAGAAGAGCCTTCCGTGGCTTTTAAGTACGATGCCGGCCTGACCGGATTGCTTCTCACGGATAATTCCCGCCTGGCCTGGCGTGATCTGGCCAGTAACTGGCAGGATTACCAATTAGGGGGCCGGGTCAACGAACAGCCTGCCATTGTGAAAAGCAATAACCGCCTGATGGCTGCCGAACTGCCCGAAGGAGCCATCGCGGCTTTTCCTCCGCCCCACAGCTTTTACTGGGCGCGGGAGTCGGAAGAAAACCTGGGCTATAGCTGGTACCGCAAAGACAGCAAAGAAGCCTTCTCTTTTGGGATACGGCAGGCAGAACTGGAAGAAGACCCGGAGTTTTACCACAACTTCGCGCTTTATAACGCCCGTCCCGGCTCTCAGCAGCGCATGCCGGTTTTCTTCTACGTCAGTCCTGGTGGAGGCAAGGAGGCGATAGAAGCTGCTTTGCGCTTTACCCACGGAGATCGTTTTAAACCCCTGCCCGGCTACAAAGTGATGGGCCACCACTACCATGTAGGACTGGTCAAGCGCCTCACCGAACATGGCGGGTTTGACTACCGACTCAATGATATTGAAAGCATGAAGGCCATTGGGGTCAATGTTTACGGTGTCATTGACGGAGTGCGCGGCCCGGGACGACATGACCGGGGTGAGAAATTCCTGCAGGGCCTGGCCAATTACTACGAAGCTGCCCGCAGCCAGTCGGACAAAGATTTTCTGCTCATGCCCAACGATGAGAATAGCACCGGAGGAAGGCCCCCTTTCCTGGGCGGACATTACGACCTGATCATGCCCCGACCGGTTTACTGGCGGCCGCAGCGTCAGCCCGGGCAGCCGGTGGTGGATCAGCATCCCGAGTACGGCACGGTTTACAATGTGGGTTCCCCTTCAGACATGATGACCATGAGCGAGCATGCTGATGTGCTGCTTTCTATGCCGCATCCGCGCGCCAAAGGCTCTACCGGCTACCCGGATGCCATCAAAGATGAGCCGCATTTTCTGCACGAAAACTATTTTGGCCTGGGCTATCGCTGGGGCATGGGCATAGATGCCTCGGAAATCCGGCTGGGAGAATCCCGCTTCCTGAAGCTCTGGGACGAAGCCAACAACTGGATGGCCGCCCGTAACCTGCCACCCAAATTCGCACTGGCCATTTCCGAAGCCCGCTCCGACTATGGAGAGCAGGGCAAACCCCCTTACTTTGATGCCTACGGCATGTCGCCGGTCAACTACCTGAAAATTGACAGCGTGCCCGGTGTGGACGATATGAGCTCCATCACCGATGCTTTGCGAAAAGGCGAATATTTCGTCACTTCGGGAGAGGTGCTGATTCCTGCCTACGAAGTACGGGGAACCGGTGATCAGCGCACCATCGTCGCCGAAGTCGCATGGACCTTTCCGCTTGATTTTGTGGAAGTAGTGTGGGGCGATGGCGAAAAAACTGAACGGCAGATTATCTCCACTACAGATCTACCCGCTTTTGGCGGCAAAACTTTTGAGATTCCCTTTGATGCTACTGGCAAAAAATGGGTACGCTTCGCCGCCTGGGATGTAGCCACCAATGGGGCTTTGGTACAGCCGCTTAGTTTGATAAAAAATGTTTCTGGTTCTTAATCAAAATAGGCATTTAAATTCAAGGGATTGATAGCTGCTAATAGTGCGGGCAGAAAAATGATGATTCACACTTTGAATCGGTGATTTATCAGTATTATTATGGCGTCACGAATCAATTATGATAGGAGACTTTTTTATTTCACCTAAACGATGTTATCATGAAAAAAACAAAGTTGCTTTTACTATTTGTCATTCCTATGCTGATGAGCTCATGTGCTACAAGCGGTCTTTTTACATCTGCTCATATCACAAACGTAGAACTTTCAGAGCCTAATTATACCATTGTTGCCCGTAGCGTGAGTGGTGTTGCCGAGTCAAGTTATCTGCTGGGCTTTAGCGCCGCTGTTCGCGGTGAGATGCAGTCCTTTGCGGTTTACCAACTAAACGGCCCGGATTACCTCTATCAAGCAGCCTTGGAAAATTTATGGGATAGCTACGAAAGACAAAACAATGCCCAGGTAAATGGCCGCAGCCTGGCACTCGTGAACGTACGATACGATAGTGAGGCGGTCAATATCCTTGGTTTTTACACGAAGGCCCAGGTATCGCTATCCGCTGATATCGTTGAATTTTTAGAATAAATAACGGCTATCATTCAGTACGTAATTGAGTAAAAAAGCTAATTTAAGTGACTTCTGGTAGTCATCTGGCAAGGATTGCCAGTTTAACAATAAGACCTATGGAAATATGGGTCTTTTTCTTTTTAAGGATAGGAGGTATTTCTCTTTATTGTATGGCAAAATTTAGCTTATTTGAAAGTGTTTTGCGTTTTATCATGGAAAAACTTATTGCTTTTTTATCTCAGCTTCTGGCTGAAACGGTATCCTGGTATCAGCAAGCTTCCTGGCGTGATCGTGGTATCGCCGGCGGTGGACTCCTCACTTTTATACTTTTGCTCATTTGGGGTATTTCCGCGCTGGGTGATGATGATTTCAATGGGCAACAAGAGATAGATGAAGTATACGGGGCCTACATTCGTGCTTATACTGCCGGCGTGGTATCTACAGAATCATCTTTTCGTGTCGCGTTTAATCACGCTTTAGCAGATTCTGCCAGCCTGGGAGAAGCCATTGATGAGGGTTATTTTAGCTTTAATCCAGAGATTCAGGGTACAACTTACTGGTTGGATCCCTACACGCTGGAGTTCATCCCCGATAAACGGCTGCTAAGTGGTCAGCAGTACCAGGTAAAATTGGCGCTGGAAGACCTTGTAGAAGTACCGGATGAAATGTCTTACTTTGAATACTCGCTGCAAACGATGCAGCAGGACTTCGTGGTAGACATACTAGGACTATCTTACCCGAAGCGTGATGATCTGGCGAATCCGGTACTGCGAGGTTCTATTATGACGGCTGACTTTGCCGAGGCTGCTGCTATTGAGCAGATGCTCTCTGCTTCCCAGGATGGTAATACGCTGGGAATCGACTGGAAGCATACCCGAAGTGACCGGAAGCACGAATTCGTCGTCAGGGATATTATCCGGCAGTCGGGCACCTCAGAAGTCCAGCTTACTGCCATGGGTGAGACCATCGCTGTAGGTAAAGAAGATAACTACCGGCTAGAAGTACCCTCACTAGAGCAGTTTACGCTTATCGGCCACCGCGTAATTGAAGAGCCCGAACAGTACCTGGAGCTCCGCTTTTCAGATCCTCTTCAGGAGAACCAGGATCTGGAAGGTCTGGTACAGCTCAGGCAGGAGGATGAAGCACTGCGTTACGTTATTGAAAGAAATCTCCTTCGCGTCTATGCGCCCAACAGCCTGAACGGACAAAAGACGGTAGTACTTTATGAAGGAATAAAAAACAGCCGCGGTGAGAGCCTTTCTCAGCCTACTGAAATAGACGTTCTCTACGAGCCTATCAAGCCAGCGGTGAGGTTTGTCAATAAGGGCGTCATCTTACCTTCTACTGACGGATTACGTCTTCCTTTTGAGGCAGTGAACCTACGGTCGGTAAATGTCACAGTGGTCAAGGTGTTTGAGGATAACCTGAGTCAGTTTTTCCAGGTTAATCAGTACGATGGGGAACTGCAGGTACGGCGGGTCGCCCGACCAGTAGCTCAACAGCGTATCCCCCTTAATGCTTCCGGCGCTACTGACCTAAGCCGATGGAATCGCTTTACCCTGGATCTAGCAGAAATTATTGAACCAGACCCCGGAGCCTTGTACCAGGTAGTGTTGAGTTTTCGTCGTGGACAGTCTTTGTATCAATGTAGTATTAGTCAGGATGACCAGCCTGAAGATCTCACGCAATACGCGCTAGCACAACAAAGGGAGAATCTTAACCAGTTGTACTGGGATTCCTACGACCAGTATTATTATGCGGCTGATTTTAACTGGCAGGAGCGCGATGATCCCTGTTCAAGCTCGTACTATGGCTTTCGCCGGGTGGCCAGTACCAATCTCTTGGCTACTGACCTGGGAGTTATCGCCAAGCGCAGCACTGAGGGTTCGCTGCAGGTGCTTGTGAACAATCTCCAATCTACGGAGCCGGTATCAGGAGCAGAGATCAGTGTATATGATTTCCAGCAGCAA
>CAZZGE010000222.1:0-7794 GCA_964653665.1 uncultured Porifericola sp. | reverse complement strand
TTCAGGATGCCGATGGAGGCGAACCCTTTATGACCTTGGAGTCGTGCTTTGCCTGGGATAAGAAAAAGTATATTGAGCAAAAAATCTATCGGGGAGAAGGGTTGGTCGGGCAGGCCTGGCAGGAAAAAGATACCATTTTCATAACGGAAGTTCCTGATGATTATATCAGTATCACTTCGGGCCTGGGCGACGCCAATCCTACGTGTATCCTGATCGTACCACTGCTGGTGAATGAGGAAGTATACGGCGCAATTGAAATGGCTTCTTTTCGTACGTTTGAGGATTATGAAGTAGAGTTTTTGAAGCGAATTGCTGAAAGTATCGCCTCTACCATTTCCTCCGCAAAAATTAATTCACGTACACAAAAGCTCCTGGAAGAGTCAACGCAGATGACCGAGCAAATGCGATCTCAGGAGGAGGAAATGCGCCAGAATATGGAAGAGCTGCAGGCTACGCAGGAAGAGTTGAGCCGTAAGCAGAAGAGTATGGAAGAACGTGAATCACGCATCAGGGCAGTGCTGGATACCGCGCTGGCAGCATTTATCAGCATTAATGATGAGGGCTATCTGGATTTCTTTAACAAGAATACCGAACAACTTTTTGGGTACCGTGAAGAACAGTTGACTCAATTTCATATCAGCAAACTACTCAAGAATGTCAGTGAAACCGAAACCCAGGACTACCTGCAAAAGTATCTCGGAACTGAAGAAAGGCACATTATGCTTAATAGCCACGGGCAGGAGTTTGAGGCTGAAATCAAACTGGGTGAATATAATCTGAACGGGAAAACCTTCTTCATTGCCCGCATCATAGACGCTGAATCATATGCGACCAAAGTGCAGTCCGAACAGGAAGTACAGTAAACAGATACTAAAAAAGGGCGCTCATGTCTTGCGGCTCGCCACTGATAAAAAGGTGGTAAAAAACGCACTTAGAGTTGGGCTAGTTGTCGGTACAATACTGAATCTCATTAACCAGGGGCATCTGCTGATAGCCCCTGATTTTTTTCAGTCGCTGGCTTACAGCAAACTTATACTCACCTACTGTGTACCCTATCTGGTATCTACTTACTCTTCAGTAGTTACCCTACGTGAGATAGACAAAAAAAGTACACGCTTATCGCTCAATGGGCCAGCTAATAACCCAGTAGCTTCATCATAGACTCATTATTCTGCTCCCGGGCAAACAGTTTGTAATCCAGACTACCATCTTCTCTTCGGTCTATTACTAAGTGCTGAGGTGCCGGAATCAGGCAGTGCTGAATCCCTCCATAGCCTCCGATGGCCTCCTGATAGGCTCCTGTATGAAAAAATCCTACGTACTGCTGCTCCCCGCTACTGAACTTGGGAAGAAAAACCTCATTCGCGTGGGCTTCTGAATTGTAGTAATCCATGCTATCACAGGTAAGACCTCCCAGGTTGATTTTTTGGTACTCATGCTCCCAGTTATTGATCGCCAGCATGATGTATTTACGATTCAGTCCCCATATATCGGGCAGTTGGGTAATAAATGAGCCATCTATCATATACCACAGCTCTTTATCGTTTTGTAGCTTCTGGTCAAGTACCGAGTAAATAACTGCCCCACTTTCACCCACTGTATAAATGCCGAACTCGGTGTATATGTGTGGAGTTGGTACCCTTTTCTCATCGCAGATTTCCTTGATATTAGCGATAATCTGTTTGGCCATGTATGCATAGTCGTAGGTAAACCACAGTGAGTTTTTGACCGGAAATCCACCACCGATATCAATAACATCCAGCTCGGGACAGATCTTTTTAAGTTCGCAGTATTTATAGACAAAGCGGTTGAGCTCGCTCCAGTAGTAGGCCGAGTCACTGATCCCCTGATTAACGAAAAAGTGTAGCATCTTCAGCCTGGCCTTGCTTTTATCTTTGATGCGCTCCTTATAAAAATCTACAATATCGTTATAACGCACTCCCAGACGAGATGTGTATAGTTCAAAGCGAGGCTCTTCATCGGAAGCCACCCGAATACCCATGGCATACGCATCCTGTACATGCTGTTCGTAGTAATCGATCTCGTTCATGTTATCTAGTACCGGAATGGTATTCCTGAAGCCATCGTTGAGCAATTCGCTGATATATTGCCGGTATAACTCGCGCTTGTAGCCGTTGCACACGATGAGCGTTTCTTTGTCTATCTTTCCCTGCTCGTACAACTTGTGAATGATAGCAATATCGTACGTAGAAGAGGTCTCCAGATGTATGTCATTCTTCAGGGCCTCACTTAGCACAAACTCAAAGTGAGAGGACTTGGTACAGTAACAGTAGCGATACTCTCCCTGATAATTCAGCTTTTCTATGGCCTCGTTAAACATCTGTTTAGCCCGCTGAATATTCTCACTGATCTTGGGCAAATAACTTAGTTTGAGGGGGGTACCAAACGCACTGACCAGATCCATAAGTGGTACATTATGAAAGTGTAAACCTCGCTCATCCACACGAAAGTCTTCAGTAGGCAGATCAAAAGTCTGCTCAATCAGATCTAAGTATCTTCTCATTCGATATTTCTAGCCGTTATCATTAGTTGAAACTCAAGAGCATGCAATATTGATATATATTTGACATCTTTGCAAAACTCCGATGGCACTGCGCATATTGCGCCCGTAATGTCAAATACACCACATGGACGTAGAAAAATTAATCGCTCAGGATATCATTGATGCTTTCCAGCAACTCTACCAGCATAGTTTACCTCAGCAGGATATTAAGCTGCAGCCTACACGTAAAGAGTTTACCGGATCATATACTTTTGTTGTTTTTCCTTATACCCGCGTTGCCAAAAAAAGCCCTCCAGATACGGCTCTTGAAGTTGGGCAGTATTTGAAAAGTCACAGCTCAGTTGTTGAAGACTTCAACGTCGTAAAAGGTTTCTTGAACCTAGAAATTAAAGAGACTACCTGGCTACTGGTGCTACGAGACGTACTTGCATTTTCCGGGGATCGGCCTTACGGTTTTAGTGCCCCGCAGGAGCGAAAAGTGATGATAGAGTTTTCATCACCCAACACCAACAAACCTCTACACCTGGGCCACCTGCGCAACAACTTTTTGGGCGACAGCGTAGCGCGCATACTGCTGGCCAACGGCCAGGATGTAAGGCGTGTGAACCTGGTAAATGACCGGGGTATCCATATTTGTAAATCTATGTTGGCCTACCAGCGGTTTGGCGAAAGTGAGACTCCCCAGGAAGTCGGCCTCAAGGGTGACCACCTGGTAGGCAAATATTACGTGCGTTTTGACCATTCTTACAAGCAAGAGGTAGAAGACCTCAAAGCACAGGGGGTACCCGAAGAACAAGCAAAAAAAGAGGTTCCCCTGATGAAGGCCGCTCAAGACATGCTACAGAAGTGGGAGCAGGGTGATCCCATGGTAACCCAGCTCTGGGAAAAGATGAATGGCTGGGTATACGAGGGCTTTGACCAGACTTACCGGTCCATTGATGTACACTTTGACAGTATTTACCATGAGTCTAAAACCTATTTACTTGGTAAGAATATCGTAGAGGAGGGGCTGGAAAAAGGCGTTTTTTACCGCAAGGATGACGGCTCCGTTTGGGTGGATCTCCGCCCCGACGGCTTAGACGAAAAGCTGGTGCTCCGCTCCGACGGTACTTCTGTGTACATGACGCAGGACCTGGGTACTGCTGACATGCGTTACGATGATTATCCCTTTGATAATCTTCTTTATGTGGTGGGCAACGAGCAGGATTATCACTTTAAAGTATTGTTCCTTATCCTCAAAAAGCTGGGCCGGACCTACGCCGATGGTTTACACCATATCTCCTACGGTATGGTTGACCTACCTTCCGGTAAGATGAAATCACGCGAAGGTACGGTCGTAGATGCTGATGACCTGATCCAGGAGATCATAAACACCGCTCGTGACCACACGCTGAAACTAGGTAAGATTGAGGGATTTACTGATGCTCAGGCCCAGGAATTATACCAAGTGCTTGGTATCGGCGCGCTGAAGTATTTTCTGCTCAAAGTGGACCCGCGGAAACGCATGCTGTTCAACCCGCAGGAATCTGTGCAGTTTCAGGGTAATACGGCTCCATTTATACAATATACGCATGCCCGTATATCAGCCATTTTGAGGAAAGCCTCCGAAATGCAGCTTGATCTGGAAGATATCAGCATTGTAGAAAAGCAAGAGGCAATACATTCCTCCGAGCAGGAAGTAATCCGCCTACTGGAAGCATTTCCTCAGAGAATTTCTCAGGCGGCTGATGAGTACGCGCCTTCGGTCATTGCGCAGTATGCCTATGACCTGGCCAAAGAATACAACCGTTTTTATACCGAAGTATCTATCTTTGGGGAAGAAAACCAGGAAAAGCTTCTTTTCAGGGTGGTTTTTTCTAAAGCCGTTGCACAAACAATCAAAAGTGCTATGGGTTTATTGGGCATTAAAGTCCCTGAACGAATGTAATCTCATGAAAACCCTAATAATTATCATCACCAGTCTTGTAAGTTTAGCCCTTATTAATCCTATGAATCACACTGCTGAAGTACCTGCTTCTTTTTATGAGTTTGAAATGAACAGTATTGACGGAAGGCCCATCAGCTTTGAGCAATTCAAAGGCAAGAAAGTCTTGTTGGTCAACGTCGCCTCCCGCTGTGGTTACACGCCTCAGTACGAAGGTTTACAGGAACTACACGAAAAGTATGGCAATGAGGTAATGGTACTAGGATTTCCGGCAAATAACTTCGGTGGACAAGAGCCAGGTTCTAACGAAGAAATTGCCAGCTTCTGTGAAACTAACTTTGGTGTCTCTTTCTCTATGTTTGAAAAAATTTCTGTTAAAGGAATAGACAAGCACCCGCTCTACCGCTGGCTCAGCGATAGCAACTTGAACGGATGGAATGACCAGGAGCCAAGCTGGAATTTCTGTAAGTACCTGATAGATGAGAATGGGAAATTGCTTAAGTTTTTCCCTTCCAATGTAAAACCAATGTCCGAACAGATGATCAAAGCCATAGAAGGATAATTTATGAACAAAATGCAGGCCTGGGTACTGGCGGCACGCCCGCGTACCCTGTCGCTGGCGCTAGCCAGCATAGGCATGGGGGCTTTCCTGGCAGCCTCTGCCGGGTACTTTAGCTGGCTGGTTTTTATGCTCAGTGCCCTCACGACTATTTTCTTACAGATCCTTTCTAACCTGGCTAACGACTACGGCGACTCTATACACGGAGCCGATAGTGCTGAGCGCGAAGGTCCAGTTCGGGCCGTACAGTCTGGCTACATCAGCCCGGCAGAAATGAAGCGTGCCATGATCATCTTTGGCGTGCTTTCTTTCGTTAGCGGCATCATACTTTTATTGCAAGCTTTGGGTCTGGAGCACCTGCTTACATTGCTGCTCTTCCTGGGGCTGGGGCTGGCCGCCATTGCCGCAGCTATTACCTACACTTCGGGAGGTAAGCCCTATGGCTATGATGGGCTAGGAGATATTTCTGTGCTGATCTTTTTTGGGCTGGTAGGCGTAATGGGATCTTTTTACCTCTACGCGCAGCAAATTAACTGGTCTTACCTCTTTCCGGCCCTGAGCTGCGGCCTCTTCTCCACCGCCGTGCTAAATATCAATAACATCCGGGATATACGTACCGATGAGGCTGTTGGCAAACGCTCTATTCCCGTCCGGCTGGGCAGGGCTCGGGCAGTAAGTTATCACTGGCTGCTGTTGGCGTCGGGAGTAATATGCTCCGCGCTGTACGTTCTGCTTCAGTTTGAGTCATGGTGGCAGTTTCTTTTCCTGCTGACCCTACCCTTGCTCATCAAAAACGGACAGGCGGTTGCCCGCAAAAACAGCTCACAGGAGTTGGATCCTTATCTTAAGCAAATGGCCCTTACCACTTTGCTCTACGTCCTTACCTTTGGGATTGGTCATCTTATCGGCTAAACACTATTCTTACGCAACACGATGCCGAGTATTTTTTTTAGTGATAGGCTGCCTGCCACCGGGGGGGTCTCTAAAGCTTGTCGGCTTCGTATGAGTTATTTCTTGTACTCGATTCGACTAATTAGATATTATCACATATTTTACTGGTGATTTAATATTATTAACAACAACTAACTTTTTTCGTCATGAAAACTATCCTTGTCCCCACTGATTTTTCAGAACAGGCTCATGTTGCTCTGGATCTTGCCAGCGGGATTGCCCAAAAAAATTCAGCTACCGTTCAGTTACTAAGCGTTGTAGAGGCTCCTCAAGGCACATCTTTCAGTGCCATGGGTGAAGTAACTGCACCTGACGGTATGGATTCTATGTTTTTTGCCCAGCTCTTGAAACGCCAGAGAGAGCGGCTTGAAAAACTGGTAAAAGACGACAAATACCAGGATATTAGCCTCGAGGGCGAGGTAGATATAGGTAATCCTTTTGAAAACATCAGCAAGATGATCGCTGACCGTGACGTAGACCTGGTGGTGATGGGTACACAAGGAAGCAGCGGTATGGAAGAAATCCTGGTTGGCTCCAATACAGAAAAGGTTGTACGGCGTGCTAAATGCCCGGTGCTCACTGTAAAGGAGGCCGTAGACGCCAGCTCTATCAAGGATATTGTATTTGCTACCAACCTAAGGCATACCGAAGAAAAGCTTATGAAAGAATTGCTGAAGCTACAAAAATTATTTGATGCCAAGCTCCACATTCTCTGTGTCAATACACCCAGTACCTTCGAAACAGACCGCTTTTATCGGGAAGGAATGCAGAATCTGGTGAATAAATACAACATTTCAAACTACACGATGAATGTGTACAATGATGATGTAGAAGAAGATGGTATTGTCTTCTTTGCCGAAGACATCAATGCTGACATGATCGCCTTGGCGACACACGGACGCACAGGAATTCGCCACCTTCTGAGTGGTAGCATTGCCGAGGATGTTGTCAACCATGCCAAACGCCCGGTCTGGACTTTTAGCATTAGAAAATAAAAAATAGCAAAAATCAGTCAGGCGTCCTGCCTCCAAAGATGGGGCGCCTTTCTCCACTCCTGCAAAGACGCAATGTCGCCGGCTGAGATCAGATCCTGTTCTACGGCCTCTTTGATCAGAATATCATAGTTACTCAGGGAAATAAAGGGTACATTGGCATTGGCAAAGCGGTCGCGTGCCTCGTCAAAGCCGTAGGTAAAGACAGAAATCAGCCCCATAATATCTAAACCTACTAGGTCCAGGGCAGCGGTTGCCTTGAGTGAGCTACTCCCGGTAGAGACGAGATCCTCTACCACCACTACCTTTTGGCCCTTGACAACCTCACCTTCTACCATATTTTCCATACCGTGTCCTTTTGGTTTAGTGCGTACGTACAAAAAAGGTAGGTCCAGTAAATCGGCTACTAATACTCCCTGAGGAATGCCCGCCGTAGCCACGCCTGCAATTGCCTCCATCTCCGGAAAACGTTTCTCTATCAACTCAAAGATTTCATTTTTGATGTAGCTCCTCACCTGGGGATAAGACAGGGAAATACGCCCATCACAATAAATTGGAGACTTCCATCCGGAGGCCCAGATAAAGGGTTTTTCTGTATTGAGCTTTACCACACCTATCTCAAGAAATATACGTGCAATATTTTCAGCTACTGAGGCATCTCTCCCGTCCGACATATTCATAATTCTGTATTTTTTATTTTATCCTTTTTACCTTTAATTAGTTGATAAGTCAACCCTTCTAAGTCAACTTTACTAAGCAGCAAGCACAGTCACAAATATATTATAAAAAGTAACTATTTAGGTCTTTCACTTCAATTATGACACCATATAGTTGAACTGACGTA
>CAZZGE010000221.1:0-7870 GCA_964653665.1 uncultured Porifericola sp. | reverse complement strand
TCAAAAGGAGAAAAATCATACGGTACAGCCAAAGAAAAAGCCCTTCAGTAAACTAAGGGGCATTCGTGAATAACGCCGGTTTTAAACTAGCGACCTCTGGTGTACCATGCTAGTTTATTCACGGCATTTTCATAAAAGGTCATGATGTTTAAAGAGAGGTACGGTAATCGCTAGATTGTGCGCGATATCCTCTTTTACAGCCTTCAGAAACCTTCTGCTGCTGTCTGAGTAGGTTGCCCGCTACTGCTACTGATATGATACTAGCCAAAGTTTGGCTAGGTGCTGAATCTTTGCATCTAATTTGGTCTTCTCGGAAAGCACAGTCTCTCACCCAATGATCAGCTTCAATTTCTAATGCTGACCGATGGCAGTGGCAAAGACTTCGGGTTGCCCTTGGTCAGGGTGGATGTTAGATAGCTAAAAACTAGACTGACTTTTTCCCACTTCGCATTGCCTACTATGTCGTTCCACTACTGCTAAAGGAGCCAATCAGTAATTGTCCCATTTCTTTTCAAAGCAAGCAGTTTCCAGGGCATATAAAAAAGCTTGGCACTGCTCAATACGGCCCGGTCGGGCATGACCATGCCTTTTATCTGGGCTTTCGCTTTGGGCGAAGAGTTAAGTTAATATAATCTTGTAAATCTCCCAGCAGGGTCGCTTGCTTAGCTTTCAGTTGGCCGTTTACCCCGTCCTCTTTTACTAGACATTTCCCATCTGTTGAAGGATAGGCACTATTTAAATTAGTATTTATTTTGTTAGGTGGAAACTACCCTACAGTCAAAGTCACTGGATTATCTAGGGGTGGTCAGTGGGATATATGATGAATTAGGCCTGGATGCTCGCATAGATCAGCTAATAACGCCGGATTTATCCCGGCGTGAGGTAAGCATTAGCACGTTATGTAAAGCGTTGGTATTGAACGGGTTAGAGTTTACTTAGCATACGCTCTATCTAGTAATCTTCTCAGAAGAAGCTTATTAGTGAGCGGGCAAAAGGCTGAGAAAAACCTGTCAGTGGAATAGCCTCCAACAGCGAGGATAGATTCTATCCAATCAGTTGGGTAAGCCTGTAAAAAATCCTAGCATGCGATGGGTACTCGACCTGTTTACCGGTATCCATGTCTTATACGGCATGCCTGAAGTTATCTTGCTTAATCTCAAATCGCTACATCTTAAAGTGCTGAACCTGATGGGGGGCAGCTACATAAAATGTTATTCCCCTTCTGGATAGGTGGGAAATGTCGGATTACTATTCAAATTCACTATGTTAAAATCGTTAAACAGCATATTTAGGCAGGTGTTAATACACGCATGAATGGGTAGTCTAATCAGCAATTAACTTACAATAGAGCCATATTGGCACGAGGAACTAACCCACTGAAAAGCCTATATCCTACAAGTCATCATCCTCTGAGAAGCTACAGATCAGTCATACTTACTTCCAATGGTTTTCGCTCCATCTTCTCATATTAAAAGGTTTTTACGCAGAATAAGATATTATGTAGTTTTAATACAATACAGGTAGGGTGCCTTATTCTTTGCCCCGGTATATTTTTTTTCCAAGCGTTGCAAAACGTTCATTTCCAGTATTTTCTTCTGAAAGTTGCTACGGGTAAATTTCTGTTCAAATATTGTCTCATAAATCTGTTGAACTTCTTTCATTGTAAACTTCTCGGGGAGCAGGTTGAAAGCATTGAATTTTTGGTCTATATCTTCCTTAAGAGCCTGCAAGGCTTCCTCGAGCACCTCATCATAGTGCATGACCATTTCGGGTACTTCATGGATAGGGTGCCATACAGTCAAATCGATACCGCTAAGGTTTGGGCGCTGGGTTTTGCCGGTCTGAAGCAAAGCATCCCATCCATCAACCTTTATGATGAGAAACTCCGTACCCTGTCAAAGGGATTAGGCCCCATGTACATCCGAGTAAGCGGTATCTGGGCCAATACCACTTACTTTCAGGACAATGACGAGCCGAAATTAAGTCGGGCGCCCGAAGGTTATGAAAATGTGTTGACGCGTGCCGAATGGAAAGGTGTCATTGACTTTTGCAAAGCCATGGATGCCAAATTGGTTACCTCGTTTGCCATCAGCGAAGGAATGCGAGATGAAAATGGCAACTGGACCTTCGCACAGGCAGGTCCACTTTTGGACTACACCCATTCAATAGGGGGAGAGATTCACGCTGCCGAAATGTTCAATGAGCCTTCTCATGCCAGCCACGGCGGGGTTCCCAAAGGATATGACGCGGCGCAGTATGCAGAGGATTTTGCGGCTTTTGAAGCATTCGTATCCAAAGCGGCTCCCAATATGAAGATCATGTGCCCTGGGTCCACCGGTGAAGGCGGAATTATGCCAGGTATTGATTCTACCATGACCACCGATAAACTTCTTACAGCCAACCTGGCTCCGGAATTTGACATCTTTAGCTACCACTTTTACGGAGGTGTATCGCAAAGATGCATGGGTCAACTCACTCCCCAAAACGCAATGAGCGAGGAATGGCTCTCAAAAACGGAAGAAGGACTCGCCTATTACGAAGAGGCCCGAGACCAGTATATGCCCGATGCTCCTATCTGGTTGACCGAGACCGCCGAAGCGGCCTGTGGCGGGAATCCCTGGGCAGCTACCTATGTGGATAGCTTCCGGTATCTGGAACAGTTAGGGCGACTGGCCAAAGAAGGGGTTCAGGTGGTGATGCACAATACTTTGGCGGCCAGCGAGTATGCCCTGCTTGAACAGGATACCCACGAACCAAGACCTAATTACTGGGCAGCCCTTCTATGGAGTAAGTTCATGGGTAAGCAGGTGTACGATGCGCAAGCTCTTACGGATGGGCCTGACATATTTGTGCACAATTTGAAAAATACTTCAGATGGCTATGCAGTGTTGCTGATAAATCCAAAAGAAGTCGAGACTTCCTTTCAAATCCCGGCGGATGCCGTGCAATACTTGCTCACCGCTGATGATATCCTCTCCAAGGAGGTCAAACTCAACGGGGAGGTACTTCAACTAAATCAGGACGATAGCTTGCCTGAAATACAGGGCAAGAATGTGCAGGCCGGAAAAATGGTGATGCCATCCAAAAGCATCATGTTTTTGACGTTCAGTGAGATGTAAGGCAAAACCCGGGATGAGGATAGCAGATAAACGATGGCTGGTTACGGGAAGGGGAAGCGGCATGGGCCGTAGCCTAATACTAGCCATATTGGTAAGGGGAGCCAGGGTCGTGACGGTAGATATCAATCAACAACTTCCCGGAGTTTACTGGACGCATCTGCTCGGCCCCCTGCGAAGCTTCCTGCGTACTAGGCGTCAATAAGCCCCCGGTAGCCATTGAGCATATTGAGAAAACCATTGCCGAGAAGGCTTTTGAACTGGGCTACATCAGGCCGAATCCACCTAAGGAGCGTACGGGCAAGAAAGTAGCAGTCATTGGCTCCGGCCCTGCCGGACTGGGCGCGGCGGCGCAACTCAACAAAGCTGGTCACTGGGTGACGGTTTTTGAAAAAGACAATCGCGTCGGCGGACTGCTGTGCTATGGGATTCCCGACTTCAAAATGGAGAAGTGGGTCATTGACCGCCATACCGAAATCATGGAAGCCGAAGGTGTCGTCTTCAAAACCGGCGTCAATGTCGGCTACGACATCACTGCTAAGCAGTTGGACAAGGAATTTGATGCCATCGTCATGTGTACCGGAGCGGGCGTACCCCGCGACCTGCCCATTCCCGGCAGGGAACTGAAAGGTATTCACTACGCCATGGAATTTCTGACCCAGCAGAACAGACGCGTATCCGGTGATGCGTACGGTGCCAATAACGAAATTTTCGCTACCGACAAAAATGTTATCATCATCGGTGGGGAGCGATACCGGTTCTGACTGTGTGGGAACATCAAACCGCCACAAAGCCAAATCAGTCACCCAGATTGAGCTCATGAGCAGGCCCGCCAGGGAGCGGGGCGAGGCAGATCCCTGGCCGCTCTGGCCGATGATCATGCGTACCTCCTCTTCTCACGAAGAAGGCTGTAATCGTGACTGGGCTGTACTGACCAAAGAGTTTGTAGGTGATGAAGAAGGGAATATGACCGGTATCAAGGTCGTGAAGATTGAGTGGAAGGTAAACGACGAAGGCCGTGCTTACTTTGAGGAAATTGAAGGCACGGAGGAAGTGTTGCCCTGCGAACTAGCCCTGCTGGCCATTGGCTTTATCCATACCGACCCTACCGGCGTCATTGAGCAACTCAAGCTGGACCTGGATCAGCGAGGCAATATTATGGCTGATGAAGGCAAGTACCAGACCAGCGTACCCAAGGTATTCGCCGCAGGGGATGCCCGCCGCGGACAGTCGCTGGTCGTGTGGGCCATTTCCGAAGGCCGAGAAGCCGCCCGCGAAGTAGACCGCTTCCTGATGAGGCATACTGAACTGGAAAGTAAGGATGATTCATTTCTGAATGTGGCTTCGGCTATGTAAAAAGCAATCTTTTTAAGTTTACCGCGAAGACTCAAAAGCTTCCTCAAATAATGAGGAAGCTTTTTTTATAGATGTTGTTCAGTAAGTTATCAGCCAGTCCCAATGGTACGTAGCACAAACCACTACTCAATAACAATTTGTTTTTGCAGCACAGCTTCTTTATAACGATTGTGCAAGAAGTAAGTACCGGGAAGCAGCTTGCTGGTATCCAACTGGATTTTCGTTCCATGAGAGCTACCTTGCGCTACTACTTTTTGGTGATGGTCATATATTTCTACGCTAAAGCGCTCGGGGCTTTCGGATGCACTGAGCTTGATTTCTGCCCATGATACCTCAGTAAAATCTGCCTGTATCGCACTGCCCTCGGTTATCTGCTCTATGGTAATATGTTCGTCGGCGGGGTTTGGATATATTGAGAATTCACCTGCGGTAAGGTAACTTCCGCAGGAATAGCCGGGAAAGACGGTGACACCTGTATGAGGAGTGGTGCCACAGGTATTGTTTACGGAAACCCTTACAGTGCCGTATTGGGTATTGTACAAGGGCACATACAAGCTGATGGTATTGGCAGATTGGAAATTGACTGACCAGCCAGGAGGGAAGGTCCAGTTGTAGGTATAGGTGCTAGCGTGTCCGAAAAGTACATTGGTGGTGTACTGGTATAAGTTGCCGGGGGCATACCGCTGTTGTTCCGGATACAGCAACCTGGCTGGAGGTGAAGGGGCCTGCCTGAATTGTTTTACTAAAGGGAGTTGAAACATTACATAAGGCAGTACTACTATTTCTGATATTAGCTGTGACTGTCCAGGAGCCATTACCAGAACCAGAATATCTTACAGTTACAGAAGTGTGATTTTGTGAAATTATTACAAGGTTAGAACTAACGCTCCAATCCACAATATGAGTAGCTGTTGGTGGAGCATTATTTAGTGTGTATGTTGTTCCACTTGGAGAATTACAGGCTACAAAATTTCCTGTAATAAAGGGTGCTGCTAAAGTATTGGTGATTGTAACATTCGGATCATTAGTTAACCAGGTGCTTAATCTTGTTGCATTGGTACCATTTCCAGTCCATGATCTGTCAAACCTGCCATAATATTTGGTCACAGGAGCAAACGCATCAACACCTCCATGAAGTTGACCTACAATTCTTCCATTCTGATCAAACAATGGACCTCCTGAGGATCCTCCCTCAGTAGTTCCGTCGCTAATTAATACTGTCCAATGAGTGTTTATTGGTGACGTATTTGTTTTAGTAGGACAGGATTGATTGCCGATACCCCAAATCAACTGGTTACCATTAGACGGAGCAGTATTGTTGTATAAAGAAATTTTCATTACATCTCCTGCAGGATGATGAATGGTAGCACCAGAGGTAGGAGCTATAGATGCCCTTGACCACCTTAAATATCTTATCCCAGTATCTACATCTCCACGAGGTCTTTGATTCATTTGAACCAACGCAAAATTTGTATCATCCCACCCTGCTCTATATGTAGCGCCATTAAATGTGTAATATTCACTAGTGTATGGTTCTCTACCATTACAGGTAGGGCTTTTGTATTGAAACCTAAACACCCAACTTTGTGCACGATTAATTTCAGCAGTACTTAAAGTTCCATTTCCAAAATCGCTATCGCAAGGATTTAAGTTACCTACATCAATACAATGAAAAGCTGTCAAAATATTTGGAGTAAAATCCTGGCAACCATTATTCACCAGAGCACCAGAACAAAGTCTAGTACCATCTCCAAGTATGATCATAGCAACACCATCTGACTGATTCTGTCAGTTATTTCCCTCTGGACAATTAATGTCGTTGTTACACCCATATGATTGGCCATAGAGGTTAGGAGTTTCAAATAAATTTTTATACCCGTGAATGACTTTTGTAAGTTTAATATTACTTTCTCCTGAATAGTTTCAAAAAGTTCTAAAGTAATTGTACTTCCCTGTATCAAATCGGTTCCAAATACTCCAGAATCTGAAATATCTTGAGATGTTATTGGACCATACAGCATGGTTTTTTCTTCGTTATAGATATAGAGCATAGTACCTTCAGGCAAATACAGAAGATCAAATATCAAGTTAATTGAGTATGCTCCTTTAGATCTAATCTTTAGTTTCCATACCCTGCCATCTTCCTTTTCAAACCATTTTCCAGAATTTTCTAATGTATAATTAACATCGATATCTACTCCAAATCTGAAAGGTACGGACAAACCTTCTTCTAGCTTTTCCTCTTGTAAAATTTGTGCCAAGTTAATACTTCTCATATCTATGACTGACTGGATTGGTGGGGCTTTGAACATTCCCGAATCCGGAACTTTACCAGATTCAAATCTTTTGTGTTTTTACTTGTGCATATCATTAATAGCACCAATGACAAAAAATTTTTCATAATTTATAAATATTTAATTTATTCATTAAGCTATTGCACCTCAAATTCAGCCTTTAAGTCAATTTCTTTGCTTCCACTCTCAGTTTCAAAAGTATATTGAAGACTGGTGAAATATTTTCCTGGTGTTAATGGTAAATTGTCTTGGTTGTTATCCCAGGGAATTTTTACTGAGTAATCATTCATGCCTGCTGGGATTTTGGATGGCAAATTGATATCAGGACAATTAACCGGAGTAGGGTATGGTTTACCTACCAGTTTTAATTCTTGTTTTCCTTCGTCATCTTCTCTCCACTTGTAAATAAGATAAAAAACATCTAGCTGTAAAAGTTGACAGAAATTGCTCCACTGAATGTCTTGCTTTGAGTTATTTATCAACTTCAAAGCAAAAACAACATTTGCACCCTCCTTAAACACTGTTCTTTCTTCACCGTTTTCATCCAAAGTAACGAGTCTAACTTCCAGAGAATCCGCTAGCACAGAAGCTTCGTCTTCATCACAACCAATTGCAGATGCTCCTAAGGTTACCCACAACAAAATTTTCACAAAGTTCTCCACCATTATAAGAATTAGATATTACCTACTCTTTTACAGGATTTTGGGCATGCTCCTTTGACATTAAAAAGACAATATGGCAACCGGGCAGACCTTACTTAGGGACTGCCACTCAAACGATATAGAAAAATAGACCTGAACAATGTATATTTAAGTGATTACATGCATATTTCCTAAATTATTCCTGAAATTACTTTTACTGTTGTGCAAAATTCACTTTACATAGTAAAGTACCGCTATTCATACACCTAGACACATATCCTCAACAAATGGTTGTAAGATACTGGCTGCGGTAAGAAATTTTCTCAGGAGTTAAAAGCATCTTGTCAAAAGATATGATGCTTGTCATTACCACACTGGGAGATAGAGGAAAGGTCTTGTCTTTCTACCAAAACAAATTCGGCACGGCTATTTAAGCTTCTTCAAATGATAAGAGAGTTTTTTC